>JARGOZ010000075.1:0-18275 GCA_029213025.1 Verrucomicrobiales bacterium
GACCGAGTCATCCTCATCTTTGTTGAGTGTCGAAACGATCGAATCCTGAATCCCTGACCAGTTCGCCACTGCGATCCGGGAAAGGATGGGTAGAGGTCCGAGTTCGAGCAGGATGTCACAGCGGTGATCCGCAAGACTCTTGATACTTTCACTATATTGAACTGCGTTGCGCAGCTGTTTTCTCCAGTATGCTCCGTCAGCTACAAAATCGGGTGGCAGAGCTTTGCCGGTAACATTACAAATCAACGGAATGTGACCTGGCTGGAAGGAAATGCTATCGACGATATCTTCGAATTCATCGAGGATTGGATCGAGCAACTCCGAGTGAAAGGCGTGTGAAGTAACGAGTCTCCTCGTGCGAATTTCGTTTTTCAACAGTTCGGCTTCGGCCTCATCAATTGAGGTCTTCGGTCCGCTGATGACTGTATTGGTTCCGTTCCGGGCCGCTATAGACAGTCCGCTATACTTTGCCACAATTTTCTCCACCGTTTGCCGATCCGCAAACACCGCTGCCATCGCTCCGTTTGCGGGAAGTCCACCGGTCAACCGGCTGCGTTCGTGAATCAGGCGAATGCCATCTTTCCAGTCGAGCATTCCCGCCACACAAGCGGCCGCATATTGCCCGAGGCTGTGACCCAGAACGACATCAGGATAGATGCCTTTGCTCTTTAAGAGCTCTGCGAGAGAGAGGTGGATAGCGAAGAGAGCGGGTTGAGTCCATGTCGTTTCGTTGAGTTGCTCACCATCGGTTGCGATAATTTTCTGCAGGTTGCCGCTTCGGTATTTAGACAGTTCACTGGTAAATTTATCCATCCATTCCCGGAATACCGGTTCCGACTCATAGAGTTTTCTCCCCATGCCTTCGTATTGTGAACCTTGTCCGGTAAACTGCCAGGCGACGACCGGGTTTTGTTTTGCCTGGCCCTGGTAAACTCCTTCCGTTTCTCTACCGTTTGCTACAGCTTCCAATAAAGCAATCGTTTGGTCACGGGTACCGGGAACTACGGCTGCACGGTATTCAAAATGGCGACGGTCCACGGCTGCGGAGTAGGCAAAGTCCGCGATATCCACATCGGGGTGTGCCTGAATAAATTTGCAGTAGCTGTCGGCGAGCCCGGCCACTGCTTCTTTGCTTTTCCCGCTAAGGGGAAGTAGGGGGGACTGTACCCTGTCAGGTGCGGGACTGTACCCTGTTAGGTGCGGGACTGTACCCTGTTGAACCGGTGGGGCTTCCAGTATGAAATGCGAGTTGGTGCCACTCATACCGAATGCACTCACGCCGGCGATCTTTGTCTTTTCCCTGGGCCAGTCACGTTCTTCACTAACTACTTCAACAGGCTGGCTGTCCCAGGCGATGTGAGGATTCGGCGTTTCGAAGTGCAGGTGTGCCGGAATCCGGTTGTTCTGCATGGCCAGCACGGTCTTAATAATACCGGCCATTCCTGCGGCGGCCTCAAGGTGACCCAGATTGGTTTTTACCGAGCCAACGAGGAGCGGATTGTTTTTGTCGCGCCCCTGGCCGAGAACCGAAGCGGCGGCGTTCATTTCAATCGGGTCACCCAGTTCGGTGCCGGTTCCGTGTGCTTCGAGATAGTCAATTTCCTGCGGTTCCAGACCGGCGCGTTCCAGAGCCTGGCGAATAACCAGTTTTTGGGATTCGGGGTTGGGTGCTGTCAGTCCGGAGCTGAATCCGTTGTGAGTTACAGCTGAGCCTCGAATTACCGCTAAAATCGGGTCGCCGTCTTTCTGCGCATCAGAGAGTCGTCGCAGCGCAATGACGCCGCAGCCTTCGCCCCGGAGGTATCCGTCTGCAGTCGCATCAAACGCGCGGGAATGTCCGTTCGGGGACAAAGCCTGGAGTTTGCAGGTCATCACCGTGGTTTTCGGCGAGACCATAACATTGACACCACCTACCAGCGCCCGTTCACATTCTCTCTGCCGCAGACTCTGACAGGCGAGGTGCAGAGCGACCAGAGAGGAAGAACATGCGGTGTCTACCGCGAGACTGGGTCCCTGGACACCGAGATAATAAGAAAGTCTACCACACAGAAAGCTGCCGGCGGATCCGGTAGCGATATAGGGATTTAAATCGCGAAGCACATCGGTAGCGGTATTTTGATAGTCATTATGCATCCAGCCGACAAAGACACCGGTACTTTTTGCTACTTCCTCCGCTGCCCATCCGGCTCTTTCGAGCGCTTCCCAGCCGACTTCGAGAAAGAGTCGCTGCTGTGGATCAACCCAGGTTGCCTCCCGGGGAGAGATACCGAAAAAATCAGCATCCATGCCGTCGATTGTGTCCAGAAAGGAGCCCCGCAGGGTATACATTTTTCCGGGCGCTTCGGGATCTTCGTCGAAGTAGGCATCCCGGTCCCATCGCTCAGGCGGGACTTCGGAAGTTTCATCGGCCTTATTGATCAGGCTTTCCCAGAATTTTTCAGGGGTATCCGAGCTTTTGGGGAATCGGCAGGCTGTGGAGACAATAGCGATCTGTTCGTTGGAACCTCTCTCGGCTTCAGCGAGTTTCTGCTTTAACTCTCGGATTTTTGCGAGTGCTTCTTTAGCGGGTGACATAAACAATCTTTGTTATCGGCGGGTGACTTCCAACTTATCACGGTACAATCATAGCATTTATGGAATTTTTAAAGTCAATAAAGTCGTAACGCCGGAGATATCTCAACAAGTTAACAAATAACCTGAGTATTCCGGCTTTCCAAATCCTAAAGTGGGCCTACGACAGCGGATATTCGGGAGATAAAATGATCAGGCCCGGATTTTTTGGCCCTTTTTCTCCTGATAAGCAGCTGCGAGAGGCAGTTTGATGAAATTAGGCAGGCTGTGGTGTTCTTTGCGGAATGTCAGGAAAATCCAGCGGTGTTCGAAAATATTGAGAACCGCACTGAGATCCCAGAGGGGAGGAATGACGAGTGTCACCTCACCGGCGATCCGATCGAGCTCCGCAAAAAAGGCCTGGGGATCGTCGACATGTTCGATGGTGTGGGAGCAGAGAACACTATCAAATTGCTTGTTGGAGAAGGGAAGATTGTATATATCGTCCACTACAACAAGATTCGGGACGTCGGCGTGCTTTACGATGTCGACATTAATGCCACCGCCGTCGGTTTTGCCGCAGCATATATTTACATCCCACTTTTCGCGTCGGTTTCGAATAATACTTCCCAAAATTCGATAGCTGATAAAGTTCAGCAGCGGCATAAGAGCAAAGAGTCCGGCAAGAATAAACAGAGTGGTAGTGAGCATGTTTTGGTTTGTTGTTAGGATGTGTAGCGGATTTATTTAAATATCGTATCGATACCCATGGCACTTTTGCGGGCGAATTTGGGTATCATTTTCGGGCGGGTCTTTTTCAGTAGCAGATAGAAGTAGGAAAGCAGGCGCAATCCCAGAATCTGATCGATGAAGCGGTATTGCGGTTCACTGCGGAGAATAAAGCGGGTAAACCACGAAAGATGTCTGGCGTTGAACGTAAACGGGGTGAGATCGATTTTTAGGGCGTACCGAAACCGGGTGCCTCTCGGGTATTTTCGCTTGTATGCCTTTTTGGCGGTTTTTAGTTTCTTCTCGATTTCCGGGGTAAAGGGTCGAAAAAAATATTCCCTCGACAAAGCCAGTATAGAAAACGTGTCCTCCATGAATTCGATGTCATCCTGAGGAAGGCCGCATTTTAAGGCTAGACTACGCATGTGGCGGATCTTACCGAGAGCGGCGTGACTGTGGCGGATGCAGGCTTCTCCGTCCTCGACGAAATGTCTCATCATCCGGCGCAGCGAATGAGCGATAAAAATGTTGTGCCAATAGACGCCCAGCAGGGTGGGGATGCGCACTCTCCGGAAATACATTTTTTGTCTCGCGAAATCCGGAACATAGAGAAGATCTTTCACGGCTTCTTCGGAAAGTCGCAGTAATTCGATCCACGAGGTGGTATCGGTGCATTTCGGAAACTGCACGAGGGCTTCCTCCCAGGTATCGTCGAATTTGAACATCCGAAGCGTAACGAAGGTGTTGATCTCGGTCCAGATGGCTTCCTGATCGATATAGGCGAGTCGCCGAAACGGAGTCCAGCCACCGGTCTGGCACCAGACATTGATTCCTACGAGGTTGGGGGCATCTTTTAACTCCAGAGCAAGTTGACCGTAGTCTTTGCCGATAAAACTTGGATATTCACCGCAGCCTTCGTACTCCCGCCTCGTTTGTAGTTCGATGATCGTCGGAATATTTGTAGCGAAGAAATTGGGATTCAGTTCGAGATAGCGAAAGAAGTCAGATTCGCCATACTTCATTGACAGGATCAGAGCAGGGCTTTCGATACCACAGGTGGCATTTGTCAATGTGGCATCATTCCATATCAAATCTCCTACCCGGTGGGCACCGACCGTCCAGGTTCGGAAAATACAGGTTCGGTTGTGAGCTTCGAAAACCGGCAGGATGCCACGAAGGAACCGGTTCACCATTTTCGGGCTTTTCAAAATCAGATTACTCCGAAACTGCTCTTTGACATCCTGTCCGTCGGATTCGCCGATTCGAATGATTACTCCGGACACTGCGGGGAAATCCGTGAAAAAACGATCATATAGTTCAGTGAGAAACTGGATAATGCGCGATTCTTTTGTGCCGACTTTTTCCAGTAAAGCGGGGGTATAGACCATCACATCCATGGTCAGGAAAATCTTCATCCCGGCTTTGGAAATAATATCAAAGCATCGGGCAAAGTCCTGCCGATTGGCTTCAATCTCCGCAGTGACCGAATCTTCGTAAAATCCGTGATGGGCGAGGTGTGGCAAATCATCCAGCGAAACGGCATTGTAGCCAATCGCTGAAGTTTCCGCGCAAAACTTTTCCAGATCTTTATGAACCTGATCAAAAAATGCTTGTCGGGACCCGGGATCAAGTTTTTGAATTCTTCGCCACGGAATTTTCGACCAGTTGATCCGAACTCGCTTGTAGTCCCTGAAAAAGGGGCCGATCCCGTCGATCAGGAACAATTTGTCTGAAAGCATATGTAGAGAAATTGACTACGCTGCAGCCGTTACAGCATCTTCGATATCGAATTCCTCGGCAAATACTTTTTCAGACTCAATCGCGATTGACTGCACATCTGCCCGGGACATATACTCTTCGAATTCGATCAATTCAAACTTACCCGGTTCGGGTTCAATAATGGCGGTGAGAGACTCCACCCAGTCTCCCGAGTTGAGATAGTGCACACCACCGTCCAGTTTTTTGTTGGCCGGTGTGTGGATGTGACCACAGATGATACCTTTGCACTTCCTGTGCTTCGCCAGTTGTGTGAGTTGTTCCTCGTAACGTCCGACAAAACTGACAGCTGATTTCACGCGGCTTTTGATTTGTTTACTCAATGAAAAAAACGGTTTTCCGCGGAATGCCCGCCAGCGATTGTAAAGGCGATTGATCTTCAGCAGCAATTCGTATGCGACTGATCCAAGCTGAGCTACCCATTTGTGATCTGTAGTTACCGAGTCGAAGCCATCGCCATGGACGATCAGGTAGTCGCCTTGCGGAGTTTCGTGAATGTGTTCGTCTTTTATCTGTAGATTGCCGAAATCGATAGGCAGAAAACGGTCGAGGATATCATCGTGGTTGCCTCGCAGGTAGATAACTTCGGTTCCCTGTTTTTCCATTTTCTTCAAAATCGTTCTTACGAATTTGGTATGGTCGTTGAGCCACTTTCCATTGCTGCCTTTGAGCGCCCAACCATCGATAATATCGCCGTTTAAGATCAATTTCCTGCACCTTGTTGCCCGTAGGAACGAAATCAGTTCCCGGGCTTTCGAATCACGGGTGCCAAGGTGGACATCGGAAATGATGATACTGTGGTAGTGTGGTTTCTTTGATTTCATAGCGATGCGTTGGGTAGTGGAGTTACCGGGCTTTTACCTGCTTTCTTTTGGCAACCTTCGACTTCCCGTTTTTTTCGATCATTTCAACGAGGTCTTTCTGGAAGTGTTTTACCACCTTTTTCCAACGAACCTTCCGGGCGCTTTTTCTTGCTTCGATTCGGACCTCGTCACGATCCGGGTCGCGGACCAGTTGCATAGCTTTATTGAGGAACGCTTCTTCATCACCGTATGTTGCTGTATATCCATTGACTCCGTCGTGAATGTGCTGCTTGGCGGCTGCGTAATCAAAGGCGAGTACTGCAAGGCCGCTTGCCATAGCTTCTAAAGTAACATTACCGAATGTTTCTGTAAGACTTGGGAAGACGAACATATCAGACGACGCGTAATAGCGGGCCAATTCTTCACCACGTTGCACACCCGCATAAATGAATTCCGGGTGCTGTTTTCGGAGTTGATTCAATTTAGGGCCGTCACCAACAAATACCCC
Source organism: Verrucomicrobiales bacterium (assembly GCA_029213025.1). Taxonomy (GTDB): domain Bacteria; phylum Verrucomicrobiota; class Verrucomicrobiia; order Verrucomicrobiales; family DEV007; genus Arctic95D-9. The sequence continues at coordinate 6,367 of JARGOZ010000075.1, forward strand.
GGTAAAATCCGGGATTCGTTTCTGTATATCAGTAAATGTTTTCACAATCAGATCGAGATTCTTTTCCGCCGCGATTCGCCCGACAAATACCCCGACTAAACTGGAATTGCTGGCGCCCCATTCGGACCGCAGGAATGTATCTCTCATTTTAGGTGAAAACAGTTTTGTATCGACGCCTTTCGGTAGGAACTCGAGGTTTTTAAATCCCTGTCCGTTAAGTTGTTCGATTACGTCCATGGAAGGAACGAAAGTCGATGTGGACCGGTTGTGTAGATGTCGTAAATAGGAAATTGTGGCCCTTTCCAGGAGGGGCAGATCATAGTGGGACATATACTGCTGGAAATTTGTGTGAAATCCGGATGCACAGGGAATACCGAGGTGTCGGGCAGCGGAAATTGCTGATGCTCCTAGTGGAGTTTCTGTAGCTACATAAATTACATCCGGAGGATTTTTGGACCAGCGGTGTTGAAGTTTTAATCGGATCGGTAGTCCGATTCTCACCTCAGGATACCTGGGTAGAGCAAATGATGCTACTTCTAGACCCACGTCGTCGCACTGGAGGCTCGCCGGCCGAACAATGTCAACCTCATGTCCGATATCTCTTAAACCCTCCACGAGACGTTGCATAGTTGTAGCGACGCCGTTTGGTTGTGGAGCGTAAGTATCTGTGACAAATGTAATTTTCATTTCGTGACAATACTTCGCAGACCTTAAGTATAACGGCAACGTTGTCTCTGTATCAATTTCGTTGCTCACTCTCGTTTACAAAAGGGATTGGTGTCGTGAAAGGTTCGGAAAGTGTATTTCGTGAATTGGTTGAAAGCAGAACCCTTTATAGCTGTTGCCACTTCATCGGAAAAAGATATCGCATACCGAAAATTTCGAATAGCCGGTCTAGCGAGTTATTTTAATTATATCGCTTCCGATTGTGTAGTAAAGCCGGGCCAAACCGGCACCGGATACATTTTATCTTACGGCGATAGAACCCGATTCAAGCCGCCCGTTCTGCTTGTATGCGTTCGGTGTTGATTCCGGATCAGTTACCCCAGACCGAAGATATGACGGGGCGTATTTCCTTCGTTGGTAGAACCGGCTCCCGGCCGGTTTTTCCTGCCTTCCCGCGCCCGTGCAGTTGCTTACTCCCAGCTAACCTGACAACCCAGGGAGCGTAGTTTTTCCGCGAAATTGGGATGGGCCCGCAGAATCGGGGATGCGTTATGGAGAACGGATTCTCCCTCCACCCGGAGCGCTACCATAAGCAAGGCAATGCAGGCTCGTATGATGTAGGGGCACTCGATCGAAGTGGCAGCCCGCAGAGGTAGTCCTCCCTTGATGATTACGGAGTGAGGGTCGGTGACGTGAGCAAATGCTCCAAACTTTGTGAGCTCCGGAATCCAGTGAAGAGCTCCTTCATAGACTTTATTCCAGAAAAGCAGATCGCCTTTGCAGGCAACTCCAAGAGCGATGAAAGGCGGCAAAAGGTCAGCGGGCAGATAAGGCCAGGGAGCGGCTTCGATTTTCGGGTAGGCGTTAGGCGTAATGCTGGGTTCAATAGTATAGAACTCCTTACCCTCAACAGAGGCTCCGTTAGCATCGTGCTCAATGTGGATACCCATTCTCTGAAACTGCCGGTAAATCAGCCCCATGTGCTCGTCAATCGAGTGAACAACTTCGATTTTCCCCGCTGTCATTGCACCGATCGCAAGGAAGGAGGCAATTTCGTGGTGATCGTCGATGATTCGATGGTTACAGCCGTTCAGTCCTTCGACACCTTCGATTATGATGCGGTTGGTGCCGATCCCTTTAATTTTTGCGCCCATTTTCAGGAGAAAACGACACAGATCCTGCACATGGGGTTCGCAAGCCGCATTGTGGAGGGTGGCGGTGCCTTTGCCGATAACGGCTCCCATAATGAAGTTTTCCGTGGCTGTTACTGAGGCGTAGTCCAGCCAGTAAATGATATTGTCGGAGGGACGTCCGTTGGGTTTCCTGAATGTGAATCCTTCGGTCGCCATTTCGACCTGATAACCGAGGCTCTTCAGCGCATAAATATGGGGATCAACCTCTCTCAGTCCGAGGGCGCAACCTTTGGTGTTGGAATGGAATGTGGCTTCGCCGACGCGGGCCGTGAGTGACGAAAACAGCAGGATGGAAGAACGCATCTGAGCCGGGATTTGCTCAGGGGAAACGCGGGAAAGATCTTTGTGCCGAATTACTCCTATCTGGGATTTCGCACAGTAGTCAACTTCGCTACCGAGGGCTTCAAACATCTTCAGAAATCGACGGACATCGGTGATGTCCGGCAGGTTATGAAGGGTGACCTCATCTGAAGTCAGAAGGGTGGCGCAAAGGATCGGTAACGATGCGTTTTTGTTCCCTGCAGGAACGACTTTTCCATTTAGGGGCTGACCTCCCAGTACTCTCAGATTTTCCATTTCAAGTCGCGAGGATGCTAGCTGATATTTTAGATTTTCACAGCGAAAAGAAACCGATTTATACCTGACAGATCCTTAGCTACCTCAATTTCATGTAACTGTGCATCGGAGGCCAGTGACTGAATTTTCTCTTCCTGGTTGATTCCATACTCCAGAGCGATTCTGCCACCTGATTTGATGTGCTCTGCGATCTGGCTGAAGAAGCTTTCGATCACTTCAGTTCCCTGTTCCCCTCCATAAAGAGCCAGATCTGGATCTTGCTGGACCTCTTTGCTAAGGCTTGTTTGTTCGCTGTGTGGGATATATGGCAGATTGGCCACGATGAGGTCGAAAGGACCGTCAATATGGGAAAAAAGGTCGCTCTCGACCAGGGTTACATTGGCATCGGAAACAAGACTCGCCCGGTTTTCCTCTGCGAGAGAAAGCGCTTCTATTGAAATATCCGCCAGAACTACCACCGGTTCGATGTCTTTCAACAGGTGAGCCAGAGAAATGCCGATTACTCCGCTGCCGCATCCCATATCAAGAATCTGCGGGTTCCCGGGCAGGTCGAGTTTGGAGCATTTCTCTGCTAATTCTTCGGTTTCTGGGCGGGGGATTAAAGCGCGGGAGTCGGTTTTAAACTCCAGACCACAAAATTCACTGGTTCCAAGGAGGTGTTGCAGGGGTTCGCCGTTGGCCCGTCGTTTGGTTAAATCACGAAGGATCACCAGTTGGTCTTCAGTGAGGGACCTGTCAAAATCGACATAAACCTGCATCCGGTCACACTTCAGAACATGCGCGAGGAGATACTGCATGTTAAGCCGGGGATCCTCTACTCCATATTTTTCGAGGTATCCGGTGCCCTGTTGAAGGGTGTCGAGAACAGTGGACATCTACTGGTTCTTGAGCGGTTGGGGCAGCTTTGTCGGAAAGTCGGGAAGTCGTTTAAAACGTTTGGTAGGAAGGGGTCTGATCTTAAAGAGGTAATACGGTGAAGACGTCTGATTTCTTCCTCCGTTAAAAATTGGTGCCCGGTTCAACTGATTGCAAAAAAAGTGCAGTTGACCATCTGTCCCGAAAAGTAACCCGCCAGGCCAGACCATCCGCGGATCCATTACCAGGGGGTGAATTTCGAGATAGTCGTCATCCGGTGTTACGTAGGTGACAGCGCTGTTGCCGATATCCGAGAAATAAATGCGGTCTTTGGAATCGATCGCGATACTGTCGCAGACAGGTTTCGGGCAGAAGCCTTTTACATTAGCATTGAGAGTGGAAGGCGGCAGATTGGGAAGCCTGAGCAATTCTGTTTTGATCCGATGCAGGGTAGTGCTGTTTCTTGGGCCGTAATAGAGCCACTCGCCTTTGCGGTCGAGAGCAAATGGGCTGACACCCGAAAGAGGTTTGGCCAGTTTTCCATCCGCCCGCCTCGCTTCAACGGTTTTTCCGTCAAGAATGATCGATACCGCAGGGTCGCTTCGGACGGAAGTGTGACCGTCCAGCACACGGCGCGAGAGACCGGTGTCGAGATTTACAACGATAATGGCGGATTCGACGCCATCAGCAGGATCGGAAATATAGATAAAAGGATAATTCGGATCGAGGACCAGGTTTTTTAATATCGAAGTCTCCCTCACAGACGGGTTGAGGAGGATAATCCGATGCAAACAGTCTTTTTTGGTGTCCCAGGCAACCAGTTTGGGTTGTTTTCCGCTTCTTCGCCCGTTGTCCAGCATCCATACCACGTTTCCGTTGTTCACCACCCCGAGAACAGAATCCAACTCGACAGGATGCCCTTTCCCCGGGGTGTTCATTTCCAGATTCGGGAAAGGTTCCCACCCGTCGCGGCTTTTTCGCATGACCCGATACTGGTGCCCGAAAAACTGGTGACATGATATGATATAATCACCGTTCGGTAACTGGCAGAGACCACCCGGCCCGGTCGGCGCACGTCCTACCTCCTGCAGAGTTTCGTTGCCCCTGCCTTTAAAAAAATTGGGGAAACTGGGGACTTTAAAATCCGGTGCGGGGCAGGGGTGGACGAAAAAGAACAGCAAAGCCAGTGAAACAAGCGGCACCGGCAGGAAGCCACCTCTCCAAACGCTACCGTCGAACAGTTTCCGAACCCCGGGGATTCTCGACTTCCAATTGATTAACATTCCTTAATAATTAAGATATATAAAATGGTTGAATACTTTTCGGTGGTATGCAATCAAAAAAATTTGTAAACTAAGAGGGTGATTCTAAGAGTTCCGGGTAGGAAATGCCAGCCAAATTGTTTGAAATTTCGATCACATCCCTGGCTCTACCTTTGGATAATGCGTCTCTGGCCAGATCAGCACAGGGTTGCGTGGACAGACAGGATATTGCCTTGCGAAGCCGCAGAACCTGCGCCGGGCCGACTGATAATTCGTCAATCCCGAGCCCGATCCAAATTGGTGTAAGAGTAAGGTCACTGGCCGCCTCTCCGCAGATTCCGCACCAGATGTTGTTACGATGTGCGGCTTCCACCGTGAGCCGGACCATTTCGATCACGGCAGGGTGCGCCGGCCGATACAGGTTGGCGACCCGGTCATTTACCCGGTCAACTGCCGTGGTGTATTGAACGAGATCGTTGGTCCCAATAGAAAAGAAATCAACTTCCCTGGCGAGGTGATCCGCTACCATTACGGCGCTGGGAATTTCAATCATGGCACCTTTTTCCAGATTTTTGTCGAAGGGAATGCCGCGTTCGGTTAACTCCTGTTTGGCCTCTTCGAGTAACTGATTGGCTTCCAGCAGTTCGCCCAAATTTGAGATGAACGGGTACATCACCCGAACTTTTCCCTGGGCGCTGGCCCGGAGAATGGCGCGGAGTTGGATTTTGAACTCCTCCGGTCGGTCGAGACTGACTCGTAAGCCTCTCCAACCCAAAAAAGGATTGGGCTGGGGTTCTTCAAAAAGCTCAGGTAGCAGTTTGTCGCCACCGAGGTCCAAAGTTCGAATAATCACTCCGTGGGGATTACAGGCCGCCGCCACTTTGGCGTAGTTTTTCGCCTGATTTTCTTCCGATTGCAGTGATTTGTCGGTGAGATAGAAAAATTCCGTCCGATAAAGTCCCACGCCTTCCGCACCCTGGGATTCAGCCGCCTTCAACTCGTCCACGAATTCAATATTCGCGGAGAGAACGATCTTCCTGCCGTCAGCAGTCAGGGTTTCCGCGTCTTTTAACGCGATCAGATCATCAGCGAGAGTGCCTTCTTTTTCGATTAACGGGCTGTACCGGCCCATGGTGTCCAGCGAGGGATTTATAATCAAGAGCCCTTTGTAGCCGTCCACCAGGACGGTGTCACCCGGCTGGCATGTATTTTTGAAATCGTGAACCGCCACCACAGCGGGGATATTCAGGGAATGGGCCATAATTGCCGTGTGCGAGGTGGCGCTGCCCGCCTCGGTTGCGAAACCTTTCACCTTGTCCCGGTCGAAACCAATGGTGTCAGAAGGTGCCAGGTCGTGAGCCAGAACAATACTCGCGTTTTCGTTCAATTTCTGCTTCATCCACTTGCCGTCCGGCCAACGCAGATTTTTCAGGACCCTCATGGCGACATCTTCGATATCGATGGCTCTTTCTCTAAGATAGGGGTCGGCAATTTTGCGCAAAGAATCTGCGTATCGGCTGATGATTTGAAAATAGGCCCAGTCGATCGAACAAAGCTGATTTTCCATCTTCCGAATCACCTCATCGAGGACCGTGCTGTCCTCGAGCAGGAGAAGATGAGCGTCGAAAATACTGGCATGTTCCGCTCCGGCTGATTGCTTGATCTCCGCCTGCAGAGCGCTGATTTGGACTCGTGTAGCTGCGAGAGCTTCGGTGAGGCGCTTTTTCTCTGACTCGATGTCGCCGGTTTTGATTTTGCGCTCTTCAGGCTCCTGGAGTGACTTCCCGACGATGTCAGCTTTCCCGCAGCTGATACCCGGAGACACACCGATACCCTGAAGCCGGATCTCTTCTCTGATAACAGGGTGGCTCATTGGTGAGTAGCTGAGTGGTGGCGCGATTTCAGGTTTCCCTGACAACCTGAGAACGATTCAGGTGTGCAAAAATTAGACCTTTCTTACCAACAAATTCGCGTAACTCAAATGAATTCTCGATTCTTGAAGGCTCAGGAGGTGGCGATAACAAGTGATCGGAAGTGACTTAACAGGGTACAGTGATCAGTTTGTCGAGGTAACGGCTTGACGCTGTTCCGAAATATGCGGATTTTCAGCGGCACTGCTGCCGGGTATATTGATTAATGTCTGTTTAAAAACGGAATTATTCGTATATGTAAAGAGGCATCGGAAAACTTGAACTTCTGCCACTACTATTGTGACCATGATCCACCAGGACGGCGCGGTCCGCCAAGAGACGGCCACGAACTCTGATTCAATCGAGATATCAGGAATTGAACTCGATGGTAGTAAGCCGGATCGGTTATTGGTTGTGGCTTTTGCCGGGACAGGAAAAAAGATCGGATCACCGGGAGTTCATTCGGTAATGTATGGCGACAGAGTTCTGGAGTCAGCGGAAAGTGGCACCGGGGTTGATGATTCCCAGTTCGGAGGAGCATGGATTTATACTCTGGTGAATCCCGAACCCGGTCACAAGGTGATGATCAGGTTCAGTGATTTGTTTCCCGATGCGATAGCCGCCATTGCCGTCGTCTATAACGGGGTGGATCAGCGAAATCCTATCGGGGCTTCCGAAGGAACTTACACCACGGCATTAAAAATTTCCGCCAGCCCGCACAGTCCATACTCCCGCTACTTCAGTGCGATTGCGAGTGGGGTCGGGGATGAAAATCAGGCGGCCAGATCATCCGTGGAAACGGAAGTCATCGCTACTGTGGAAGTGGAAAACGTTTCTCTGAATGTAGCGATTTCAAATTCGGGAGCCGAGGATATCGGTGTGAATTTTATCGATGACCGGGCCCGAAACGCCATCGCCGTGATAGAGCTTATGCCGGTGATGGATGACGCGGGAGAGGTTCGAATTACCCAAATCGGTATCGGCGGACGGTATTTCGAAGTCGCCGAAGGGACCAGTAAAGAAGACGGCACAAGAATTGAGGGACAGTTTGGTGTGCTAACGATCGGGGCAAACGGTTCCTACGATTACCTGATGCACCCGGAGCATGCCGTGGAGTTGGCTGCGAGAACCGATCTTTCTGAGTCTTTTGATTATATTTTATCAGACGGGACAGAAGCCGTTTTGTCCGTTCCCGTTGGCGGTGCTGCCGTTGCAGAGGAAGAGGTCGCTCCTGTTGATGAGGTAGCGAGTGAGGCAACCGCAAATCTTCAAGTGGTACAAATCAATTTTCGTGGAATTGGTCAAAAGTCGGTCGCCGCCGGGACCTCAAGTGCAGACGGCACTATGATCGATGGCGACTATGGAACTCTGTCGATCGGGTCGGATGGTTCCTACAAATATCTCACCGACCCGGACAGCGCAGCGAGATTAGCTCCGGATGTGGAAGTGAATGAGGAATTTACCTACATTCTTTCTGACGGAACCCGGAAAAAACTATCGCTTACCGTGACCGGGTCAGAAGAGGAAAACGATCAACCGGAAGATCAGCCGTCAGAAGAGCCCGGGGTATTTGAAGTTACGGAAATTTCGGTCGGTGACGGAACACCGGTCCCAGTGGCATCCGGTTCCACATCCAGTAGTAATCCAACTCACGTTGTGGGATTGTACGGGACTCTCGCGATTGGTGCCGACGGGTCCTACGAGTACAATGTGGATGATTCACTGGCCGGGAGTGATCTTGTGGCACCGGTCGAATGGTTTAAATATACTTCCTCGGACGGGGCTCAGAATTATCCGATGGACCTGCGGATTTCGGTGACAATTCCTGAAAAGCCTGAGGAGGAGCCTCCTGAGGAAATCGAAATCGAAAGCGGGGAACCGGATATTGTGGAGGAAGTCCCGCCGTTGGAACCCAAAGAACCCAATTGGGAAACCTCCGTGTACCGGATCTACGTCGACGAATACGTGGAAAACGTCGATGCATCCGATTTTATGATATCGGGTGTTCCGGGGGCTAAAATTCTCGAAATTATCGGGGTGCCTGCGGAATCCGGCTACGATTTGACGATCGAAGCGATCAATCTGAAATCATACGGGGACGAGTTTCGCGTCGACTACGTCGGAATTGTTCCACCGAGAATTGAAGAACCGAAAATCCCGGAGTTTGCCGGAGCAAGCGAAGTTGCCGAAGAGATACCTCAGGAACAAACGGTCGAAGAACCGCCGGAAGAGGTCCCGCCCACTAAGACGAGCGGCAAACATGATTTTTTTTCGGCAGAGATGATGGTTAGCAGCGGTGCTGTGACTTCATTTTCGGATTTCAGTAATGTTCAATACACGCCGGAGGTGGAAGCTCCGCACACAGCTGATGCTCACGTCGAATCCACTGGCACTCCTCCTCAGAAAGGACCAGTATCTCAAATGTCGACAATCGTGAACGGCACGGTGTCGGCACCTGAAACGGTTGATCCCGACGTTCCCGTCACCGGCGCGGTGCCGAGACTGGGCCGAACAGGGGAATTGTCAGAGAAGACCGATTCCCTGCCTTTGGGCGGAATTACTAAACTGTTCAGAAATCCCGGCGATAAAAGGTTTTTCGGAGGATTTAAAGTCGAAACCTCGCCCGATGTGGAAGGGGATTTCGATTTAATTCCATTTTTTGCCGGAGCCGCGTCCCCCGGAGCCACTGTAAAAGTGGTGATAAAAGAGGAAAGCGGGATCGAATTTCACTCGGTTACAGAGGTGGCTGATATGTCCGGAAACTGGACTTCGTCACCGAAAGCCGATTTTGAAGAGGGCGCAAACTACACGATTACACTCGAGGAAACTCCTGCCACCTGGGACAATGCTGCTTTTCCGGCCCGAATCCTCGAGGCAAAATTTCCCAGCCCGTCAAAGATAGCTTCTGAAATGCAGCAAAACCTGCGCGACGGTCAGATCATAGGTCAGGTCATGGTTGGGAGAAGCCCGGCTGAGGTGATCGGGGCCGGGGAAACTCTCCCTGGCGGTGAAGCAGAGATGCCGGTTTAGCGGTAAGGCAAGAAATTGGCTGACACACCTGCAGGCAGGGGTAAAATCTCCCCGAATGGATTGTCAGCATATTCTCTCGTCAGCGCAGTTTTCCCGTTCAGATCTGGACCGAATTGTGAAACGGGCCTCCGATATGGAGGAAATCCTCCTCGCGGGGGGCACTAAAATATGTGACGGCAAAATTCTCGGTGCTCTGTTCTACGAGCCATCAACGAGGACAAGATTGTCATTCGAAACTGCGATGCACCGTCTCGGCGGAAGAGTGATTTCTGAGACTGATGTAACATTCTCCTCACAAACCAAAGGCGAGGTCATGGAAGACACGATCCGGATTGTAGGCGGGTATGCCGACGTGATCGCGATTCGTACCAAAGTAAAAGGGGAGGCAAAACTGGCTGCGCACTATTCGCCGGTTCCCGTGTTGAACGGAGGCGACGGAGCAGGAGAGCACCCGACCCAGGCATTGTTAGATCTGTATACAATCGCGAAGCATCATAAGATCGGAGAGGAAAAATTGAAAGTCTCGTTTGTAGGCGATTTGAAATACGGGCGAACCGTCCATTCGTTGGTCAAGGTCCTCCGTCACTACGAAGGGGTTGAGATTTGTTTCGTCGCCCCGGAGGTAATTCAGATTCCGGATGAGTATTTGACAGAATCCGATAAAATCTTTCACGAGCTACATGATGAGGTGGTTACGCAGTCCGACGTGATTTATGACACCCGCATGCAAAAAGAACGCTTCGATGATATGGAGCAGTTTCAAGAGGTTAAAAATGCGTTTATTTTCGATGCTGAAATCGTCGAACGAATGAAGGCAAATGCCTCGATTTTGCACCCTCTGCCGAGGGTGAACGAGATTCGACAAGAAGTGGATACCCTTCCTCAGGCAAAGTATTTTGAGCAGGCTCAAAACGGTGTTCCGGTGCGAATGGCTCTTATCGCGGAAGTTCTGGGTCTGTAAAACGTCTCGATCCTGTTCCGCACCGATTACAAATCAGCGCGGATTTAGTATCACTTAAAACCAGAGACTTACCGTAATTTCCCAGGCTGTCGGAAAAGGGAACTTTCTTCAGAAATTTCGCCTAAAAGCGGATCTTTGAACGTTTTCTATCCGAATTGCTCTAATTCAACACGGGGAAATTACGCACCTTTTACAAAACACATGAACAAGAATCAATTTACCGACTCATTGGAGAATGCCTTGATTTGGCTGTCGGCATCGGATCCGGATGTTCTTAAAAATAAGTGCCCTAGATGGGAGAAAATTAAATACGAAGCATTTGGAGCCTCCGTTTTGGTTCCGGTTTTCTTCGGGATGATTGCGTCTACGTACGCAGTTTCCACTTTGACATCGAACTTGTTTTTTATCGGAATGTTCGCACTGGTCTGGGGATTTATTATCCTTACGATCGACCGGGTTCTCCTTTCAACTTACCGGGCCTTTGTCTCGAAATCCAAGAAGTGGATTCAATTCACCTTGCGGATCACTGTAGCCATCCTCATGGGTCTGACCGTTTCACACCCGCTTACCTTGTTGGTCTTCAAAGACACAATTGCAAGTGAGATCGAGAAAGAGCGGATCAACGAAATGATGGAGATGCGCCAAAAGAACGAAGGCGGAAAAAAAGCTCTCGAACAACGCATTCGCGTCGTCAGCGATGAGTTGGCTGGCCATCAGAAAAAATATCAGGATACGGTAAGTGGTGAATTTCTCACCGCCGCGCCAGCCAAACCGTTGATCTCTGCGACTCCGATTGAGAACAGTCAGTTCGACGACATCGATAACCAGATTCGTGAATACAAACTCGAAAGAGAGGAAGTGCGCCGTGATCTGGAACAATGGCAGACTGTCTATGACGAAGAAGTCCGGGGAATCCGGAGTGGAAAATCCGGTATCGGACCCAATGCGCGAGCGATCGAAAGAGACCATCTTGTCTGGAGGCGGGATGAGATCAGACGGCTGAATGGAGTGATCAGTGAATTGGCGGCGCGCCGCACAAAGTTGAGCTCCGAACTGATGGCGCAACGCATGGAGGTAAATGCCCAGCTTCAGGCGAATCGCAGAGATCTCGAAAAACAGAAACTCGAGGTATTTGCCAGCCAGCAGGGCAATTTGCTTGAAGTGATCAAAGGACAGATCGATTCCACAACCGCGGAATTGGCTATGTTTAGAAAAGAGGCCGGCCCGTTGTCGACTGACACCAGCGACCGCGTAGCTCAACTGAAAGAGGAAAAGCGATCCGATTTGATGGCTCAGACCCACACTCTTCACAAGATCTTCAAAAATCCGGGTGGCGGAGGCACCTTTGCTCTCGCTGTATACATCGTGTTGGTCGGATTGTTTACTCTGATCGATACCATTCCACTGGTAGTCAAATTCTGCTCAGTGCCTGGATTATACGACAAACATCTGTATT
>JARGOZ010000075.1:18285-32956 GCA_029213025.1 Verrucomicrobiales bacterium
CAGCGTGAGAGCGATCGGAGCTGATGAAGTGATCGATGATAACTTCTCCGATGCGATGAAAAAGCGCGATGCTATTTTGCACGGACTGTTGAACTATGATCCCGACAAACAGCTCGTAACTGCCGAACTGGCTCAACTGCCGGCACCTGTTGTCGAAGAGGAAGCGGAAAGCTTCGTCGATATCGATGATAAGCAAATCACTGCACTGGAAGGCGGGATTTTCCCTCCATCCGGCGAACAGGTGGTGACGCAGAGGCACTTTGTTCCCCGTGAAATCCACGGTAAGGTCAACACAGAGGTTGCACTGGGAGAACACCCGAAGATCAACGGGAATTCTCACAGCGAAGGTATACCTTCGGAGGGTCCGAACGGGCACGATGTGGAAACGACCGTAGCCGGTCAGATTGAACTGCCTGCTGTTGTAGAAGAGCAGATACCTGTGGTCGCCAGCGAGGAAAATTTTATCGGGGAAGAAGAACTGATCGTCGAGACTCCGGATTTGGGTGAAATTGGATCAATCGTTTTCAATGAGCCTGAGAAGGTAATCGAGACTCCCGTAGTGGCGGAAGCTCCGATGCAGGACCTTTCTGAAGTATACAAAGATGAACCTTCCATGTTAGAGCCCGGCTTCGGTGCCGTGCTGCTGAACGGGGAAAGCGATACCGCAGATTTCTCTGCTCAAATCGAAATCCCGGTGAGAAATCAAAGTAATACGAAAACTACTTTCAAGAACAACAGGGTAACGCAGAAAGCGGCGGGAGGTCTTGCTCTCCAACCCACCAACTTAAGTGACAAAGCCCGGTAATCTTCGGATTTTGTTCCACGAACTTGAAATGAGAGGCGGCTGAAAGGCCGCCTCTTTTTTTGCCTACGCGAAATTTCACTGAATTTTCTTTCGATGATTCAGGACTCCGCTAGATTACTAAATCGATTCCCGTCCTGAATGTTATGAATGATCCCGTTCAAAAAATAATTGTCCTTGGAGGTGGTAGCGCCGGATTTCTTGCCGCTATTACTATGAAAAAACGAATGCCGAATCTTCAAGTGCTGGTGATTCATTCATCTAAAATTCCCATTATCGGAGTGGGGGAAGGATCGACATTTACAATGCCTCAATATTTGCACGGATACCTGGGGCTGAATCCGGCCGTTTTTCACGAGATGGTCAAGCCTACTTACAAACTGGGAATTCGTTTTCTATGGGGGCCGAGAGATCGTTTTCACTACACGTTTAAAGCCCAACTGGATGCCCGGCTTTCAAATATGCCGAAAGCGAACGGGTTTTATTGTATGGACGATTTCCGTTACGCGGAATTGAACGCCTCCCTGATGGAACATGACAAGGCATTCGAACGACAGGGCGATGGTGGTCCTCTCGTGAATACAGATGTCGCGTACCACCTCGAAAATGTGCCGTTTGTACAATTTCTGGAAAGAGCAGCTGTCGAAGTGGGAGTTGAAATTGAGGATGATCTGGTAAAGGGCGTCGAGCAGGATGAAAACGGTATATCAAAACTGCATCTTGAATCGGGAAAGGAAGAAACAGCGGATCTGTATATCGATTGTTCCGGATTTCGGTCCGAGCTTCTCGGCAAGGCGCTGGAAGAACCGTTTATCGACTACAGTTCCAGTTTATACTGCGACCGGGCCATAGCCGGTGGCTGGGGCCGTACGGACGAAGTACTAAAACCCTATACAACAGCTGAGACAATGGATGCCGGCTGGGCCTGGCAAATCGAACACGATCATATTATCAACCGGGGATATGTCTACAGCTCCAGCTTTCTTTCCGACGATGAAGCGGAAGAGGAATTTTTACGGAAGAATCCAAAGGTTGAAGATCCCCGCCTGATTAAATTCGGCTCCGGGGCGTACGAGAGGAGTTGGGTGAAAAATGTGGTTGCTCTCGGGAATTCCAGCGGGTTTGTCGAACCGCTGGAGGCCACATCACTTGCGGTGATTTGTGAGCATTCCGCCAAGCTGGTTCAAACGCTGGCTGACAGCGATCTGCGAATTCATTCCACAGGAAGAAAATATTATAATAGAGCGACAAAAGTTACATGGGATGCAATCCGCCGGTTTCTTGCCATGCACTACAAATTTAATACACGGATTGAAACCCCGTTTTGGAAGGCTTGTCAGGAAGACACGGATCTGGCAGGCGCAGAAGAAATCATTGAGTACTATGAAACTTCCGGACCCGGCCTCATGTGGGCCAATTATGCTATGGGTCAAAATGATCCCTTTGGGTGGGAAGGCTATTTAGTCATGATGGTAGGTCAGAAAGTTTCTCATCAGGAAGATTATACAGTCAGCTCAGAAGAGGACGCGGTGTGGAAGCAATATCAGGAATCGATGAAGCAGCGGGCGGAAAACGCTTTTTCAATGCGGGAAGCACTCGATATGATTCGGTCGGATGGCTGGCAGTGGAAGCCGGATTTTTATCCCAATGCAAGTCCCTGGGGGGCGTAGAGGAATTGATTGTACCCTGTTAGGTTAGTGATTCAACAGGGTACAGTTTACAATCAAACAGGGTACAATGGAGCCGGGTAGACCCAGAATTACCTATATCACCGCCGGTGCCGGCGGTATGTATTGCGGAAGTTGTATCAGGGATAACGCCCTGGTAGGCGAATTGAACGAAATGGGCTGGGACGTAACCTTGTTGCCTCTCTACACTCCGATCCGCACTGACGAAGAAGATCGCTCGGTGGACCACGTTTTGTTCGGAGGTATTAATGTGTTTCTGCAGCAGAAAATACCTTTGTTCCGGCATCTCCCCGGTTTCTTTGATCGCTGGCTGGATAATCCGAAGTTTATTCGCAGAGTCGCATCGGGAAACATGACAGTGGATGCCTCGCATCTTGGTGCCATGACTTTGTCGATGGTGAAAGGCGAGGATGGATACCAGAAACGGGAAGTGAAGAAACTGGTGCGGTGGCTGAAAGAAGTGGCAAAACCGGACATCCTCTGTCTGACCAATCTTCTGGTCGGCGGATCAATTCCCGCCTTAAAAAGAGAACTGGGTATTCCGGTATATGTAACTCTTCAGGGAGATGATGTGTTTTTGGATGAATTGGTCGAACCCTGGCAAAGTCAGGTACTGACGGCAATGAAATCGCTCGCCACTCAGGTAGACGGATTCATTACGTTTTCAGAATTCTACCGGGATCGAATGGTGGATCTTCTGGATATAGATCCGGCAAAGTTCCGGATTACACCTTTAGGGATTGATACTTCAGATTTCGATTCGGTAGCGCAGTCGAGGAAGGCAAAAGAGCCGGGAAAAAACCTCGGGTACTTTGCCAGGATTTGCCCGGAAAAAGGGTTTGATTTGATCGTGAGTGCATTTCTCAAGCTGGCCGAACAGGATAATGATTGGCGTTTATCCGCAGGCGGGTGGCTGTCGGCAAAGGATGAGGAATTTTTTGAGGTACAAAAGCAAAGGATTTTCGATGCACACCTCGAAGATCGTTTTGTATATTACGGTTCCCCGGATCACGAAGGTAAACTCAATTTTTTTGGGAGCGTCGATCTGTTTTGTGTTCCGGCCCGGTTTGTTGAACCGAAAGGTTTGTATATACTGGAAGCGATGGCGTGCGGTATTCCCGTGGTAGCTCCGGACCGCGGGGCATTCCCGGAGCTGATTGCTCAGAGTGGAGGAGGATTGCTTTTCGAAAGTGAATCGGTAGAAGACCTCGTTGAGAAATTGCAGGATGTGGAACCGGCCGCCGGCGATATGGGCAGGGAATGGGTGGTCGAAAACGGCAGTCGTAGAGCAATGGCCCAGGCCACTGCAAAAATCTTCGAGGCATGACAAACCATAGTTGGAGTGTGGCAGGTTTTTCGATCGTTCGGAGTGTTCTGACTGACGCAGAAATTGAACAATTGAAAAAAGAAATCGACCTGCTGCCGGAGCGGCAGGGAAAAAACTGTTTTCGCGATATTTGTTCGCTTTCGCCCCGTTGTTTGTCACTTGCTGCGAAACTGGGTAGGAGGTTTGCCGAAGGCATGATTTGCGTGCGTAGTATACTTTTCGATAAAACGCCGGATAGAAACTGGCCGGTAGCCTGGCATCAGGATATGACGATTTCGGTGGGACGAAAAGTTGAGGTTCCCGGGTATAGTTGTTGGACGGTAAAAGGTGGAGTCGATTCCGTTCAGCCACCTTTAGATGTTCTCGAATCAATGGTAACTGTTCGGCTGCATCTGGATGATACCCCCGGTGAAAACGGGGCATTATCTGTAGTGCCAGGCTCCCACCTCCTGGGGAAAATCGATACGGATGAGATTCGAAAATATATATACGACAATGTGGTTTGCGAATGCAAAGCGGGAGATGTGATGCTTATGTCGCCGCTGATCCTTCATTCTTCCCGCAGGTCGACACAGCCGGGGCATCGCAGGGTGTTGCATTTGGAATACGCTGAGGAAAGTTCTCTCGCAGCAGAGCTTGAATGGGCGGTGAAAATAGAAAACGACGAATTATGAGCTATATAATGGTAGATATAGAGGCGGACGGCCCCGTACCTGGCGACTACTCAATGATTTCCTTTGGTGCGGTGGTGGTTAAGCCCGGGCTGAATGAAACATTTTACGGGCAATTAATGCCAGTTTCCGAAAAATGGATTCCTGAAGCTTTGGAAGTCTCCGGGTTTACCCGGGAAGATACGGAAAAGTTTAACGAGCCGTCCCTGGTGATGGCCGATTTTTCGAAGTGGATTGCGGATAAATCGAAGGGAAGACCGTTTTTTATTTCCGACAACAACGGGTTCGACTGGCAGTTTGTGAACTGGTATTTCCATCATTTTCTACATACAAACCCGTTTGGACACAGTTCTACCAATCTCGGGTCGCTATACAAAGGAGTGGTGAAAGATACGTTTCAAAATTTCAAGCACCTCCGCGCGACGAAACATACTCATCATCCGGTTGATGATGCGGTTGGAAATGCGGAAGCTCTATTGAGGATAAAAGAGGAGTTTGGCTTGAAGATTCCCCTCGATTGATTAGGAATGGAGCGCAATAAGACGCCGGTTTTCATCGATAATCACAGGGAACTTCCCGGACGCAGCGATGGCTCTTTCTTTTAGTTGCTGAAATTCCTCCAGCGATGCCCACATCGGTCCGATCAGCGGATGAACATCGTCCCATGCTGTAGTCGCTATACAGGCAAGTTCCTCGGCGATTTCTAAAAGATCAGCCGCCGATTCAGGAAGCGCATAGGTCGAAGTGACCTGCTTTGTTATTCCGGTAACGATTCCGTTCGGTGCAGGGACTGCAGTGATTACATCGACAAGGGCTACCAGGCAGGCGACAAGAACGTTTTGCGAACTGTCGCCTCTGTTTGAGCCGGGCATCAATTCTATAAATTTTTCGTACTGTGCCAGACTGGTCAATAACTCACGGTATTCGCCCTCGAATGCGATTGCCTCAACGAAATCCCCGAGGCTTTCCCAGGCGGAGACGTATTTTTCCGGTATATGACCTTCCCAGTTGTCGAGGCGCCCGGAGGAAGCCATCGAACTTTTCGCTTTTTCCCACTGGCTGGATTCAATTCGAATCATGTCCAACTCCGGTGGTCCCATCAAATCTTTGGATTCTCCAGGCACGATGATGTGCACCTCTGTGTCATCACCAATCAAGTGTTCCCACGCAGTTACCCAGTATACTCTTTTCGTGCTGGTCGATACTGAAAGGGAACTGTTGCCTACCTTGAGGTCGAATATTCGCTGCATTACAGTCTCCAGTGAACTCAGGTATTGCTGCGCCTGAATCACACCTATTTTAAATCTGGGGTTGTGACGCGCCAGGTTGTAGGACCGACGGAATGCCTGCAGTTCTTCAATTTCTTCGGGACTGATTAACTCTTCAAGACAATTGATGAAATATTTAAAAGGTCGCCATGGCGATTCCGACGGGAACAGCACAGCTTTAAAAAACAGTTCCGTTTTGGTTCCAATACCGGCGAGTATCGCGTTTACGTCGGAGGAGTCGTAAATCCTCCGCGAAAGAAGGGTAAGTTCTTCCTTCGCGTGAGAAATTTTCTGCTGAAATTCTTCTCCGTTTGACTGCATTTATGGGTTTTAGAGATAATACCCTTTTTCATGCACAATTCACAGCATATTGTTTGGAATTGTTAAGTTTTTACTGAATATTTTTATAATTCCCGGGAGAATTTAGAATCGGTCGCGGGCGGCCACTTTCCATCGTTCCCCGGTGTGGCAACCATTTTCCAGAACGGTTGCGTAGGAGTGGAGCGCGACAGTGGGACAGATATGTCGCGGGATTGCGACGAAAGCATCGCCAACTTCGAGTTTCGATGAATCAGAAACCTGCAAAACGAGATGTTCTTCGCTCTGCGATATAGCTTTGGCAGTTGGGATGGCCGGAAAAATCACTCGTTGTTCGAGGGGCATTTCAGCGGCAACGGATTTGTGGCCGAGATCTACACATACACGGTTTGCTCCCGGTTTGCTTATGACCCGGGTGACCAGTCCGGCAGCTACTTCATATTTCAGGTCCGGGTAATTTTCGCCGTAACCGCAATCCCAGAATATGGTGGTTCCCGGACTGCATTCCCAATCACTTTCGTTAGTCCAGATTCCAAAAGTTGGGGTTCCGCCGCCCACTACTGTGGTATCATTGTGTAGATCTTTGTAATCGCGAACGGATGAAATGATTGCCAATGCTGCTTCCCGGCGCTCCGCGAGGGAGGGATTGTGAATATGACCGTCGTATACATGAAGGCCGCCGAATAATACACCTTTTCTGGATTCGATGGTTTGCCGGAGGATATCTAAATTTTCCCCCAATTCGATACCGGATCGGTGCATACCACAATCTACATCAATCCAAATTGAAAATGGTCGGTCTGGATTGCCGAAGCTGGTGCAGGCTTGGTCCAGGGCCTTCGGGTCATCTACGATGCACGAAAATTTCGTACCCGGATACTCGTCGATCAGAAGGGCCAGTTGTTCGATTTTGGAGCCGACAGGTTGATGGGCCAAAAGGATATCGGTAGCTCCGCCCATCGCTGCAATTTTAGCTTCCATGGGAGTGGCCGCTTTGCATTTCTCTATACCGGCGGCAACTTGCATTGCCACAATCTCGACCATTTTGTGGGTTTTGATATGGGGGCGCAGACGGTTGATGCCGGGTTTCCCGCCGACATCCTGAATCATTTGAGAAATGTTTCTCTGCACCGCTGCTTTATCTACCCACAGGCCGGGAGTGGAAATCGATTCTATATCTTGCAGATCAGGTTTATTCATGTCTAAGGGCTTCCACCGGGCTCATTGCTGCTGCCCGCATGGCAGGATAAATACCGAATACCACACCGATTACCACTGATATAGAGAAAGCAACAGTTGGTGCCCAGAACTGGATAATCGTTTTCATACCGGCGAAATGGCTGATCAATTGAGGAATTGCGATACCCAGGCCGACCCCTATGATCCCGCCTATGCCGGAAAGCAGAATCGTTTCGATCAGGAACTGAAGCACGATATCATTTTTCCTTGCTCCGAGGGCCCGGCGCACTCCGATTTCCCGGGTTCGTTCGGTAACAGTTGCGAGCATAATATTCATGATTCCAATTCCGCCTACGATCAGGGAAATCGCGGCGATAGATCCGAGAACAATATTGAAAATCTGTTTGGTTCGCTCCGCTCTTTTCAGGAGCTCAAGCGGAACCGTAATTTTGTAATCCTGGGAGGCATGATTCCTTTCAATAATATTGTTAATCGCTTTGGCTGAGGAGACAACCTGTTCGGAGTTTTCCACTTGCACAGTTACTTCGTGAAATTCGACCTTTTCCGCTTCGAAGCTTCCCGACCGGTATTTGATCAGCACGTCTCCAAAATGATCTTTCAAAACTGTGATCGGCACAAACATTTCGAGTCCTTCGCCGGAGCTGGATTCCACAGGATTAGTCCCGCTGCTGTCATCAACCTTGGTTGCGTCGACCTGATCTTCGATGATACCGATCACACGGAAGTAACTGGTTCTCATTCGCACGGTCTTGCCCAGGGGGGAGGCTAAAGGGAACAGTTGTTTAGCCAGTTTTTCGGTAAGCACACAAACGTTACTACGGGAATCGTTTTCCACCTGGGTGAAAAAGCGTCCTTTCTTCATGTCCCGACTCCGCATCTCCGGATACCATGAAACGGTTCCAACTGCGGATGCGTCGACACTGTTGGATTGAAACCAAATAAAGTCTTTTATCCGCCGGTTTGGCACCACTACATTTACCCCGGGAACAGTATTCTGTATTTGCGACAGATCTTTATTGGTTAATCCATACTCAAGGACCAGACTGCGGGTCTGTTCCCCGGCGGTGCTGGTGTTGGTCGGCTTGAGGGACTGGATAATGATATTCTGGCTGCCCAGGTCTTTGATCTGCTGCTGCGCTTCGAAGCTGGCTCCTTCGCCGATGGCGAGCATGGAAATCACGGAGCACACTCCAAAAACAATTCCCAGCGCAGTGAGTAGAGAGCGCAACTTACGCATCCAGATGCTCTTAAAACCGAGAGCAATGGAGCGCTTGAGTCGCCACGGGGACAGGCCCCGCAGTTTAGGCGGCGGCGGGAGGTCGGCGGGATTCATCGGGTTGTCTCCTTACTTTCGTCGTGAACGATTTGGCCGTCTTTTAAACGAATCACTCGCGGTGTTCGGTCTGCCATTCCTTCATCATGGGTAATCATGATCAGCGTTTTCCCTTCGGCATTGAGTTCATCGAAAATTTCCAGAATATCGCCCCCTGATTTGGAATCGAGGTTTCCGGTCGCTTCATCCGCCAGTATCACAGCGGGATCATTGGCCAGGGCCCGGGCGATGGCCACACGCTGTTGCTGGCCGCCGGAAAGTTCCGTCGGTTTGTGATGCATACGTTTGCCCAACCCGACTTTTTCGGCAAGGTGTGCCGCGACTTCACGGCTGTCTGCTTCGGTCACACCTCGATAGAACATGGGGACTTCGATGTTCTCCAATACATCGAGTTGCTGGATGAGATTATAACTTTGAAAAATAAATCCAAGTCGCCGTCCCCTGATGCGGGACAGATCGTCATCATCGAGCGAGGACACGTCGACTCCCTCCAAAAGGTAGTTGCCAAGGGTAGGTTGATCGAGGCAACCAAGCACATTCAAGAGTGTCGATTTTCCACCACCTGAAGGACCCAGAATAGATATATAATCACCGGAATATATCTTGAGATTTATCCGGTTGAGTGCCTTCACCAGAGTGGGCCCCATTTGGTAATGCTTCTCGACGTCCTGTAGTTCAATTATCGTTTCGCCCGGCATAGTTTACTGGATCAAATTGATGGGTTGTACCCTGTTGAATCAGTGACTGTACCCTGTTAGGTCACAGACTGTACCCTGTTGAGTCGCTACTCTCTATGCCTTCTTTTTCTTTCTGCTTTTCGAGCCTTTTTTTCCTTTCGGATTGATCTCGGGCTCGTAGTCATCGGGTTTTGACAGGGCCACGATGTCACCTTCACTAAGGCCGCCTTTGATTTCGATATATTGATCATTGTGTTGACCAATGGTAACGACGTGGCGATCAAACAAACCTGCTTTTTTCAGGAAGACAAAATGCTCATCGTCTTCGGTGAATACCGCATGCACGGGAATGAAGGCGACGTCGTCCAGTTCGCTGACCAGAATCTCTACCTTCGCAGACATGCCCGGCTTGAGGAAATCGTTATTGCCGGAGATCTCCACTGTGGCTGGGTATACCTTTAGCGACGGGTTGTAACGGGATGCATTGGAGTCGGGAAGAACGGCCACTTTGGAAACCCGCCCTTCGAGTACTTTATCGGGAACTGACTCGGCGGTGATAAATACTTTTTGATCGAGGCTGACTTTTTTGATGTGCGATTCGTGAATGTTTACATCCACACCCAGTTTTGACATATCCGGAATCGTGATGATGGGCTGGCCATATTTCAGGGTGGCACCTTCCGAGATCGATTCGTAATAGCGGGTTGTGTAGTAATTGTCGTTGGTTCCGCCGTAGGCAACCAGACCGGGTTTTTCGGCGCGGATGATACAGCTCTGCATTTGCTCTTCGAGATCTTTTCGTTTCTTCAACTCCAGCTCGTAGCGTCGCTTGTAGGAGCGATATCTCGCATAGGCTTTTGACATTAGAGCCATGGCCGAGCGTTTGCTGCGGATCAGGTCAAGAAGGGCTTCTTCGTATTTGGAGAGCATTTTCTGAGCTTCCTTGGGAAACTCATAATCGAGGAAAAGATCCAGCTCGGTTTCTTTCGTCTGCACGGTGAGTTCCGCTTTTTTCAGATTTACCTCTTCGTTATCCAGCGTTTGCTGCGTGATAAAGTCGCGTTCCCGGAGGCGCTGGGCACCGGCAAATGATTGTTCGACAACGGAAAGTTGGGAAGCTGCGACAAGGGCTTCATCCCGCATTTTACGTATCAGTTGTTCCGCTTCCCCTTCGCTAAGTTTATCGCTGGCGAGAAAGCTGCTGAAGTTGACTCCCTGGGCGAGACTGTCTTCCGGCTCAGCACTGAAAGGCTTTTCTTCGATCTCTTCCAACACCGACTTTTTCAGCCTTTCGGAATCAAAAGCGCTGGCGATAATCTCAGTAGCTTCGGCTTCGTATCGGTTGAGAGTTTCGTTGTCGTAGGGCAGCCCGAGGGTACTAAGAATCTCTCTGCCGGCTTCTTTACCGACATATTTTTCAAAATCCAGCAGGGCGAAACGAAGCGCCTGGCGTTCTGATTTCAGGCGACTTTGTGCATCGCTTTCCGCGATTTCGATGTCCTGTCTTGCGTCGGCAAACTGTGATTCGGTTTGTTGAAATTCCACATCATGATCGACCAGTTTCTCTTCGAGGGTGGAGGCGTCCAGTTTGACCAGAATTTTCCCGTTTTTGACGTCTTCCTTTGTCACTTCATATCCTTCTTCAATGACTTTCAGGATTTTCACACCGGTCGAGGCTTTCACCTGGTTCTTGATTTGAAGATATTCCAGAGCCTGGATATTGCCCCCTTCGAGAACGTTAATTCGCAAGTCTCCTTTCTGAACGGTGAATTCAGGGATGTCTTTATGGGCAGATTCTTTTTTACCAAAAGGCTTGAAATAGAACCATGCTCCTCCGGCGATACCTGCTATAACCAGGAACGTGATGAATTTTTTCATTGCAGCTTTCGGGCGGTTACTGATTCTTTCTCGAGTTTTTCGATCCACGAACCATCGCTGTTAATGTAAAGTATCCCCAGATCCCTCCAAAGCCGCAATCGTGCCAAGGTATGGTCGATGAGGGTGGAGATCCTTTGGTTCTGGGCGTTCACGAGGTCATTCTGGGCGTCTACGAGATCACGTGCTTCGCCTTTTCCCAGCTCAAAAAGGAGGTTTTGTTCATCGAGCCGGAGTTGGGCCAGAGTGACGCCTTTCAGGGCGATCTCGTAGTTCTTCTTGGCGAGGGCGAGTTCCCGCCAGTCGTCATTGACCTGAAGTCTCACCGAATCAACATCTTCCTCATACTGGCGCTTGCGAAGTTCTTTGGTGATGATCGACGCCCGGTAGTTATTTCTTTCCGATTTCCGATCCAAAGGCAGGTCGAGATCGAGATTACTGGAAATATTCCGGCGGTCGAAATTGATATCGGGCGTGGAGTCCCCTGGATCACTAATCGGATTATAATCGACCCGCACGTCCAGCCCGGGTTTCAGATCTACCTTTGCGACATGAATTTTTCGTGCCGCGTCGTCGATCCGGTCGCGGCTGGTGTGAAGATCCGGACGGCTCACAAGGGCGATTTTCATCGCTTCCTCTTTTGAAATAGACACATCTTCAATTTTCAGTGAGTCGAGTTCCTTTTCATTGAGGATGATATTTTGCTCCACTGGAATCCCGAGAGTCAGTTTGAAATTGTCGAGCCGGGTTTCGTAGGTTCGTATAGCGGTAAGCCATCGGCTTTCCGAATTAAGAAGTGCCTGCTGCAACTGCCCCAACTGTGTCAGGGTCCGGCGGGCCTCCTGTTTCAAAGCTTCTTCCCGCTCTACATTTTCGAGGAAGCCTTGATAAGCGAGATAGGAGTTGAATACATTATCCCTTGCCTGGAGAACTCCGTAGTAGTCGCTTACGAGGGAGACAATAAAAATTCTCCGGAAATTGGCGAAATCCCGCAGAGCGTAGAGGACGTCGCGATCCGCCTGGGTCAGGGCCTCCAGAGTCGTTTTAGCTCCTCCGCCTTTGAGCAGAGGTTGCACCAGACTCACCACGAGAGACGAGTTATTAATATTACGATTGCCACCTAGAAAATTGAGGAAGTCCTGTGTGAAATTGGTCGAAAGTCGCGCCCCGGTAACCAACAGCATATCAAACGTCGCTTCCTGATTCCGCGCAAATGTATTGGTTGCTACGAGATCGTTCAAACCGGTGTGAACGGCGGTTCGGGAATCGCTTCGGCGGGTAATATCGCCACCGGCACCGAAAATTGGGGCTAATCTGTGGCGGGCAAGGGTGAGATTGAGGGCCTCAAGAAAAACCCCTTCCTTCCGTGTAATATAGGCCCTGTTATGAGTGATGCCGATCTGCAAAGCCTGATCCAGTGTCATCACCCGTGCGTCATTCTCTTTTTCGCCGTAGTCTCCAAGAAACTCCGCATTTTCTGATCGTTTATCGGTAAGAGTTGCGACTGCCCAGTCTTCCGGAGGGCAAATATCCAGAGATTCATCCTCCACATTATCAACGCAGTCAGTTTTTCCGAACAAAACCGAAAAGGTCTCCTGGTCGGCTTTTTCCCTATAGAATTCCGCCGAACATCCGGACAGGAGGATCGCGAAAACAAAAGCAGAGATAGCCCTTAAATATGTATAATTAAGAGTGATAAGAAATTAGAAAAACTTTGTTAAAGTGTTAGGGTAAACTCACATTGAGCTCTAAAAAGTGCGAGTAAAAAACCCCACGGTATGACGTAAAAAAACGATACTGTTCTCTACATTGCGCTGGCTTGGAGAACTGCCGATTGTACCGCGAGATCGTAGTCCGTTGGGTACGGATTTATTTTCTCACCGCGAATGATTTCGGCAAAATCTTCGACGTCACCGGCGTAGCGCTGATAAGGGCCGAATTGTATTTCGGTATGACCTTTTTTGAAAATTCTCTCCTCACCGGGGAACTGATGATCCTCTGCGAGTGACACTTTGATGGAAGGTCGGTCGAGCGGCTGAATGTGAAAGGTGCCCCCGGTGCCGCAAACCGTGAAATGACGACGCGAAAATCCTTCCACCTCGAGGGCGGTGGAGCGTACTGTGGCGGTTGCTTTCGGGTATTCGAAAACTGCCAGCATATTGTCAACCAGGGTGTCCGGAGCAGTGTCCAGAACCCTCCGGGGAAAAGCGGTAACTTTGTCAGGTGCTCCCAAAACTCCGACTGTGAGATCAATGATGTGGCCCCCGAGTTCGAACATGGTTCCGCCTTTGAATTCATCGATGTATTGTCTCGACGCAGGAGGCATGACTTTTGACATCACAGCGTGGGTCTCAAAGACATCGCCAAGCCAGCCGGCATCAAGCATTCGATGCAGGAGTTGGACCGCCGGATTAAACCGGTACATGTATCCCATCTGGGTGACCAGTTTGTTTTGATCGGCTTTTTCCAAAATGCGCCGATAGTGTTCGAGGTCTGAACCGGCCGGTTTGTCGATGTGAACATGGAAACCGGCATCAACAGCGATTTCGGCATATTTCAATAGATCCCGAATTTCTGTCTCTATTCCTACGGCCGTTAACCCCGGTATATTTAACCCTTCTTCAAGAGTAACAAATTTGAATTTTCCGTACGTCTTACTTTTCCTGGCTCTTTCCAGCAAATCCGGGTTTTCTTCAACGATACCAACAACCTCCCAGGATTGACTTTCGGCATATTGCGCGATTTTGTTCGCATGGGGATGCCCTGTGCCGATCTGGAGATATTTCAATTTGGTTGTGTTTTTCTCTTCTCCCGACACAAGGAAGGGAGCTGTAGCCAGCGAGGTTAAGGCGGTTCTGCGTTTCATCTTAGTGCCACTGCTGAAGTTCCACGATATTTCCTTCGGGATCGTGCATATAGAGAAGTGTCAAACGACCGGCCCCGGGAATGTCGATCGTCACTTTTTCCCCGTAGTCTTTGCCGCCCCGTTCTTTCACTTTTTGGCGAACCCCTTCGAAGTCGTCCACTTCGAAAGCGATGTGACCGAATCCGGGCCGGTGTATAAGGCGTTCGTAATTGGCCAGCTGCGGATCGAAGGTGAAAATTTCGATAGTCGGTCCGTTGTCTCCGTGCCCGGGAACCCTGAGATGCTGTCCGGATACGCGAACTTCGGGAAGACCGGTGAGCCCGTCAGCCCACGCCCCGTGGTGGTTTCTTTCCGAACTCACCGGTTCGCAGTCGAACACATCGACGTAGAAATCCATCAGTTTTCTCCAGTCCTCAGCCACGATATTTACGTGGGCATAACGAATCTTGCTCATAATGGAACCAACTACACAAAAGGACCGGAAATTGCCAGGGTTATTCCCGGTGACTGGATATTTACAAAAAGATGCGAACCATCCGGGCTGAAGCAAGCACCGTGATTCGGAATCAAAGTTACCGTATCCCGGCTTTTTTCAAAACAGCCCATGCCATCGGGTTGCCCGGGTACACGAAAGCCGTCAGTCATG
>JARGOZ010000076.1 GCA_029213025.1 Verrucomicrobiales bacterium
AGTGGTCTCCGATTTATCGAGAAGATCGAGAATCCGCTCCAAAGCTCCGGGAGCCCGTAGATATACCAGCAATTCACACAATTCGTGATTCACCCGCGTTTCGTCGGACGGGAAATGAGCTGTCAGGGTCGCTATCGCCAGGTTTCCTGCCTCATCGTCCGGGGGGCCGCACCGCAAAAAAACCAGATGCCAGGCCCGCAGCAATTGCAGGGTATCTTTTTCTATCGGCATCGCAGAGAGCAGAGCAACCAGTTCATCGGTCGGCAGCAGACGCAGCCGGGCCAGCGCCATTACCACTGTCGGTGACGGGCTTTCTTTTGCCCAGTTGATCCAGTGGCAGGGATATTGATTTTCCAAGGCAACCCGCGCCGCGTACCGGATCCACCGGTCAGGGTGATTGATATGCCGCTTTGCCAGAGCCACTCCTTCGCTCCCTTTCTCTACATGCCATTTCTCTAATTCTCTACGCAGCTCAATAAGCGGCGAAGGTTTCGTTACCACTGCTTCCAGCGGTTTTTCCCCGGTCCACCGAACCCGGTACAACGCCGACTGAGTACGCCGTCCCCCGGTAATGAAATACATCGCCCCGTCTTTGCCGAAAGTCAGATCTGTCACGTTGAGCGGACGACCGAGGACGAAAGTCTCCCCTTCTCCTTTGTAGGTAGCTCCGTCCGGAGCCAACCGGGTTGCGATAATCCGGCCGTAGGACCAGTCGGCAATAAATAAACAATCCCTCCACGGATCGGGAAACGAGGAACGGTAGCCGAATTCCACGCCGGTCGGCGAACCGAGGCCTACATCATAGGCCGCCGGGAGGCTGTCTTCATAGTAGGCCGGCCATTTTCCGGTAGCGCGCCGCCAACCGTAATCGCCTCCGCTTACAATATGCAGCACACGGGTAGGCTTATACCAGGCCAGCGCCGATTCCCACTCCATATCCGCCTCATACACAAAAGGTTCACCATCTCTGTTAAAGTCGATATCAAGCGGGTTACGCAAGCCACCGGCTATGATTTCTATATTTCCGCCCTCCTTGTCCATTCGCAGAATATGACCCGCCGGCACAAAGGCTTTCCGGTTGAACCAGTCATCGTCCCATGGATTGGGAATCAACTGGTCTTCTTCGTAATTCTGTAGTGGTGAATTTTTCTCCACTTCCCTGGCGAGAACGATATCATTTCCGTGAACGATATAGATCAACCCGTCGGGCCCGAGCCGCAGATGATTCCTGCCGTGCCCCACCCCGCCATCTGTTTTCAGTAGTAGTGTGCGTTTTTCAAAATCGCCGTTTTCATCGTTATCTTCCAGTCGATACAGCGCCTTCGAATTGTTGGCATTGGCATATAGAGAATCGTAGGCCCACAGCAGTCCCCGACATTCCAGCAAATCCGAATTCACCAGTTCGGTTTTCACCTCCTTTTCTGAAAGGGTGAGCCGCAGAATACCCTGCTTTTCGATCGCGATGTAAAGCCGCCCTTTGTCGTCAAAGGTCATGCCCACCCAGGAACCTTCGTCTTCTGTCGCCGCTTTGATCATCTCCACCGAAAAGCCTTCCGGGGCGTAGATCGTGGCCGGCGAAGTCTTCGCGCCGTCTTTCGCCAACTTCCACGAATCGTAGGCCTCCTGCAGTGGTACCGGGTTTTTCGAGGCCTGCTGGGCCTGATAAATCGAGGGAAAAAACAGCACCAACAAGCAGAGAACAATTCGCATACCACTAATCCTGCACAGTTCGACGAAGATGAGAAGAGACGTATAAGGGCGGGGTAACCTGCTGATTGTACCCTGTTGACTCGGCGACTGTACCCTGTACAGTCAGTGACCGTACCCTGTTTAGTCCCGTACTGTACCCTGTTTAATTGTGAAAACGATCTCATCCTGGAGCGAGATCCCCGATTTCGGGGATGACGAAAAAGCCGAAGCCGACTTCTGGCTGAACCACCAGTTGGATCTCCGGTTGATGAACGATTCCATCCACCGGGCCAATGTCCGGGAGTCGACCACGATTACGCTCCGCTTTGATCCCCAAATGCTTAGCCGCATCAAGCGGGTCGCCCGCCACCGGTATATGAACTACCAGAGCATGATCAAACAATGGCTCAGCGAGCGTCTCGAAGAGGAAGTCAGAAAGAGCGAGGAACCCGTCCGCCCGCCTTCCGACAAAGACTAATCTTTGTCCGAAACCCAATTTTATCACCACAGATTCCGCATGAATCCGGAAGAAGCCCGTCTCGAAATCGCCCGGCTCTCTGCCGAGCTGGAACGCCATAACCAACTTTATTACGAAAATGCCCAACCCGAGATTTCGGACGCGGACTACGACCGGATGTTCCGCGATCTCGAATTACTCGAAGCGGCACATCCCGATCTGGCATCGCCAAATTCCCCGACAAAACGGGTCGGCGGCAAGCCGATAGACGGTTTTGAACAGCGCGAGCACGTCGTCCGGATGCTGAGTATCGACGACGTTTTTTCCGAAGGCGAAGTTCACGATTTCTTCAAGCGGATGGTCAAAAATCTGGGGGAAACGAAAATCCCGATGATCATCGAACCGAAGATCGACGGAGTCGCGGTTTCCATGATCTACCGCAACGGGGAACTGGAGGCCGCTGTCACCCGCGGCGACGGCACAAGGGGCGATGTCATCACCGAAAATGTGCGCACCATTCGCGGGTTGCCTTTAACACTCGGCGACAAAGCGCCGGAAGTTCTCGAAATCCGCGGGGAAATCTACATGCCGAACGAGGCCTTCGCGAAAATGAATGAGGAGCGCGACGAGGAGGGACTGCAGACTTTCGCCAACCCGAGAAACGCCACCGCCGGCACGCTGAAACTCCTCGACTCCCGGGAAGTGGCAAAACGCCCGCTGGCTTTCATTGCCCACGGTTTCGGCCAGCTGGAAGGCATCTCTTTTGACTCGTTTTCCGAGTTTCGCAGCTATCTGGAGGAGCTGAAATTGCCCGCCAATCACCCGGTCTGGCTGGAGGATAATGTCGACGGTGTCATCAAAGCGATTCGCGAACTGGACATCAAGCGCCACGACCTTGAATACGGAACCGATGGCGCCGTGGTCAAAGTCGACAGTATCGCCGCGCAGGCTCAGCTGGGCGCCACTTCGCGGGCTCCGCGCTGGTCGATGGCTTTCAAATATCCGCCGGAACAGAAAGAAACCGTTCTCCACGACATCACCATTCAGGTCGGGCGCACCGGCACTCTTACGCCGGTCGCGGAGCTGGAACCCGTTCTCGTTTCGGGAACCACAGTTCGCCGCGCCACCCTGCATAATCAGGACGAAATTGATCGGAAAGATGTCCGCATCGGCGACACGGTGGTGATCGAAAAAGCCGGCGAAATCATCCCGGCCGTTGTCAAAGTCGTCACCGCGAAGCGCCCGGCGGATGCGAAGCCTTTTAACCTCTACGAATATGTCGACGGCAAGTGCCCCCGCTGTAACTCGCCGATTATTCGACCCGAAGGTTTTGTGGCGTGGAAGTGTGAGAACTTCAGCTGCCCGGCCCAGGCCTCCAACCGCCTGAAACAGTTTGTCAGCCGGAAGGCGCTCGATATCGACGGCGTTGGCAACATCGTCGCCGAAAAACTGGTCGAGCGCGGAAAGGTGAAAGATATTCTCGATATCTTCGAGCTGCATGTCGACCAACTCGCCGATTTCAATATCGGCACAGCTGTGGAACCTCGCATGCTCGGGGAAAAGAACGGTACAAAAATCGTCGAAACCGCCAGACGCGCCCGCGAAGCACCGCTCGCCAAGTGGCTATACGGGCTCGGCATACCCCAGGTTGGCGAATCCGCCGCACTCGAAGCCTCCCGCCTGGTGGAGGATATTTTTCAAATCCCGGATTCTGAAATTATCGAAATGGTTCGCGAAAAAGGCCTCAAGGACGCCTGGGTAAAGGAAAACCCGCTCCGCTCCGCCAAAACCGCAGATCTGTCTGTGGAGGAATTTGAAGCCCGCAAAACCAAAAGCGAAGAGTACAAAAGACGGGTCAAAGAGCTGACGGAAAAGTTGGCCCCCTACGAAGTCAGTCCGGAGCTGGGCGGTGTCGCCTCGGCCAGTCTGCTCGGTTATTTCCGCAGCGAATCCGGACAGGCCATGCTGGAGCGGATGAAGCAAATGGGTATCTGCCCCAAATCGACCAATTATCTGCCCGAGCCATCCAAAGCCGCCGACAGCGGGGCATCGCAAGTTGTCGGCAAAACCTTCGTCATCACCGGAACGCTGACCGCTCCCCGGAATGACATCAAAGCAAAAATCCAGGACGCCGGGGGAAAAGTATCCGGCTCAATCAGCAGCAAAACCGACTTTCTCCTCGCCGGCGAAGGCGGCGGCTCAAAACGGGATAAAGCGGAAACTCTCGGAGTTACCATAATTTCCGAAGAGGATCTGGAGCAGATGCTTTTTCAAGAGTGAAATTTATGAATTACAAATTTGTCATATTTAATAATTTAGGATAAGTAAAATGAAAGACATCCTAATATTATGGCAGGTTTTAAGACACATGTTTCAGTCAGCGGAGGAATTGGGCTCGCATACGGAGCGGCGGGATATGCCTGCGGGTTTCCCCTCTCCACTTCGCTGGTAGCAGCGAGTATTTGCACGCTCGGCGGGATGCTTCCCGATCTGGACGGTGACACCGGAGTGGCGGTGCGCGAGATCATTCCACTACTTGCCGCAGCCGTGCCGATTTTGATGCTGGATGTCTTTCAACACTGGGGATTTGATCGCGAAGGCATATTTCTCTCCATCATGGCGATCTACTTTTTGATTCGCTTCGGAATCGGGGAACCTTTTAAACGGCTAACCCGCCACCGCGGCATGTGGCACAGTATTCCGGCAGCCTTCAATGTGGGATTGATCTGTTTTCTGGTCTGTTCCTATCAGGAAATCGAGCCGAGGGCATTCAAATCTTCCGCCATCACCCTGGGGTTTCTTTCCCACCTGTTGCTCGATGAATTGTACAGCCTCGAATGGTTTCGCGCCAAAAGCTCCAGCGGCACGGCTTTCAAACTTTTCTCCACCAAACGGATGTGGCCGAATTTTCTGACCTACGGCATTACCGTTCTACTGGTCTCGCTGATTCTTACCAACGACCAAACGCTGAAGCGCGACCTCGCGGCCTGGAAAGCGGGAGAAATCCATATCAACTTTAAACCGGACTGGCGACGCTTCGTAATCAACTCGTCTCCCAAATCCGAAACCGGCCGGGCCCCGGAACCACCGACCGGAGAAATTCAATCCAACTCTCCGGCAGGTGACGGCGGATTTTAGACCGGGCCGAGATTGTCGATCAGTCGGGGCTTACCGAAAAATACCGCAACAATAAGGCGGTAGCCCCCTTCCCCGAATTCGTTAAGTGGCTCAAGAGTTTCCGGGTGAACACACTGCAGATAGTCGATTTTCGCTGGCGCGGCGCTGCCGATTTTCGCCTCCAGCATCGCAATGGCATCCTGCGGACTCTTGACCGGGCCGTCAGCAATGCCGTCCCGCAC
This sequence comes from Verrucomicrobiales bacterium, assembly GCA_029213025.1. Taxonomy (GTDB): domain Bacteria; phylum Verrucomicrobiota; class Verrucomicrobiia; order Verrucomicrobiales; family DEV007; genus Arctic95D-9. Next base: position 5,506 of record JARGOZ010000076.1, read on the forward strand.
TTCGCACAGAGATCGATATATCACCGGGGCTTGTGTTCTTTCCGCATCGGTCAGGTACAGATTGCGCGAGCTCATCGCCAGTCCATCGGACTCCCGGACAGTATTCCCACCCACGATCTGCACCGGAAAATTGAGATCGCGAACCATCCGTCGAATCACGGCAAGCTGTTGAAAATCTTTTTCCCCGAAAACCGCGACATCCGGCTGTGCCAGATTAAACAACTTCGCCACCACCGTACAAACCCCGGTAAAATGCCCCGGCCGGCTTGCCCCGCAGAGACCGGTGGAAAGCACATTTTCGTGGATTTCCACCGAAGCATCGGGGAAATACATATCGGCAGGATTTGGCGCGAACAGAACATCCACCCCGCGCTTTTCGCAGGCTTTGGCGTCCTCCTCCAGCTGTCTCGGGTAGGCATCAAGATCTTCATTCGGTCCGAACTGCGTCGGGTTCACGAATACCGTCGCAACCACATGGCCCCCGGCACCCACCTCCTCACGGGCCCGGTCGCACAGGCTGAGATGACCTTCGTGAAGCGCGCCCATCGTCGGAACGAGAGCCCGCTGCACAGTCCGGTTTTGTCGACTCCATTCCCGAAATTCGTCGAGACGTTGAATGATCTGCATTCTCCGGATTTAGCCGAAACCTGGTGAATTCGCAAGTCTACCGGGCAATCAGAAGTCAAGAGAAAATTAACAATTTCAGATATTTAAGATTGTTTGACTTTTTCTCAAAACCATCAATCGTCATACTCCATGATAACTTTGCTTAAGAAACTCTATCAGGATTGGCAGGAACTGGGCGAATTTCTCAAGAGCCTCAAGTCTTGAGAAGGCTCTGACCTGCCGTGGTCGAACATCACTTCCTGTCTCCCAAAAAGGCCGGAGGCCATGTAAGACGGTAGCCGGTGTTGAAGTGAGCCTTTGGCGAACGAGGCACCGGATAGCAAATGCTCACCTCCCGAAAGTCCCGGCAGGGGCGGTAGATACAGATTTTACTTTTACCAAAGATGTTCCTCCTTGTATTCAACCATGCCCCGATTCAGCATTGTTACATATTCCTCCTGAAAAGTTTTCTTGCGATGATGTTCAGCCTGGTTGGCAATATACTCCCGCACTTTTCCAAGTTCCGGAGCGCCTACGGTGAATGCCCCATAACCTTCCTGCCACCTGAAAGCCGGAGCGCGCAGGCGTTTCTTTACCCAGGAGGAGGACACTGATTTCAGTTCGCTCATGAAATCAGAAAGTCGATGGATTGGCTTTAATCCTACCAGTAAATGAACGTGGTCTGATACACCACCGTTTATATGAGAATGTCCGTCAAGACCATTGACCACTCCACCGAGGTAAGCGTGAAGATCGGTGATCATTTCGCCGTGAAACCACGGTTCACGGTCTTTCGAACTGAAAACGATATGATAATGAAGCGACGAATGAGTGGAAGGCATGACGACTATTCTATCGCCCCTGCCGGGACTCGAATCAAATTTGCTTTCTGATCCGGTGCCTCGTTCGCTTTCGAACTCACTTCAACACCGGCTACCATCTTATCAGGCCTCCGGCCTTTTTTCTGATTGCTTACCCTGTTTCGTGTAAGCAAATTTCTGTTCAAGCAGAATGGGAAATGCTACCGTCGATTCAATTGAATCATGAATCGACGCAATCTACTTCGCAGCCTTTCGACAGCCGCAGTTGCCGCTCCGTTTTCCACTTTCACGTCCAGAGCGGAAACCACGCCGTGGCTGAAATTAGCCGTTCAGCAATACAGCTTTAACCGCCAGCTCAGATCCGGGGAACTGGCGATTGCCGACTACCCGAAAACAGTTGTGGCAGGAACCGGCATCAAAGCACTTGAGTATTTCAACGGACACATGGAGGAAAAAGGCGGTGATACCGCTTTCTTCAAAAATCTCCGCAAGCAGACGGACGACCTCGGCGCGGTAAATACCATGATGCTCTGCCGCAGCAAAACCGCTCTCGACGCAAAAGATCCCGCAATCCGGGCGGCTGCTATAGAAGGCTATCGCCCCTGGCTGGAAGCGATGAAGATCCTTGGCGGATTCTGTATCCGCGTGGATGTCCGCTCACCCGGAGATCCCGAAGAGCAGAAAAAATACGCCACCGAGGGCCTCAAAGCACTGACACAGGTCGCCCAAAGCGATTACGAAATGGAAATCGTCGTCGAAAACCACGGCAACCATTCCAGCAACGGCGCCTGGCTGGCGGATGTCATGAAAAGGGTCGATATGGAAGCCTGCGGAACGTTGCCGGATTTTCAGAACTTCAAAGAATACGACCCGTATCAGGGCGTGGAGGAAATGATGCCGTGGGCCAAAATCGTCTGCGCCAAATCCAAAGGCTTTGACGAAAACGGTAACGAGAAAAATGTCGACTACCGGCGCATGCTCAAAATCGTCAAGGACTCAGGATTCAACGGATATATCGGTATAGAGTTTGAAGGCCATCATATATCTCCGGTCGAAGGTATCAACGCTACAAAGCATCTCATCGAAAAAGTCCTCGCTGAGCTGGAGGGATGAAAATACCTGTAACAGCAGAGTTTTGGATCTCGGGCTTAAACGCTCTTCCGGAGGAGATTAAAGAGGAACTGACTCTGCAGGGCCTGCGCCTCGGCAGCACCTTGATCCTGCTGATTTTCTCCTGGATAATCGGGCAGCGAATCATTGCCTACTGGGAGATCAAAAAGCGGATTCGTGAATCGGATCTGGAATCGGAAAATACCTTTCAAAGGATTCACGGCGAATTCAAAGCACTCTGGAGAATCTATAAAGTATATATCAAACAGGCTCCGGACCGCAGCCGAATCACTACCGAAAACTCCCCGCAGTGGAGCCTGATCGAGCGCTCCAGCATTCTGGAAGGTGAATGGGAAGCTCTACTGCTGAAACTGGCCAGCAACAGGAAACTGTCAGCCACGGATCTCACCGATCTGGGACTCCTGCGCCAGCTCATCCAGCAGCTACGCGAAGGCATAAAAAGAAACTATACTCTGGATGAACCATTCCGGGAAAATGACTACCAGCTGTTTCACACTCTCTCTGCAAGAGTCATCGAAATACTGCGCCGCCCGTTTCAAAACCAGAGCGCCACAGCTACAGAATTGCAGATGCACAAGATCCTCGAAGTGAAACCCGCAGATCTCGAACCCTACCGGAATTCAGCCGGCAGCGAATAGCGATTCAAACCGGCCGGTCAATTCTTCTGCCGCAGGCCCGCCCTCTTCCGGCGCCCACGCAGCGAAGTGTTTATCGGTATCATCATAGGGCCCCCGTTTGGTTTCGAGAATCACGGTATCCGCTTCAAGCGCTACCATACCGTGCCACACGCCCGGAACGATATCGATCAACCCGCCCGGCTCAAGCAGGTGGGTGGATTGAATTTCCCCATGCTCATCGAAGATCAAAAATCCGATTTTGCCCCGGATCACGAAAATTGTTTCTGAAGCGGATTCGTTGGGGTGAATATGCGGCCTGACATAGGTGCCCGGCTGAAAGAAATTCAGCATCCGTTGTACGAGGTCGCCCTGCGCCCGGTGAATCGGCAGAATGATTCGTTTTCTCGGGCTTTTCCGGGAGGCGGTAAAACCTTCCTCCAGAGCAGCCTCATCGAGAACAAACACATCTCCCGATACATTGGGAAAAGCCAGCTTCGTCATCGTTTTTCAGGAATTACCGGCTTCGCGTTTTTCCCTGCGCTTGGCTTTTGCCTCAAGAATGTCCTGTTCAGCCTGAGGTATTCGCACGACACGATCCACCGCATGCTTCGTTACGATATTTCCCTGGGCCGCCCGGCCTTTAAATTCGATCTCACTAAGTCGTAAATCAATCACCAGATTCCTCAACTTTAATGCCGGTTTCAAGTGAACCCGCACATGCATATTGGCCTCTTCCTCGGTATCATGCTCACTAAAGAATAGCACCCGGGTCCCCGGAGTTCCTTTGGTTAAATCATACAACTTGTCCCGGGTAACCCCGGCAACCTGGAATCGCTTCACCATAGCGCGACCGCCCCGGCCGTCGCGGTAGATCATATTGTAATATTTCGGTTCGTCCCGGTTGAACACGGCACAGTGGATATTGTCTTTACCGACAAATACCTTGTCGGCAATCTTTACCACCCGCATCGTGCCGTCGCGTGAGAATGCGATAATGTCGTCCATCCGCGAACATTTACCTACCGCCTCATCCCGCTTCAGGTTGTAGCCGGCCATTCCGTCTTTCCGGTTTACATACAGAGTATCGTTGGAAATCACTACCGCCTTGGCATCCACTTTCTCGAAGGTGGTCAGCTCTGTCCGGCGCGGAAAATCTTTACCATACTTGTCTTTAAGTCCCTGATACCAGGCGATGGTATATTTGGTGAGATTGCGAAGATGCTTCGCCGTCTCTTTCATTTGATCTTCGAGACCTTTGATATATTCGTCAGCCTTGAAGGAGTCGAATTTGGAAATCCGTTTAATCTTGATCTCAGTCAGGCGGACGACGTCGTCATCCGTCACTTCCCGCTTCAACAGTGGCAGGAACGATTCCAAACCGTTCCAGATCTCTTCGATCACGTCCTCCCAGGTGGTACATTCCTCGATTCGACGGTAGATCCGGTTTTCGATGAAGATTTTTTCCAGACTGGAGAAATGCCATTTATCCTCCAGCTCTTGCATCCGAATCTCCAACTCCTGCTTGAGAATGGCTTTGGTCTGCTTCGCGTTGTGGCGCAGAATTTCCGATACCCCGAGAAACTTCGGCGTCTTGTCCTCGATCACACAGGCATTCGGCGAGATACTGACTTCACAGTCCGTAAACGCATAGAGAGCTTTGATGGTCTGGTCAGCATCCGACCCGGCCGGAAGAAACACATGAATCTCTACAAATTCCGCTGTGCAGTCTTCGATACGGGTCACTTTGACTTTGCCCTGATCGTTTGCCTTGAGAATCGAATCGGCCAAACTGCCGGCTGTGGTTCCGTAAGGGACTTCGCGAATCACCAGTTCACGCGCCTTGTGCTTTTCGATCCTCGCCCGCACCCGGACTTTGCCGCCACGCAGACCATCGTTGTATTCGGTAATTTCCGCTATACCACCCTGGGGGAAATCCGGATACAACTCGAAGTCTTCTTTTCTCAACACGGCAATACAGGCATCGAGCAGCTCGTTAAAGTTGTGCGGCAGAATCTTACAGGCCAGACCTACCGCAATACCCTCTGCGCCGTGAGCCAGAACAAGCGGAAACTTCGCCGGCAGTGTTACCGGCTCTTTGTTTCTTCCGTCATAACTCGCCGCCCAAAGTGTCGTTTTCGGGTTGAATAACACTTCGTTTGAGAATTTCGAAAGCCTGGTCTCGATATACCTCGGAGCAGCGGCAGAATCGCCGGTTAATATATTTCCCCAGTTCCCCTGGGTATCAACTACCAACTCTTTCTGCCCCATGTTTACCAGAGCATCCCCGATCGATTGATCTCCATGGGGATGGTACTGCATGGTATGCCCGATGATGTTAGCCACCTTGTTGAATCGACCGTCGTCTTTCTCCTTCAGGGAATGAAGAATTCTCCGCTGGACCGGCTTAAGCCCGTCGTTGATATGGGGAACCGCCCTTTCAAGAATGACATAACTGGCATACTCGAGAAACCAGTCGGAATACATTCCCTGCAGTGGTGTGTCTGACTCTTGCATCAAAAAATATTAGGTTATTGATTCTACCTTCTACGCTTCCTCCAGCACTTCCTCACCTTCGCCGACAATATCCTGCTCCACGACCAGGTTCTTAATAATATACTCCTGACGTTTCGGAGTATTTTTACCCATATAGAATTCCAGCAACTCAGCTACCGTCCGGTTTCTCGGCGGCATTTCCACCGGTGCCAGTCGAATGTCCTCGTTGATAAAGTATTTAAACTCATCAGGCGAGATTTCCCCCAGACCCTTAAATCGGGTAATCTCCGGGTTGGGCTTCAGTTCATCGATCGCGCTGACCCGTTCCTCTTCGGTATAGCAATAGAGAGTCTTCTTTTTGTTGCGCACCCGGAACAATGGAGTCTCCAGAATAAATAGATGCCCTTCGCGAATCAGGTCGGGAAAGAACTGCAGAAAAAACGTAATCGTCAGCAGGCGGATGTGCATGCCGTCCACGTCGGCATCTGTAGCGAGGACGACTTTGTTATAGCGCAAACTCTCCAGTCCGTCTTCGATATTCAGCGCCGCCTGAAGCAAATTAAACTCCTCATTCTGATACACGATCTTGCGGGTCATGTTGTAGGAGTTGAGCGGTTTTCCCCGCAGCGAAAACACCGCCTGCGTATCCACATCTCTCGCTTTGGTAATCGAACCACTCGCTGAATCACCCTCGGTAATAAAGATGGTCGACTCTTTCGCAAGCTTGTGGCTGGTATTGAAATGGGCGCGACAGTCACGTAGTTTTTTGTTGTGGACGCGGCTCTGTTTGGCTCTGTCTTTGGCCAGCTTTTTGATCCCCTTCAGTTCTTTCCGCACATGCTCGGAATGAAGAATCTTTTCCTGCAGCGCGCCGGCTCTTTCTTTATTCCTGTGCAGAGCATTATCCAGGTGAAGACCGATAAAGTTGCCGACGAAAGTTCGAATTGTCTCCCCTTTCTGAGCCATGTGCGTCGAACCGAGTTTGGTCTTGGTCTGCGATTCAAACACAGGGTCCTCCACCTTTACCGCAACGGCCGCAACAATACCGGAACGAATGTCCGGCGCTTCGTATTGCTTTTTGTAGTAGTTCCGGATGGTCGTTACGATCGCCTCTCTGAAGGCGGCCTGATGGGTGCCGCCCATCGTGGTGTGCTGACCGTTGACAAAACTGTAGTAGTCTTCCCCGTTTTGGTCGGTATGGGTAAAGGCCACTTCTATATCATTGTCAGCTATGTGAATGATATCGTAGAGAGGTTTTTCCTGCTCCAGATTTTCGGTCAACAAATCATGAAGTCCGTTTTTGGATTTAAATTTCTTCCCGTTGAATGAAAGAGTTAATCCGGTGTTGAGGTAGGAATAGTTGCGCAACATCGTTTCGATGTATTCCGTATTCCATTTGTATTCCCCGAACAGTTCACCGTCGGGCTCGAAGGAAACGGAAGTTCCGTTCGGCTCGCTCGATTTTCCGGGGCGCTTCATCTCATCGATGATGATTCCCTGCGAAAATTCGATAGCCATCGTTTTGCGTTCGCGAAAGCTCTGGATGGCAAACGCTTCGGAGAGAAAGTTCACCGCTTTGATACCAACCCCGTTCAAACCAACCGACTTTTTGAAAGCCTCGCTGTCGTATTTGGCGCCGGTGTTGATCACCGAGGCACAGTCTTTTACTTTGCCCAGAGGAATGCCGCGGCCGTAATCTCTCACCTGCATAAAATTCTCATCCAGCGAGATGTCGATCTGCTTGCCGTTGCCCATCACGAACTCATCGATGCAGTTGTCGATCACCTCTTTGAGCAGAATATAAATCCCGTCGTCCGGCGAAGAACCGTCGCCCAGCTTGCCGATGTACATGCCCGGCCGGAGGCGAATGTGCTCTCTCGGTTCAAGGGATTTGATGTGATCTTCGGTGTAATTATTCGCTGCAGCCATCTTGGGAAAGTCAAATTAGAGCCACTCAATATTTAGGGAAAGCTAAACTATTCAACCCCCGATTGTGAAAATCGCAAAATTAGGGCGACCTTTGTCCTGATTGCCCCTAATTTAAAAAAGAGACATGGTTCATGACAGTATTTTTAAAAAAACGAAGTGGTTCTGTGCCGTTTCAAGCCTTGTTCTGCTCACTTCGGGATGCGTTGACACCTCTACCGTGGGCAAGGTTCTGATCAAGCCGGAGAAGCGCATCACCTTCCTTCTGATCGACAATTCCCTCAGTTATAACAACCCGGCTGACAGCGCCAGCCAGAGGGTGATGGATCTGGTGAAGCGGGAAATCACCGGCAAATTGCGCCAGGCCCGCCCCGGCGATCATTACATCGTGCGCACCATTCAATCGGAGAGTAATCAGCTTTCGGCGATGATCACCAACCTGGATTTGACCCGCGATGATTTGCATTTTCAGAAACCCAAACCGTCCAACCCGATTGAACTGAAGGTGTGGGAACGGGAAAAACGCGATTTCGAAGAATCGCTCGGGGAACGCACCAAAGCCTCCATCGATGCAGCCTGCAGTGAATTCGAAGCGCAAGGTGAACTGCTGTTCGCCTACCCTTCCAATCAGACCGATTTTGTTGGCGCCCTGCTCACCTGCCAGAGGTTTTTCGAAAAACGAAACTACGATCAGAAAAAACTCATTATTTATTCCGACATGATTGAAGACGCGGCCCTCGAAGACGACTCTCAGCTCGAACTGCCCGACGTGACTGTTGTCGCCCGGTTTGTAACCCGCCCGCCGAATCAGAATACCGGCGGGGCTCACCAGTATTTCAAGCAGCTGGAACAATACTGGCAAACCAAACTGAACGCGGAGCAGTTTGAACTCTACGAAGTCCAAAATTCCTTTTAACCCCCGAATCGATGAAAGAGTGGATAGATATAGCGAAAACCTTTTTAGCCGACTACTGGCTGGCCATTTTGATAGTGATGGTAGTACTGTATTATCTATACAACTACATCATGCTGCTGGTGGCGATTGTGATTTTCCCGATCACAGTTGTCGGTGCGGCTATTTGGGATTTGCAGAAAAACGTTCACTGGCCGCAGGATGAGGACAATCGACTTACCCCGCGGAACTTTTTCTTTTTTCTCGCCGGCTCTCTCGCTTTCTTTATAGAGATTTGGTTATTCTCCCTGTTCCTCGAATACTATCTGCTTGGCGAATCGGTTATGCCGCTGTTCGGAAATGTCGGAGTCCGAATGTCGGTTGTTTCCGGTATCGGTTTCGGAATGCTCACTCTGATCTTCGGCCACCTCGCCCATCATCTTCTCGCCCGACCAAAAGACCAGGACGGGGAGACGACCGAAGCCCAGGCTAAAGGGATCTCCTCCGAAAGAGTCGTCGGCTGGGCGGCCGGAATCTTCTTTCTCATCGCCACCATCGTGCTGGGTTACTCCGGCGGACTGCGCGCCTACACGCTGGCCACAGCAGCGGAGGCCAGCCTGGCGGTGGTGTTTTTCTCGATTTCCATCGGCGCGATCTTCGGATTCATGATGCCGTTTGGCGCCGTGGTCGGCATGTCGCGCGGTGGATTTCTCTGGCACTTCTTCCGCAACATTCTCCTCGGTATACCTTTGATGCTGGGCATGCTGCTACTGATCGTCGCCGCCTTCATCTTTTTCCTCGTCGAAATCATCCTGACCGTGGCCACCCTACTGATTCGGCAGGTATTTACCATCATTGCCGGGCTCGCCGGCATTCGCCTCAGCGACAAAGAATCCCACCAGCAGCTCAGCGGCTGGCGCATCGGTCTGCTACACCTCACCGAAAGCGCCGCCCCACCCGAAAGGCTGGGCAGGTTTCTCGATATCATCCGCCAGAGAATCAACTTCTGGGATGTCGATGAATCACCGAAACAGATTCCCCGGGCGGAAAGCGGCACATAAAAAAAGCCCCCCGAATCGAATCGGGAGGCTGTAGGTAAAATTAGCGTTTAACTGCAGTTTCCGTTACCGGGTTGCGGCCTGCCACTTGGCGAAGGCACCGCCCGGATTGCCGGTCACATCAGAACGTCCGTCGGTCGTGATGACTTCCCCGTTGGGACCAAACACGATCAGCGCCGGAATGCCGCGCAACTTGTAGTAGTCCATGATGAAATTGATCTCTTTGGTGCCGTGACCCGGGGCCGTGTACCAATTCATACCGGATTGCTTCATGTAGGCATCCTTCTGCGACTGGGAGCGGTCCAGACTCATAAATACCACTTCGAAGCCGTTCCTTTTGTTGGCTTCGTGGAACTTAATCAGCTGGGGCGTGAACTTCTTGCACGGCCCGCACCAGTGGGCGGAGAAATACAGGGCGACGATTTTGCCGCGCAGAGATTCAGTGGGCACCTCAGTCCCGCTGGCATCAAAAACCGTTCCGGGAAGCGGGAGAATCTCGCGCATCGGTTTGGCCTGCGCGCTGGTTGCGGTAAAAGAAATGGCCAGACCGACCACCAGGAGAGTCGTTAAACGAATAGTTAGGATCTTTTTCATGCTTGGTTTGATTGATTATAAGTAGCTGATAAGCATCACGCTGAAAGACGGGCATTCATTAGGCCTTTCAGCATAAAAGACTCACAAAACTCTAAAAAAAGTTCCGTCCCTCAGTTGGGCAGCCCCTGAATGGCCTCTTTGATCGCTCCCACGGTGACGATGCCATCCCCGAGAGTGACCGGATTCTCCGCTGGATCAGACGGATAGAGCGCGTAGAACGGCACCCCGGCCCGACCGAATTTCTGCAGCTCTTTGGTGATCGAAGGATCTTCGTTGGTCCAGTCAGCGACCACAAAAGCGATGTTATTCTCCGCAAACAAATCCTGCACTTTTTGGGTCTTTATCGTGGTTCGCTCATTGACCTTACAGGTGACACACCACTCCGCCGTGAAATCGACAAACACATGTTTGCCATCCTGCTGGTGACGGGCGATCACGTCGCGAATATCCATCGACGAAGCCGGTGCCCGTAGTGCAGAAGCGTTCCAGGCGATCACCAGGGCGCAGGCAGCAAACACCAGCGCAGCCCCCCGCCCTTTCAGCCGGGTCGAGCCGGACCGTTCGAAGCCGCAAAAGCGCCCGCAGACCCAACCCGCCACCGCCAGCAGCAGGACCGCGCCGAGCGCCCATTGCAGACCGGAGACGCTGAGCTGCCGCGAAAGAACGCCGATTAACCAAATCGCCACCGCCAGCATCGGAAAGCCCATAAATTGTTTAAACGTCTCCATCCAGGCACCCGGAGCGGGAACAATGTCGAGCAGTTTCGGAAACGCCGCGAAAACAAAATACGGTGCCGCCAGGCCGAGACCCAGCGCGGTGAACACCAGAAACATAATCGGCGCCGACTGCGAAAGGGCAAAACCGATCGCCGGCGCCATCAGCGGAGCCGTGCAGGGAGTTGCGAGCAGAACCGCCAGTGCGCCGCTCCAGAAACTGCCGGTGTAGCCGGATTTGGAGGCAATCGAACCGCCCACCGAAGTCAGCGATGTGCCGATTTCAAAGATGCCGAACAGGCTCATCGCCACCGCTACCATCACGAAGATGAGCACGATCACAAAGCCGGGCTGTTGCAGCTGCACGCCCCAACCGACCTCGCCGTTGCCTCCGGAGCGCAGCAGCAAAAGCATCGTCGTCAGGATCCAGAAAAAGATCAAAATGCCGAGAGCGAACACCAGCGAATGCGCGAGCACCTTCTTGCGGTCCTCCCCCGCCTGGGCGACAAACGACATCACTTTCAGCGAGATCACCGGGAAAACGCAGGGCATGATGTTTAAAGTGATCCCGCCGAGAAACGCCGCCAGCAGGATGCCGATGAGTCCGCCGCCAAACGGCAAAGCCCCGCTGTCCGCCGGAGTGCTGGAGTTGACCGGTGCCTGGTTCACGGTAGCCGCCTGCTCCGTTTCCGCTTCGCCACCGGTTGAGACCCGCCAGCCCTTTTTGCCCGAGGCCTGCTCCTCGACCAATAGCGCGGCAAACGATTCCGGGGCGGCAGTGAGTTTGGCATACCTGGCAAAAGTAAACTGGACTTTGCCACCCTCGCGCACGATTTCCGGCTCGGACAGCTGATCAAAAATCATACTCTGGTAGGGATAAAGATGCAGCGTTGCTCCATCCGCGAGAGCGCCCTGCGGCACCTCGACCGATACGATGAGATTCTCCTCCTGCAGTTCGATTGCCACCGGCCAGTTGACTGACTCAGGCAGTTTCTTTTGAAAAGCGGCAATGGCGTCGACTTCAGCTGAGCGAACACTTTCTGATCCGACTGACAAAGTGATGGCCACGTCAGCCTGGCCGGGCAGGCAGGTGTTGGGATCACACATCAGCCACTCGGCCTGGCCCTTCAGCGTTACGTTGGTCCCCGGCTTGAGATCCGCCGGAGGGGTAATGGTTACCGGGTGAATCACGACATCCGTGTAGCCGAACCCCGCCTCCTTGATATCATACCCGTAATCGGTCACGAACCGTTTCGGAACCGGATACCCCAGCTTTCCAGCTGTGAAGCCCGCAGGCAGATCCAGCTGCAGAGTTGTCGTCTTGCCGGTTTCCCCGGGATTGATCCAGTAGGTATGCCAGGTTGGATCGATGCTAAGCTCCAGCCCCAGGGTGACCGGTTCGCCTGGAACGATCGTTGTGTGGCTGGAAATCAGCCGGGCTTTCACGTTGGTTTCCGACTGGGCGACAGCCAGAGCAGCCAGAGCAGCCAGGCCAAACCACGCCAACAGGATCAGCCAAACGCCCTGTCGAAAATGAAATCGCTTATTTCCGGATCGAGGCACCTGCCCCGGGAAATCACGGGGCGCAAATTTACCATTTAGGGTGGGGCTCTGAAATATCATTTTCATTGGTTCTCTTCACGTTCCTGCCTGGTAAGTCCGCAGATCATTCTAACGGTTATTCTTCAAGTTACGGAACGGCAAAATCTCAGAGACAGACGATCAGATTCGGACGAATTAACGGACCAAAACCTCCTCATCCGCGCCATTGCTTCGGAGGATCGCACAGGCGACTTTCAGCGATGAGAATTCTATTCGCTCTTTCCACAATCGTAACCATGTCACTGCTTTGCACCAACTCTTCCCAGGCCGAACCGCTCGATGTCGGCGACAGCGTACCCGCGGTAAAAACCGTCGATGCCGACGGCAAAAAAGTCGATCTCGGCAAGGAATTGTCCGAGGGCATTTCGCTGGTCTATTTTTATCCCAAAGCCGACACACCCGGCTGCACCAAACAGGCCTGCAACCTGCGCGACGCGTTTGAAGATGTGACTGGAGCCGGCATCAAAGTGTTTGGCGTTTCCGCCGACAATTCAGCCGACCAGAAAGCCTTCGCGGAAAAATTCAATCTACCCTTCACCCTCCTCGCCGACTCCGAAGGCGAAGTCATCAAAGCGTTCGGCGTGCCCACCAACCCGAGAGGATTCGCCTCCCGTCAGAGTTTTCTCGTCAAAGACAACAAAGTCATCTGGCGCGACCTCAAGGCCAAACCAACCTCCCAGGCGCAGGACGCCATCGCCGCCGCCAAAGCAAATAGCTAAGCGGCGCCACCCCCCCCCGCCGTGACGCGGACACTGTCCGCGCCCCACAAAGCCAGTGCCCAAAGCCCCCTTCTCCCCGTAGAACAGGTTGCCAACCTGTTTGCGAAAGACCTGCCCTCCCGCACCGGCAACAGGTTAGCAACCTGTTCTACACAACCATCCCAACTACCCCCGCCGTGAAGCGGACACTTCTGTCCGCGCCCCACAAAGCCAGTGCCCAAAGCCCCTTCTCCCCGTAGAACAGGTTGCCAAAATTGATGGTCAACTTGCCACTGCTTTGCACAGCTTGTCATAGCTTCTCACAAATAAAGGATTACGGAGAATCAGTTTTTCACAGCTTTGCAAATTCTATCACTGTTTACCGCGTTTTCACCCCGACTTTGGTATAAAAATGGTATAAAATACCCTGTTTCATCCTGCCGAATTGACTCCCATTCACCACAACAGCTCCGCGATTTTAGTTAACCTTTCCGAAATATTATCGAAAAATTTTCCGAATGTGCTTTCTCCAGTTTTAGCCCTCCGCAAATCGAGCCCCTTTCAAGCCTCGGACATCGTTTGTAAAGCCGCATGCATTACTGAAGCGCCACACGGACAACCTCTGCCCTCACCAGATAGCCAAGTTCTGTCAGTGGAACTGGCCGGTGGACACCGCCTCACGGTTTCATCCGCTGCTCAGGTCATGCTCGCGGCTGAGCTGATCAACCGTCTTAAATCCTAACCTCAACTCGAGCATGCTAAGTTTTCCCGGCAACCGGGCACCTTCTATATCAAGCGTGTGGTGCGCCCGAAGTATATACGAAACGACTGCCCTGCTGACGAGCCGAACCCGCCTGTGATAGCAGAGTTGCCGCCTCAGTTGCAGGAGCGAGCCATTTTAGCACCTGAGTTACTCGCCCATATAGCCGTTTCAAAATACAGCGATCATTTACCTCTTGAACGCCAGGAAAAAATATTCAAAGAGCGCTATGGGGTAGAGATTAGTAGCCAGACGATGAACAACGGGATGACGGTAGTTGCAGACCGACTGAAACCCATCGTCGAACTGATGTCGGAATCGCAGTACCAAGGGAGATATATCCAGTGCGACGAAACGCCGCTCGATTATCTAAAGCCGGGCAACGGAAAAACAGCAAAAGGCTACATGTGGACCGTAAACGTTCCAAGTGGGTATTGTGTTTATCATTGGCGAAACGGCAGAAGTGAAAGCTGCCTGAGATCAATCGTTCCAACCGAATTCGACGGAATCCTACAATGCGATGCTTATCGTGTTTACCAAAGCTTTAGTAACAAACGCCCCGAAATCATCCTCAATGGTTGTATGGCTCATGTGCGAAGGAAGTTTAAGGATGCGGCCGATCAAGGAGGCGCGCCAACTCAATCCCGTTGGATATTAAATCAAATTCGGCTTCTATACCGGATTGAGAAAAAACTACGCAACGACAGGGCGGGCCCGGCAAAACGCGCAGCATTAAGATGCGCAGAAAGTCTACCGATTATGAATCGACTTCGAAAAGCACTGGATATCTTCAAGAAGAACGGCAAATATCGTCCCTTGAGCCTTGAGCTTAATGGGGAAGGCGATTTCCTATGCCCTGAATCACTGGGATATGTTATTGCCCTGGATAAATAACGGATCAATCGAGATCGACAATAACCTGGTCGAAAATAAGATCCGTCCAACCAAGCTCGGGGTAAAGAACTGGCTGTTTATCGGTGCTGACTCCGCTGGCTGGAAGAGTGCCGTCATCTACTCCATTATCAGCAGTTGCCGCAGCTTCGGGATCGAGCCTTATCAATATCTCGCTGGCGTTTTGAATCGCCTGCCCGGGATGGCACCTGAAGAACTTCATTCGCTTCTTCCTGATCAGTGGGCAAAGACGCGTAAAGCATGAAAAGCTCCCGCCGGAATCTAAACCATTTTCGGTGATCCGCTAGATGCCCTTGTTTTGGTGCTTACGTTTTAACGCTAATCTAATAGATAGGTTTTAGCAAAGATGATCTGCTTTTCTATTGAATTGTTCCTAAGGAGGGCTTCCCGACGGTGCTTTACTTTCATGCAACGGTACTATTTCGCGAACACGTACCTATTGAGATATCAAACTTCTTTTAAGCCAATATTCCATTTGTTGGGTACCTAACAATTCCTCTCTCCGTTTTCTTGAAAGCACATCATTTTGCAGGTAGGTTTTTATCATAAACCCGTTTTTTTTCTCTATTATCGGATACCTAACCGACAGAAGTAAAAGGGAGGCGGGCTTAGCCACAAAAAGTTGAGCAATAGTATTGAAGTCATCCTCAACTGAAACCTGCCCATAGTCACAGGCAAAGCCCTTGGAAAAGGTATTGTGATTCCCAATCACGTCATTAAGGCCATACTTTAATGACTCGGAGGACGACGTATTTGAGGCGTAGCTAAACCCTTCTTTATTAAATGAACTCCAAGTCTTCTTTACACTTGAAAAGTTAAATTTTTTCTTTAACAAAATCGACGAATATTCATGATGAAAACCGGCAGCAATTAAGGTCCTCCCATCATCTCCTAATAAGTCGGCTGTGATAATAATAATTTTATCCCATGCAGCGCCGCCATGCTCTAGATCATTTATGACAATGGATTTTATTATATGAACAGAATTTAGATTTTCACGAATACACATAGGGTTGTATTTTTCCAAATCAGTTCTAAGCCTCTTTAGGGCAACAGCACGGAGTCCATAGGGCACCTCTTCACATCTCATAGAGGGGTAGTTTGAACCCATAGAATTTTCAGAAAAATCGAAATAAATGTTTATACCATATTCGCTTTCCAGCTGTTTTTTGATCTGGTTAGGCTGATCATTAGCGCATCCTCCTGACAATACGGAAATTGTAGCTACGGTAAGAATTGCGATGTAGTTTCTTAGGATCTGCATGCAAATTCTCATAATTTTGTGCATATCGAGTCAATTATCTCCTTTTCCTTTTCGCAACAGTGCGGATTACCATTGTTTAGCTCTAAACAATCGTTGTATTTTTTTAAAGCTTCAATTGCACCTCCAAGCTTTCCTGCATCAATCAATACCCCGGGAAGACCCGTATTCGTCCCACAGGCTTTTCCCAGACCATGTAAAAATGTCTGCATAAAATGTTCGCCTAAGGAATTTACCGGAGGTTTACGCGGAGGCATATATGTTGGTGGAGATGGAGATGGAGATGGATTAGGGGACGGAGACGGCTTTGGCTGAGGATTTGATAACGGATCATATCGTAGAGGGGGATCATTGGGATCCTGCGTTGGCCCATCATAAGGCCAGTCTGGAAGCGGATCATTACCAGTGCCGGGAGGGAGCGGTGATTCTTTCGGCCCTCCATCATATGGAGGAGGCCCAGGGACAGGGCCGTTACCTCGACTTCCTGCGTGACCGCTCCCCCATCTTGTGAATACATCCTGCAGGCCAAATCCATCAACAGAATTCAATATCAAATTCCTCACATATGCATATAGATTCACACCTCCATCTTCCCCTATCGGATCTCTGGAGGTCCACCTTCCCGAATTTGGATCATAATACCGGTATCCATAGTTATACATAGCGGTATCAACATCCCGGAACTCGCCATGGAAAAGAAATTTCCAGACATAGCTACTAGTTGCCCTGCCGGAGTAATCGGCAGCAAAGAAACTCACATTCCCGAAAGCGGAATATTCGTACCGCTCAACCACATTTCCGCTGCCATCGACAATTGCCACCGGATCCATTGCATCGCTTAAGCAGTATAGCGCTTCGTCAAGTGTGCCGTTATCGTTGGTATCGCGGTCGCGGCGGACCAGTTCCCAGCGGTTTTGCGCACCCCAGTAGTAGCCGTTTTTCGGGTCTGTGGAGGCATCGAGTCGTTCTTCAACGGCACGCCAGTTCCGGTTGTAGTAGTAGTGAGTGACAGTCGATCCTGAATCAAAGGAAGTTGTGCGGCGGAATTTCCCGTCATAAGCGTAGGCACCGACGAGGCTGTTGTCGCTGGCATTGCGAACCTCGATCAGCCGATTCCAGCCATCCCATTTTAATGTTCGTGATGGCCCGGTTAGCCCTTCACCCGTTGGCAGAAGTGTCACGTTACCATTCAGGTCATGTGCGATTCCCGAACTGAAGCCGTCAATCGTTTTAATTTGATTGGATTCGTTGTTCGTTCGGGTTTCGTTGATTGATACCGTGCCGTCTTCTGCTTTGCTGTAGTTGAGCCAGTTGCCGGTTTCATCGTAATTCCATGATTCATCTTCGGCTGCAACTCCGCCAATGGCCGTGCGGTTGTCGTTCAACGTTCCGACTGCCACACTCTTCACCTGGCTTAAGTGATCGTAGGTGTAATAGCGGTCATGCTCGCGATCAGCCGCAGGAGTAAGATCCTGCCTCCATGTGCGACGTGAAGCTTCATCATAACCGTAGCCTATATTGGCAAGCACGGTAGCCGTGGTTTTGTTTTTCCACGGCATTTTGATGATCCGGTTGAAACGGTCGTAGCCGGTCAGGGTATCCCCGCCATCTCCCGTGCCGGTTGCTCCCGTCTTTGCGATGTAGGAAAGTTCTGCGTCCGGAGTCGGGTAGAAGATGTCTGCGATCAGTCCCGCCCCCGCATACTGGTATTCCACGAGGTTGCTTCCCTCTCCCTGAATCTGCAGCGAAGCAGTGCGGTTAAAAATGTCGTCAATACTTCCGGCAGTGCCGTACTCGTAGTTGGTCTGGATGCCGGAGGGTGCGGTGACAGAAGCCTGCCGCAATGTATTGCTGCTGCCATCAGTAAACGCATAGGAAACAGCAGGAGTTGAGCCTCCCACCGCGCCGCTGTGTTCCTGTTCATCTGTGATCACCTGATTGAAGGCATCATAGCTGAATTTCACCTCGTTGACAACACTTCCGGAGCCCGGAGTAGCATTATCCCACGAGGTGACTGTTTCCTCCAAGCCTCGGTTGGTATAAGTTGTTGATATTCGGAGGACAGTGTCATTAATCCCTGAAGCAACGGCAGTCACGGCATCGTGTAAAATCTGGCCGATTTTGTTGTATGTGTATTCGTGGGTTGTGCCGTTGGGCTGGACCATGCCACCCTGTTCACCCTGACGGTTAACCGTGTAGGAAGCTGACTCCCCGGTTGGATACTGCTTGCCGACCATGATGTCGTTTCGAGCCACTCCACTGGCAGCCAGAGTTGAGCCGTAGCTCCACTTTGTCACCTGTTGCCCGGTATCCGGATTTTCAAGCATCAGAAACTCCATCCGGCCGGATGGATGCCAGCGATAATGCTGAGTTCGGGCATCAGCCGTTCCGTACGCTTCTATAGTAGTAGTCAACTGACCCAAGTCATCGAATTCGCTGCGGTTGATCACTCCGTCCGGTGCAACGGTTTTACTTTGATAGCCAGCTGCATCAAACTTGTTTTCCGTAACCAATACGGTTTCCGATGGAGTGGCAGGCGTATCGGGACGTCTGGGAGCAGTGCCGCCATTGGTGCCATATTCCGCAGCGAACCGGCTGCGTTTGATTCCATCGAAGTACATT
The DNA here is from genome assembly GCA_029213025.1 of Verrucomicrobiales bacterium. GTDB lineage: Bacteria > Verrucomicrobiota > Verrucomicrobiia > Verrucomicrobiales > DEV007 > Arctic95D-9. The sequence continues at coordinate 24,212 of JARGOZ010000076.1, forward strand.
TCGCTCCACAGCACACGGGCGCGCGGCTGCGATCCGGTGGCACCGCCAAGGGCTACTTTGCCTGTGGAGTCCGGCAACCGCAGGCGGGTTGTTGTGGTTATTGCCAGATTTGCATCGTTATAAGTCATTTCCTCCTGCTCAACCACCGTGTCGTCGGAAATGTCATTGGCAGGTTCGCCTGAAGGCGGAGTGCCGGGAATAACGGCATAGGTGACAGTTGGCAGATTACGACCATTGTAATCCGTCTTTGTCGCACCGTTCTGACCGGGTTCTGTCTGTTTGATCACATTATCATCCTCATCATACCAGGTTCCGGCAGTCAGCGCGTTAGTAAGATTGCCGTTGGCGGGATCGACTCCGTAAGTATTAACCTCAAACACCCGGTTGCGTCCATCGTATTCTGTTTCTTTGCGGGCGATCCGGTTGGTGTCGTTTACCGACGTGTGATAGCCTGTTTCAGTCAGAGGGTTGTCCACGTTGTCATAAGTGATAGCAGTGATAAACAAGGTTGTCCCGTCACTGGTCTGACTTTGAGTAAGACGATTTCTGAAATCATAGTCATTCTCGATCACCCGGTCATTGGCCGGGGTATCATCCACAGGACGGGTTTCTTTGGTCAGATTGCGGTTGCCTCCGGCATTGCCATCATCATATTCAATGGCAAGGGTGATTTTCAAATTGTTACCATCCGCTCCACCATTGCCGGGATCACTGGCGGTAGCTCCGATGTCATCTGTTCCGGTCCAGGTTGCAGATGGATCGCCGGGCGGATCATAGCTCGTCCAGGTGATCGTGCCGTCTCGGGATACGAGCCGGTCGGGACGGTTCATGCTGTCATATCCCTGCTCACTCCTGTAATAGTTTTCATTCTGAAAACCGATACCGCTTTGCGGTATATCAAAATAAGCTCTCTGTCCGGTTTCCCTACCCCAATAGTCTCGCTCGGTATGGGTCCATGCCGACCAGTGCTGCCGCTGCGGCAAATCATTATAACTGTCCAGTTCGCCGAAGCTGCCGAGTGACAATGGACCGCAGTCGCAGGTGGCAACTGCTGCAATTTGATCTATGACATTGCTTTCAAAGTCGCGCTGTTCAATTTGCACTGGCCCAAGCAGATGCCAGGATTCATTCGGAGTGGCAAACCCACTCACATACCCTTTCGCCATCCACGTCTGGTGACGCGGGCAGAGATAAACCGTGTATTCCACGCTGCGAACGGTTTTAGCGGTGACCGAAGCGGATTCACACAGATTGCCAGTGCCTTCTTCATCTACCACAGCTGCATGCTCCGGCCCTAGCACCCGGATTGGTCGGCCCAGCTTGTCATTGATAATATCGGTAATTAGATTCGCTCCACCAAAAGAGGGAGCACTCCAGCCTGCGGGCGGATCATCCAGTTGACTCGGATCAGCGTCATTGATGATACGTGACACCGCTCCGGTTACTAAATCAAAAAACCGGCGGGTGATAATACCGCGCCCGTCCCGCGACCATATATTAAAACCGTTTTCATCATAAATTTCATCTGTGGTTTCATTGTTACCGGTTCCGTGCTGAGAGGTGGAGACTACAGGCATGGTGGTCGTTACCTGTTTTTCCTGCAAAGTATCAGTATACCAAGTGCGGGTATAAGTCGTGGTCGAGGCTTCATTATCAGGAACTCCGGCAGTCATAAACACCAGTTCCTCTTTTACAGGATGAACACTGGCAGAGCCGACAGTCTGAGTGTCATACGTCCATTTATGTGTGATCACAACCGAACCGGAACTGCCCTCCTTAACTCCTCTGGAAGCAAGGTAGCCCTCCACTTCTCCATTGGGGAAATCATCGCTGCTGAAATAGGAATTTACAGTGATCAGGCCATCATTGGCTTTTAGAGTTACCGACAAAGAACCCGAAACGTTGGCCGGTTCGGAAACGGATTGTACAGCCTCTGAACTGACTTTCTGGAGTACCCGGTTCTGCGAATCATAGGTGCGGTATTCATACCAGCGATCTCCACTAGCTATCTCTTCCAGAATCGAAAGAATCAGCGACCCACCCCGATTGGTATAAACGATCTTTTTCGTGCCATCCGGCCGGGTCTCGGTGCACTGCCGATACCAGGTATTGGAGTCGGTTAGCGATGGATCCGCATCGCTGGTCATCCACGCAAAATTATAAGTCGATTCGCCGCCGCGCACGATCTCTTTGGTAACCCTTGCATCACCGTTAAACTCAAACCAGTGACTTGCGTAAGGCGCCAGCGTTTCATCACTGGCACTGTCGAGATCAATTCCCGCCTGTTCCGCCGCAGCTGTTCCGTTGTCGTCCAGACAGAGTTTCAGTCCGTAGAGAACTCCGACTCCTCCGGTCGAGGTGTAGTATCGATACCATTGTTTGCCGATTGATTCCCACTGACCGTCGTCTTTACCCTGCACATCGGCACTTTTTAAAACGCGGGCCGGTCCATGGGTGTCGCCAGTCACATAGTAGTCATAGGAGGCCAGACGGATCGCCACACCGTTTACTGAAAGGGTGGCGGTCTCCATCAATCCGAGACGTTGTGCATCACCAAAATAGGTGTAGGAGAACTCAGCCGTTTCCCCGTTAGCCGAGGTCCAATAAACTGACTCAAGCTGAAAAGAAGTATTATAGGTGACTTCCGCTTCCGCTCCGCCAGCGGAGGTCAGATCTTTGAGTTTCCCCCGCAGTGCAGCGTTCACTCCGGCGCTGTCATCATGAAAGATTTCTGTTCTCCCGTTTGGCCGGATCAGAGTGAATTCGGCTGCCCCGGAATCATAATTGAGTGTGCTGTGATTGCCGTAGCGATTGATCCAGCCGCCGCTGCCATCGGAAATAAACCAGTCAGACTTGTAAGCTCCAGCGATAACACCGACAGTGACAAGGCCCCCTTCAGTGCCGAAACTTAGCGAGGGTAAATCGGTCAAAAACCATCTTTCTCCGAGTCTGCCCGGAACCGCTCCTTCGACCACATTGGCGTAGGAGCGGGTATGAGACCAGGAAAAGCCCATTCCCTGCCAACTGAAATCGGTTTCCGAAAGTGAGATTTGACCGGCAGCGTAGCCAATCGGGTTACCGGATTGCGGAGAATCGCAGCCCGGATCCTTTTCCGGTTCCTCCGTATCATCATCCGGCAGACTGGAATACGAACTGTCACTCGAATAGTAGTCAGATGATGAACTGGACGAAGATGAACTCCAATAAGACGAGTATGACGAAGTCGAAGGGTAGGAAAAAGACGAAGAGTAATACGAACTGCTCGATGGAGAGGAAGTATGTGAACTGCTTGAGCTTGTAGTGGAACTGCTTGGAAAACTGTAGGAACTATGGGAGCTGCTGGAAAGACTGGATGACATATCGAATCGAAGGTTGAGCTATGTAAAACAGAGGGGAGAAATGAAACCTTGGAGACAAACCGGAGCAACGCAATGATTTTTTTAAGAAACTTGTCACAAGTGATTCGCGTAAAAATAAATTTGAGTTAATTCATCAATTGTGATTGAGTTGAGCTTACTGCAAAAATCGCCGTAAATTCTCCATATATATAGGAGCATTCCGACTTTACCCGCCTCGGATTGCACCTCCAGTTATATATATAATCAATGAAGCTTTTCTATAATTCCCATATCTTCAAGCTGAGAAACGTGGATTGGAAGATCGATCACCATAAGATTGTCGACTCACTCAATACAGCGCGTGGTGACAAAGTTATCGTTAGAGCCACTCAGGGTGATCAGGACAAAAAAGAACTCGACCTTTCCGAAAACGATCTCGACCGGTCGTTTTCCCAAATCGGAATCGATCTTGATGCCTCTTTCGATATGGAGATTGTGATTCGGACCCCTCTGCCGCATACTGCGGTGGAATCCGCGCTACTGGGCGAACACACCTACGAAGATAAGAACGATTACAACACGCTACAGTGGAACGGGGAGCGTGGCACCGGAAACCTTCCCTCTCATCCGGCACGGGGCTGCCCCATGTTTTTCCGCGACAACGGGATGAATCTGGATCTGATCGATCTCTATCACGGACGCAGTGTTTTTCTGATCTTAAACGGACCGAGTTTTGCCAACGTCGATCACGGGAAACTTCGTCAGCCCGGCATTCTCACTTTCGGTATCAACAACGGGGCCCATCTTTTCCGGCCCGATCTGTGGACCTGTGTGGATGATCCGACCCGCTTTGTTGAATCGATCTGGGATGACCCGAAGATTATGAAGTTTGTGCCGCTGGCGCATTTTCGCAAACCTGTTTGGGATGTGGAAGCAAACCTCGTCAGTCGAAAGGTTGTTGCCGACTTTCCCAATGTGGCGGGTTTTCGACGGAACGAACAGTTTATCGCCTCCCAATGGTTGAGGGAGGATACCATTAACTGGGGGAACCACGGGAAACGGGGCGGCGGGCGTTCTGTCATGTTGAGTGCTCTCAAGATTTGTTATCTGCTCGGGTTCCGCCGGGTTTACCTGCTGGGGTGTGATTTCCGGATGAGTGAAGATCACCGTTACTGGTTTCCGGAAGAGCGGAGTGGAAACGCGGTGAGTAACAATACCAAAAGCTATCAGATTATGAGAGGCTACTTCACGGAACTGCTCCCCTTTTTCGGGGAGGCCGGTTTTGAGGTCTACAACTGCACCGAAGGCAGTCAACTCGATGTTTTTCCCTTTCTTCCTCTGGACACCGCCCTGTGCGACAGCGTGGTCGATACTTCCGCTTCCACCGAGGGAATGTATGTCAACCGCTACAAGCAAACCGGTGACGGAGTCAAAACAAATTCCCTGGCCCAACCTGTAAATTCGGAGGACAGGGAGCTTGCCAATGCGATCCAATCCTCCTTGCTGTCGACAGTCCGTAACGCCGAAATCAATGACAAACCTTTCTTTCATCTGACTTTTGGCAATTGTTTTCCTGATAGTATCTTTCGGGATATCCACACCAACCTGCCGGATTCCTCGGCTTATGAAGATCTGCGTCACAAAGACGCTTTACGATCCGATGGAACCAGTGCCCGTCGGCATCTGATTTTGACCCCGGAAAAGATCGCTGCACTTCCGGATAAACAGGCATCTTTTTGGAACGGTTTTTATTATGCTCTGAAATCCAACGAAACCAAAGAGGCTGTGTTTACCGCGCATGCCCCGGCACTTTCCGCGCGTTTTGGGGAGGATCTGCCCAATCTGAAAGTCACGCCGCGGATCTCTCTGCTCCGCGATGAAGCGGGATATAAAATCGGGGTTCACACCGATATTTCGAAAAAGGTCATCACAACCCAGTTCTATCTCCCGGTTAACAATGACAAACTTCATCTCGGGACTTCGTTCTATTCAAAAAATGAAGACGGCCAATACCGGATGGACAAGAGGATGGATTTCCGGGAAAACTCCGGATATTCTTTTACCGTCAACGATCACAGTTTCCACGGGGTTGATCCACTGGAGGAATCCGATGCCCCGAGACACTCCCTGCTTCTAGTCTATTACCTGTCCTGAAGCAACCCGGCGATGGTATCTTTCCGGCTTGAGAGAAACGCGGTGTTGTAGGCCACTTCACAACCCGGATACAGCTGATAGGCGGGTTGATAAACCTTGCGGTGCGCATCGTGGACCATCACTATTCCGTTCTCGGAAAGAATCTGTTTGGCGATCACCGCGCAATCACAACGCAACCTGCCGTCAATAAAAACCAAATCATATTTTTTGTCAGGGTTCCAGAGCGGGTGGGTCACGTAGGGTTCCGCCTTGGCGGGGCTGATCTCAAGATGACGATGTTCGATCTGAACTCTGGCCCCGAATTCCTCCATGATCTGAGCGCAGTTGGCAAACCAGCGCCGGTTGTGTTCCACCCCTCTGATTTCAGCTTCAGGGAACAGTTCAGCAAAGAACAGGGTTGACCGTCCCGGTCCCCATTCGAAAATTGAGGAGGGCGGGGAATGGCGAAACAACTCCCACACCGGCGGCATGTAGGTCAGTCCAAAGGCACTGTTGCGAAAGCTTCGTTTCAACTCTGTGTGTTGCCCGATCAGGACCACCAGCCGGCTGCGGGGTATCCCCAGATCGAGTGCGTCGTGATCACCGAAAAAATCACCCGCATCAAGTGTGAATACATCAGACCGGGATTCTGAAACACCGGACAGATCCAACTCACGTCCTTCGCTTGAGATGACTACAGAAATACGGGAGCCTTCATTCGCGCGGTAGCAGGATATATCAAATTTCACCCCGGTATTCTTTTTCCCAGAAAAACCGGAACCACTCATGCTTCCGTCTGCAAGGGATTGCAACTCAATGTCACAACAACATTTCCATCCCAATACCGTCGCCACACTGCTATCTTTATGCGCCATTCATTAACTAACAGAGCCTTCCGCAATTCGTCAAGTAATCAACTATGATATGATTCGGTTATCGGGTTGACGCCGCAAAACCACGAATGAATAAATCAACGCAAACAGGGGACGAGTGATGATGGGCTCGACTTCCATAAAGTTGGAACGATTGCTGTTAGACTTCGAAAGATTAAGAAAATATCCCAAAGTTTGCCGGATTAGGGAACCGTGCTATGCCCTTTTCTTTTACACTCTAACCTTCCTGCCCAGTCGGCACAGGTTTCCCTCCTGATAATTTGACGATAGTTTCGTTGGTAAGCGACAAGTTTACTCCCCTGCAATTGGGTAGGTATCGATCTAACTACGCAGGTTGAAAAGAAATCTCCGGAAAACTGACGTTGTAGTCTTTTATGCTTTCAGGAGCGGTCTACCAACCACCAGAATTTTTCTCTTCCCCGTCTGCAGCATTTAATTTTAATGCGGCCCCGCTCCATGAATAACTCATGCTGCAAAGAAGACAGAATGGTACTGACATTGGCGGGAGTTCTCAAGTTCAGTTTCGCTGCTATCTCCTTTCCGGGATGTCGTGCGCCGTCACTTAGTATTCCAAGAATTTTATCCCGGTAGCGCATACTTCTCACCGACATACGAGAGGGCTTTTGGCGCGGGCGATGATGTGATTTTACATTTCGTGTTTCCTTTGATGACCCCGTTTCTGCGCTTGTATCCGGCACAGTCTCGCTATCTGAGGAGGGATTGTCAGTATGGCCTGTCTCAGAAGCGCAGGAAGGCAGGTTTGTTTTCTGTGTATCGTGTTTCATTGGAGAGTTTTTTTAAAAAAAAGCATTACCAAGGGAAAATCTTTTCCTGCGACCTCAATTTATTAGAAAACACCTCGGACTGTATTTGATCGCATACTTTTCCCGGTGTATTCTATCGCATACAGAAAAATTTTCTTAATTCAGGGACGCTGCACCGCAAATGTCCCACCCCAAGTGTTATTTTGTGCAGTAATGAGAAAGTACCTGTTTTGGCGTGTTTTTCACGGGTTATCTAAAAAGTTTTTAAATATTTTAAAGGGTGGCCCCGGGATTGTCCCACCCTATGAGATACGTTGTTTGTATCAACGTCAAACGACGTATCGAATACTTACTTACGACCATCATGAACATAATAAAATATTACCCGTCCGATTCGACAATCTCGCGGGCTTTTTCAATGAGAACGGCCCTGATAAAAGAATCTATGTCCCTGACCCCGGCTCTTTCCATTGCCTGCTGAATGGACTGCCATTCACGAAAGGTGAACTGAAGGTCTTCGCTACCCGGTTTCTGTTTTTGCTCGAACTCATTGATAATTCGTCGAATCGAATTCTCGGCCCATAAAGGAAAAACCCCTTTACTGAACCAGTTGTTAACCGTTCCACGGGAACATCCCAGTTCCGCAGCCAACCAGGTGCGATCCTTTTTCAGGGTCTTCAAAAATTCTTCAACGATCTCTATCGTTATCTTCATAAGCTCAATATTTCACGAATAATGAACTTATGCAAGAAAAATATCACCCATAGTGAAAAACAGTTTGATTCATCATTCAAGATGACATTTATTACATAAATAATGAAGCCGCAAAATATCGAATCAATTTTAGATGAATTACCCCCCGATATCCGCGAGATCCTGACCCGGTATGCCATTCAAGAGGAAGAGGATATCGATACGTTGATAAAGAAGTGGATCACAGCAACAGCGGAAAGGCTCGCTCTTCCGACTGCCACCTCCTCTCCTGAGAAAGAAGAGGGCGCAGCCTGACCGATTTTCTTCCGGTAAAAATTCATCAATCATGAAAAAGACAAATACAAAACACACCTTGAACTCCACACACCATAACTGTCCCGCGAACACAGAACAGAGATGTGCAAACCCGCATCAGAATCACCTCAGTTATTGCGATGAACAGAAGAAAGAAATTCTCAAAAAATACATTCTGGAAAGAGGTCAGCATTATGGGCGCATCAAGTTTCGAAGCATATGGGGGCATCGTCTTTATGAACGGATCGGAGGTGCGCAGTTGTTTCCCGATCTGCCGGAGAACGGCACAGTCGATTTTGCCGATTCTCATCTCTACGTCGCAGGTAACCTTCTGCCGAAGTAGGCAAATTTATTCTTTAGAACCAAATCAATTGTACCGCTATGAAAACCGGAAACGATACGGAAAGAAACACAGTTCTTCACCACCCGCCCACCTGCTTGCAACGGAACAGGAGTCTTCAACTCGAGAGCAGTCATCGCAGCAACTCACCAGTTCGCTTTGTTTACTTTCTGTCTGCGACTCTGATTTTGTTATCGGTAGTTTGTTTCCCTCCGTCCCCCCGTAACTGATATGGCTATACCTTCTACTATATTATC
>JARGOZ010000077.1 GCA_029213025.1 Verrucomicrobiales bacterium
TCCTGGCTGCTGCTCAGAATCCTCACAGTGTGCTTTACACTGAGAACCTCTATGGCAAGGTTACGAATGCGGAGTGCTACTATGGAAAGGTTTGCTCGTCGTACACCAGCTATGCGCTGCAGTGCGGCATCTGGTATGTCAGCCGCATCCACACCCCTGACTACCGCAACGGAGTCACCCTGGTCGAGCCTCAGTCGGCACAGGCCGCCAGGGTGGGAGACATCATTTTTACTCCACCCAGGCCCGGCTCACATATAGAGATTGTCACCGAAGTCACGAGGGATTCTGATGGTTCGGTAACCAGGGTTCGGGTAGAGGAAAGTCGTCCGCCAAATTGCAAGAATACCAATCGGGAACCGGCGGAGTTCAATGCCCATATCGCCGCCAAAAACAGAAAGCTCTATCGGATCACCGACCTCGATGCCTGGCGGGAAGCAAACAGGGCCGAATCATTCCTGTTTCCAAACTATGCCGAGGATTCGGCGACGCCTGCCATTAATCGGGTGCTCCTTCTCGATCGCGGAGATTGGGTTCCCTACTACCAGGAGCAGGCGGTAAAATTCAACGTTATGGACAGGGATCGGCAGGGCGTGAAGGTTTTGGTTATCAAGCGCGGCAACACCCTGGTCGAGGAAATCCAGGTTCCCGGTATTGGCGTGATTGAACGGACCTATGCAACCTGTGGAGACTATACCGCCCACTGTGTGATGCAGGACGATTCACTGAGCGCGGCGTGCGAGTTTTCAGTTTGCGATCTTGATTTCGAGCTCCCATCCGATGTGGTTTCCCTGGGTGAACCCTGGGAAATCAGTTTCGCCTCCAATAACATGAGCATCATAATTGTGTATTTCAGGAGTAATACAAACAGTTACGGTCAGCACATGGTTTACGTTTCAGAAGAGGACCGCCGGAATGGCAAGGTTGTCATTCCCGCAAAGATGCTTCAGGACAAAGGCAAGGCCGAGGTATGGCTGATCGGCGAAAACAAGTACGGGCGACTAAAGAAGCGGAAAACATTTCTGGTAGAATAATCCCACCGGGACCAGCCATTAAGTTCCAAGGCGGATGTAAGGAGTATGCATGAGCACAGAAATCAACCGGGGCGCCCGGGAAGCGACGTTTTGACTTTGGTTCCCCGGTCGTAGATTATGATACTTCCCGCGACGGCTACATTAAGACTGTAGTCACCTGGAATCACCACCGTTTTGTGGCACTGTGAGACTACTGTGGGCGGCAGACCGTCGGCTTCATTACCGAGTAAATAAACGGCCCGTTTCGGGTGTTCAAAGCTTTCGAGAGGGACGGCTGTATCGGTCATTTCGACGGCGACAATAGCAGATGAGTAGGGGATCGATTTTTTGAACTCGTCGAAATCTTCGTAGTAATAAAGCGGGATTCGGCTCCAGGCTTTGGTGACATCGCTGGATTGTTTGCGGTATTTCCGGCCAATGGTAAAAATGAAGGAGGCTCCGAGAATGTAGGCGCTGCGCCACAGTGTTCCGATATTTTGTTCCTCGGCGGAATGGAATATGCCGATGCCAAAGTAGCCATCCGAATCGTATTGCTGTTTGAGCCGGGCCATATAGACAATAGTGTTATCTCACAAAACGGAAAATTTCGCCAATCGATTCGCGGAATCTTGCGCCGAAAGAGTCAAAGTTGGCGAGCCAAAGCGTTCCGAAATCCCGGAACGTTGTTCCAGGAGAGGCGATGACAAGCAGTAATGAAATCACCAGTATATTGACTAACAAAATCACCGCGAAAGAGAATAGCTTTCCGTTGTAGTCGACATCGGTTTGTTTTCGGCGCAGCATTTTTACCGTATAGGCAATGTGATACATCCAGGTAAATCCGATCAGAGCGTATAGGCTGAATACTGCATTGCCTTCGAATTGAAAAATCTGCCGGTCGAGCAGCATCCAGACCGGGACAAGCAATATGGTATAGAAAGGAAAGAAGTAGGGCGACAGTGATATAACGAAATTATTGGTATCGGAAATGATATGTCCGCCATCCGGGGAAATATGGATTTTCCGGACCCGTCCCCGGAAAACCAGGGCGAAGAGCGCGTGGGTTAACTCGTGACCGGCTACATACAGCCAGAGCAGGATTTTATTTTCTCTGGCGATGAGAAAGACCAGTCCGCAGGCGAAGGCTCCGGCGGAGAAAAAGAAAAATTCGGGGCTGTTGTAGAAAGCCCCCGCAAGGGCTTCCTCTTTAAACAACAGAAAAAAGGTCTCAATACTGACCCAGCAGGCGGGCAGCAAAAGCAACCCGATGATAAATTTCAGGAATAGCACGCCATTCAACAGGGTACAGTCCGGGACTTAACAGGGTACAGTCTGAGACGTAACAGGGTACAGTCTGAGACGTAACAGGGTACAGTCTATACTCGACCGACGTATTTCTTGTCTTCCCCGCTGACTTTGATTTTATCGCCGGGGTTGATGAACAGAGGCACTTGAACGCGAAGTCCGGTTTCCAGTACCGCCTCTTTGGTCGCAGCAGTGGCGGTGTCGCCTTTTACGCCGGGAGCGGACTCGGTTACTTCCATTTCGATGTGCGAAGGGAAGTTTACGCTGACCATTTTGCCGTCAACGTAATCGACCTGAACTTCGATACCATCGATGAGGAGGTCTTCATTGCCGTCGAGGATTTCCTCCTGCAAGGTGATGGTGTCGTAGGACTCGTCCATAAAGTGATAGCCGCCCTGGTCTTTGTAGCTGAACTCGAGTTTCACGGTATCGGAGCTGACGATCTCGACTTTATCACTGGAAGCGAAGCGGATGTCTTTGGTTTTTCCGGTCTGGAAAGAGCGAACCGTCGCCATGATGAGTGCATTTCCCTTTCCCGGAGTCCGGTGTTCGAGTCCGAGAACTTTGCCGGTTTCGCCTTTGTAGTTAATACATTGGCCTCTTTTTAAGTTGGTTGCAACGATGGCTGCCATGGTTAATGAAATCTGAATTTTGTTAAAATAATTCCCCGGTTATTTGGGGGCTGACAATCTTCCATTGATCCAATCGATGACAACATTGGATTTAGCGATTTGGGAACTCGCCGGAGATAGGGGAGACTGATCGCACTTTATGGAAATCACCAACCGCAAACTTCGCTGGCAATTGACGATTCCGGCGATCTCTCTTCCGCTGCTCGCTTCGTTTTTCTATTTTGTTTGGTTTCCGGGCACCGTGATGGGCAATACCTTCTATGTCGGAGTGAAGGGATTTATGGTCGTCTGGCCGGTTGTTGCGGTGTGGTTGCTGCTCCAGGAAAAACTCCACGAACGCCCCGGACCACGGAACCACCGGATGAGTATGATCGTGGGGGCCGGATTCGGGATTCTCACCGTCGCCGTTCTGTTCATTTTGATGAAACTGACCCCGGCGGGTGCTCTGGTTTACGGGAATTCGGGGCGGATCCTTCAGAGAATCAAAGATTTAGGGGTGATGGAGCATTATTTCCTTTTTGCGCTGTTCGTATCGATTATCCACGCCGGTCTTGAAGAGTATTTTTGGAGATATTTCGCTTTTGGACAGCTGCGGAAATTGATCTCAGTCCCGGCAGCGGTGGTCGTTGCGGGCGTCGGGTTTGCGGCTCACCACATCGTTGTGTTGAGTCAGTTTGTCAGCATTCCGTGCGCCTTTGTTTTTGGTTCACTGGTAGGCGTGGGAGGAGCGGCCTGGAGCCTGATTTACCAACGCTACAATTCTCTGTGGGGCGCCTGGTTCAGTCACATGCTAATCGATTTCGGAATCATGTGGATCGGCTGGGAAATCATCACAATGAATCATTAATCAATAAGGGGGAAAGATGAAAACAATCGCAAACTTTGAAAATGTAACAGAGGCGGAATACCTCATGTCGATTTTGAGATCGGAAGGAATTACCGCCATGATTCCCGTTTCTCCTAAAGCGAGAAGAGTGCAGAACCATCGGTCGAGAGTCCGGTTGCAGGTCGTGGAAAATGATGAAGCCAAAGCGGTGGAGATCATCGGCAAAGTATTTTCGATTGTTGATTAAAGTGGGCATTCCGAAGTATGGTCTCGTTCTATGAGGCTCAATCTTTTGCTTTTCGGTGCATTGATAATCACGGCTCCTGTTTCGGGACAAAACCGCAATCTTTTCGAATTTTGGGATAAAAACAAAGACGGGAAATTATCCAAAGAGGAGCTGCCCCGGCCGGCGCAGCGCAATTTTGAAAGGGTGGATCAAGACGGGGACGGATTTATTTCCAAACGGGAGGATGCCGCGTTTCGAAACCGGGGCGGGGGAATCCCCCAAAGATCGCCACTCTCCGCCGGGGTGAAAAAGCTGGCTGACCTCGATTACGCCGGGAACGACAACCCTAAACAAAAACTGGATCTCTATCTGCCGGCAAAGCCTTTGTCCGACGGGCCGCTGCCGGTGGTTTGCTGGATTCACGGCGGCGGATGGAAAAACGGGGATAAAGCCAATGCCCGGAAAGTTTTCTCCTATCCGGCAGGCGGAAAGTATGCGGCGGCCTCGATTGGTTACCGCCTCTCCGGTGAAGCTCAATGGCCATCCCAAATTCAGGATTGCAAAGCGGCGATCCGTTTTTTGAAAGCAAATGCGGAGAAGTACAATCTGGACCCGGACCGGATTGCTGTGTGGGGATCTTCAGCAGGCGGACACCTCGTGGCGATGTTGGGAGTTTCCGACGGAGTGGCACACCTCGAAGGAGATACCGGTCCAAATGATGATCAGAATTCGAAGGTTGCTTGCGTGGTTGATTATTACGGGCCGACAGAATTGCTACTGATGAACAAAAACGGCAGCACGATGGATCACGATTCGCCCAACTCTCCGGAAAGTCTGCTCGTAGGCGGGCCGATCCAGGAGAATTCGGAGAAAACCCGGGACGCATCACCCGTTCACCACGTCACAAAAGACGACAGTCCGGTTCTCCTTGTGCACGGAACAGATGATCCGCTGGTGCCCTACCAACAAAGCGTCGTTTTCGAAAAATCCCTGGAAAACGCCGGCGTGGCGGCCACGCTCGTGACGATCGAAAAAGCGGGCCACGGGAAGGGCTTTCCTGCCCGGGCCGATGAGATTGTTCGTCAGTTTCTGGATTTCCACCTACTCAAGCAGGGGGAGGCACCGGTCGATCAGACTTTGGGATCACAGTAGGTGCCGATAACCACTTCCACCGTTTCTTTCAGCACGTGCGGTGAATAAGGTTTGGGAATCACGCCTTTGAAACCAAACGCTGCCGGGTTCGACATCGCGGCGGCATCCGAGTATCCGCTGGAGACAATGGCGACCACTCGCGGATCCATTTCCCGGAGTTTCCTCATGGTCTCGAGCCCGCCCATTCCGTTTTCGATCGTGAGATCGGAAATAACCAAATCGAACGGTTTGCCTTCCTCCTGGGCTCTTCGGTATTCGGAGAGAGTTTCATTGCCTTCCGCAGACTCAACTACTTCGTATCCGGAACGGCGCAAGGTCGCTCCGAGGAGACGGCGGATTTGCCCGTCGTCTTCGAGGATGAGAATACGGTAATCGTCCGGCTTGAAATTGAGACGCTTTGCCTCGTCTTCGATGCTCTTTTGTGAAGGCTCGGATGGCGCAATTTCCTCCCAGTGAAGGTGGCTGTCATTGAGGCCCTGCGGAATGCAGAATATCGCTTCGGTGCCTTTTCCAACTTCGGAATCCAGATGAAGAAAGCCGTCGTGAGCTTTGGCTATCGATTCGCAAACGGTGAGTCCGATTCCCGTGGCGTTTTCACTCTGTTTCGAGGAAAAGTACGGGTCAGTCGCTTTTTGCAGAAAATCAGGCGTCATTCCCGTTCCGGTATCCGATATTTCGATAAACAGAAAATCTTCGTCCGGTTTGGGGAGTTCTTTTCCGTAACTGAGAACCTTTTCCGGCTCGATTAACTCGCACTTCACGGTCAGGGTTCCGCCTTCGGGCATGGAATCCTCTGCGTTGTTGAGCAGATTTTCGAGAACTCTGCGCACCTGGGCGCGGTCAACGTTGGCTCGGATATCCCTCTCCGAACAGACAAACTGGTATCGAATCGTGGGCCGTCCCATTCTGTGTTCCGAAAGCACCTGGCGGAGCAAGTCCGGGATTTTCACCGGCTCTCTGACTGGACGTCCGCCGGTGGCGAAAGTCATCAACTGCTGCACAAGGCCCGCCGCACGCGAGGTGGCCACTTCGGCTTCCCCTAGCATTTCGATTAGATCGGGATCCTCCTGTAGCTCCTTGGCCAGGCCGATATTACCGGTCACCGTAGTGAGGTGATTGTTAAAATCGTGAGCAAAACCGCGGGCCAGGAGGCCGAGGCCTTCGAGACGGTGTTGGCGAATTTCTTCCGCCCGGGAGATTTTTCCGGCGGTAATATCGTGGAAAAGAGCAATCAAGCCTTCGTGCGAACGGTAGAGCCAAATTTCAAACCAGATGCCACGGTCGATATCGTGAAATTCGAAGCGGTGACGCTTGCCGTCGACCAGAGGCTTGAGAAATTCGCTTTCGTAGTGGCGGCTTTCCTGTGGAGAAAATAGATCGAAAAACGGTCGCCCCAGCACGGGTCGTTCACCGGAGAACAGATGCAGAGCTTCGGAATTACCCTGAACGACATTGAGATCCCGGTCCAAAACAAGCAGGGGATCACCGAGTTGGTCGAGAAGCGGGGAATGCGGATCTGCCGTTTCTTCTGTCTCTGCCTCGTCAGTTGAATCAGTTTCCAGTTCTTCTTTTCCGATTACCTTTTCATAAGCCGGACTGCTGACGATCTTTTCGAAAGCGTCCAGCGCGCGCGCTTTGCCGGGGATGCGGGGTTCCTCTTTTACCGGTTCTTCCTTTTTCTCCGGGGACAGACTGAAATCCTTCAAAATCGTGATCGTGCCGAGGAGCTCGGTTTTCTCATCACGCACCGGGGTTGTGATCGCTTTTACGGAGTGTTGTCGACCTTTCCTGTCGGTCAGCAGACAGACCGCACCGCCGTTTTCCCGTCCGGAGAAACTGGTGGATACCACTTTGCTGTAGAGATTTCCGGCTGCTTCGTCTTCCTGCCAGCCGGTCAGTTTTTCGGCGGATGCATTCATCAGCACCACTCTGCCGTCGATACCGGAAACGATGACGCTTTCTTCAAGTGGATCCGCTACGGAACGGATCGCCGGGATTCGGTTTTCCAGAAATTTGTCCGCATCAATACGGAAAGCGGCAGCTTCGATACTCGCGATTAGCTCCGCTCCGCTGAATGGTTTACGCACATAGCCGGCCGGTTTCGCAGCGCGGGCCATTTCGAAGACGGCATCTTCCGACCTTCCGGTCAGAAAAACCACTGGCAGTCCAGACTCCTCACGGAGTTGTTTGGCCAATGCAATTCCCTCGTTGTCACCGCCGAAGTTGATCGATAAAACCGATATGTCGGGATGAGCGTCCTTTGCCAGTGAGATGGCATCAGCCGGGCTGCCGGGCTTTCCGACTACGGTAAATCCTCTCCTCTGAAGAGTGAGTTCGATATCCCGCGCAACGATCCTGTCGTTCTCGGCGATTAACACACTCAGAGAGCTGTCTTGAGTCTCTTCCATGTATTTCAGGTTTGTTGGCAGGGAAAGGTTAGACGCATCGAGGCGGTATGAAGATTGTCATCTCCCACGCCGACCGAAATTTTACCGCGGATTTGCTCCACGAGAACTTCAATTACTCTGGCATTGTCCATTTTGCCGGGCGTAAAGAGTTCGCGGCTTTCTCCGGGTTTTGCGGTGAGCAGAATGTTTCCTTCGTAGCTTTCCACGTCGATATAGACGGAAGGTCCGTTCCCCGATTCACCGAGGATGGCGAGGCTCATCACTTCGCCAACAAGAAGGGCGAAAGGAGTCGCAATCTCATTTTCAATTGTCAGAGAACTGGAGCCGCTGACAACGACTTCCCTCGGCCCGAGGCCTTTACCGGCGACAGAGGATACCTGGTCGGCAATATCCCGAAGCAGGTGAACAATTCCGACCCGTTTGCTGCTGGTCATCGATTCCGCCAGCACTTTCAAGCGGATTAACCAGGTGATAAAGGACTTGGTGTCCTCTTTGCCGGTGGCAATCGAAAACAGGCTGGTGATTGTCTGCAACTGGCTCCGGAACTGGCTCTGGGAGAGTTCCAGGACATCTGATTCGGAGAGTGTCTCCAGCTGCTTCGGTTTGATGATTGAGACAAACTGACTGACCCGGTCATTGTTGTCTTTCACCGGTAGTAATGTAGCGGAAACCGGCTGCGGGCCGTGTGAAGAAATTGAAAGCAGATCGTGCCAC
Source organism: Verrucomicrobiales bacterium (assembly GCA_029213025.1). Classification (GTDB taxonomy): domain Bacteria; phylum Verrucomicrobiota; class Verrucomicrobiia; order Verrucomicrobiales; family DEV007; genus Arctic95D-9. The sequence continues at coordinate 8,274 of JARGOZ010000077.1, forward strand.
GTTTTTCCCGTGTTGAGATTATCGAGGTGTTCCAGATCAAATCCCTCTGTTGATCCCGGTGCTTTGGAAAGCAGTTGAAATATATTCGAGCGCGTCAGCGTCGTGTTGGTCTGGCCGAGCAGACGGCTCGAAGCCGGGTTTGCTTCGATCACGTCACCTTCGGTTGTGGTAACCAGAACGGCATCGTTGGAGTGCACGAAGAAATCTTGCTGCCAGGTGGGTGAACTCTCTACCGTCTGAACCGTCGGTCCTTCGATAAGGGCTAATGCCAGATCTTTACCGAAAGGCGACAGGGTAACCGGAAATGCCGTTTTTTCCGCACCGTAGGTAATTTCCTGGCGAAGCGACAAGCCTGAATCGAAAACGCTGTTCAGATTGATATCCAGCATTTTTCCGAAGGCCGGCCACAGAGTTTTGGCTTTCTGGCCGATACTTTCCTTGGTGAAATCAAGTGAGATCTCCCATTGGCTGGAAGGCGGGGACCAGTCTTTTATCGTCCCCTCCCGGTCGAGCAGAACAAACATGTTCGGCACCGCATCTAGCAGCGACTGAGCTTTCGATGACAGTTCGTGAAGCTTGGCCAGCAACTGAGTGTCCCTCGGCTTCAACTGATAAATCTTCAGCGCCGCCTCGTGATTCTGGTTGGTAATATAGGAGGAAGTTACAAGCGCGGGGCGCTCTCTTTCCTGACCGGAAAAGGAAAACCGGACTTTTCGCGGCACATCGGATGTGGACTGAAGGTCATTTTCTTCGCTTTGGCGGAGAGCTTCTGCATCTTCCGGATTCAGGATTTCGAGAAATGGTTTGCCGAGAAGATCGCGGGCGCTTTTCCCGGAAAATTCCGAAAAAGCGTCGTTCAAATCATGGATTAATCCTTCCTGGTTTACCACGATGATACCACCGGTTGAATTCGAGAAAATATTCCGGAATTTGAGATTTGCCTGCCTCAAAGCCTCATCGGATGCCATGTCATCTGTCACATCGGTTTGCAGAATGATCATGTACCCCTCAGGACTCAGGGAGGAGCGAAACTCAATGTAACGATCTCCTTTTTTCGAGCAGGTCAGCAGGAAGGTCCGGGTTAACTGGTTTCTCCAAATGTGCTCATGCCACGAGGAAATGATCCTCGACAATTTATCGGGATCCTGGCAAACGTGGCGAAACCACAACTCCATGCCCTCGTCAGCCGCGTCGATTCCAAGTAGCTGCTTATGAGCGGGATTTGTGTAGAGAACATTTTGCAGCTCATCGAGAACAACAACCGCCTGGGGAAGACTGGCAAATACCGACTCCCACATGGGCTCCTCCGGTGTCCGGGTCTTTTCAGGCTCGGCTTCATCGAGCGTAAAAGGGCTGTCATTATCGTCGTTGCGCTCTTTTACGAGCTGGTCGACGGGTGACGCTGCAAACACGTTTGAATCAGGAGATTTGCTCCCGTCATCACCGTTGAGCGGTTCGAAAAATGGATTATCAGAGGCCAAGAGACAGTTTGCGGTTAGTTTCATCCATTTTTAGGATAGGTTGACAATTTGGCAAGCATAACTTCATGCGAAATATAAAATAATTGATATTTAAATGTGAGAAGATGTAAAATTGACCACTTGTTTTGTTCATAATCATGAAGTTAGCCCGCATGCCGGATGGTAGTCCCGAGATATTCCACACCCTTCAAGGGGAGGGGCGCAACACGGGCCTACCCACAGTCTTTATCAGGTCCTCACTATGTAATCTGCATTGTGTCTGGTGCGATACCGCTTACACCTGGAACTGGGAAGACACGTCGTTCCCTCACGAAATAGGCCGGAAATACCTCCGCGAAGATTCGATAATTGATCTCAAAGAGGAGGAGATTGCAAAGATCGCAAAGGGATATCGATGTCCAAACTATGTGTTCACCGGTGGAGAACCGCTCCTTCAGGAGAAAAACTGGGTTTTATTGATGAAACTTCTAGGTAGCGGGCCGCATTTTGAAATCGAGACCAATGGAACCTTACTTCCAGGTAGCGATTTTTTGGACCGGATCAATCAACTCAATGTATCACCGAAGCTGCGAAACTCAGAGGTGGCTGAAGAAAAAAGATCCCGGCCGGATGTCCTTCAGACGCTGGCCGAAACGGGCAAGGCTGATTTCAAATTCGTAGTCCATACCAGCGAAGATTACGAGGAAGTAGAAATGATTGTAGCAAAAGCCAACATCCCGGCGGGACATGTTTTTCTCATGCCCAGGGCTTCCAGCGTAGCGGAGTTGGATGAGAATGCTTTAGCAGTTGCAGATCACGCCAAACAAAGGGGCTACCGCTACAGCGACCGCCTGCACCTTCGGTTGTACGGAGCGGGAAGAGGTGTTTGAAGTGCCGGGAAAGTCTTTCGATAAGAGAGGTGGGATCCTTAGATCAAAAAGTAGATCGAAGACTTGGGATTTGTTAAATCGATTATTCAGGTTTGAAGATCGACTTAATAAATAAAGGTCGCTACGGGTTGTCCTCTTCCGCCACCAGGGCAACCAGAGGCCGATTCGCCGGGTTGCCGACATTTACATTGAGAATTCGGACGATTTCTTCAATGGCTTCGGGATAGAAATGTACACCGTGTTTGCCATGGATAACTTTTTCCGATTCCACGCCTTCAATATGGGCGCTCACATACTCAACCACGCCGTCGGAACTCTCGAAGTTAGCCACTCGGTCCGGGCCTTTTTCGTTACCCATGATGGAGTGGTATTTCACATTTGGATTCAGTGGCAGCGGGGAGAAAAGCTCAATTGCAGCGGAATTTTCATTGAGTTGCTGGACGCTTGTCGGAACCCGCCCCACGACTTCTTTTCCGACCGGAGTCAATTGGTCGGTGGAAGCGGAAAGCAGGTTTTTTCCGAGTGTCACGAGGTGGTTGGGGGCTTGAATTATTAACTCGGCCATGTAGCCGGTTTTTTGATTGGAAAGGGGAGAGCCTTTGTGTGGGACCGCCATAAAAACAACCCGGTCGATGTAGGGGAGGGGCTCGAAAATAAACATTTTGGTGAGCAATTTGCGGTCGCTTTCCGAGACATTTAACTGGTGGGGCGGGACCGAAAACACTTTGTCCCACAGTTCGTATCCACTGCTTTGAGTGAGAGGCTTCGAGATCAGTCCGCCCATGCTGTGGGCGAGAATGGTGACTCTGTTATTAGCGGCACCCCGCCCTCTACGGTAGCGGGTCATCTTTTCCATCTCGGTACGCAATTTTGCGGCGAGGAATGGAAGGGGAGCACCGGTCGGGTAGCCGAATGTCCAGAATTCGTACTTCTCGCGAACCACGGGATCCGCCATCATTTCATTGAGGGTGTTATTCCAGGTATTGGGGGTTGATTTGAGCCCGTGAACAAAAACAACCGGGATTTTCGAGGCATCAAACGCCGAAATCCGAAACAGGCCCATGTGCTTGGAGAACTTTTCGTATTTGATCAGCCCGGAAAGATTAACAAACTGAGACTGGCGGTCATAAAGATCCCTGGCAATTGATGCTGTGTAGTCAGCTTGCAACGGGAAATGAGTTTCTCCGAGGGTAAACAGGGTGTTTTCGACCTGGGTGGGATCCTTAAATCGAATGACCGGATTGAGCGGGCTGTCCAGATCGAGCACTGCAGTAACCGGGTACCACAGTCCGGTCGTTGCTATCATCGGATCGCGCGGTGTCCATCGCTGTCTGACGACAAGCGGAGCCCCGATACCATCGACCCTGGTCTCCGCTCTAAGTCCTCTTTTCACTCGAATGGCATCGACGGGTATGATGCGATCAACGCTCGAGGACGTTTCAATACCCTCGGTGTCGATGCTAAGGGGGAACTCCCCGCGAAGTGTTCGGAGGGTGATCGGGGCAGTGGGTCTTTTCGTCAACCGATAGGAGATTTGGGAAATTACATTTTCCACGGTCTCATTGTAGGATTCGAGAACGGAATCGTCACCTTTCTTGATGGCTTCCCATTGCCGGTGAGTCAGATCGAGATCAATCGGATTTTTGAATGCGGCAATTCGCCCCTCTTTCACCACAATAGCCTTCCGCGAACACCCTGTCTGCGAGGTCGCAAGGACCAGAACAAGGGTAAGGATTGGCAGGGCACGGGGAATCATTCTCAGTATTGAAACGGGGTCGGACGAATAAAATGACGGAAATCGACAATTTTTTGTGAAATAGTACTCGAAAAATTGTTGGTATGCCAGTTAGGATTGCCAATAATCGGCAATGTTTCGCGTACTGTAGTAGACTTCTGTCGCGAAACCAAATCCAAAGTAATCGACAATCAATGAATTTCCAATGTCCCACTTGTAGCATCACTTTACAAGCTGAACCGGAATACGCCGGAAAAGCAGTGAAATGCCCTTCCTGCAGCACCCGTATCGAGATTCCTGCCGATTTCGGGCAGGGTCATGAGGAGGAGCAGCAGGTTCAGGATGAAGTGAGTAGCAGCTCTTCGCATTTACCGGAATTAAACCTCGGGACTTCTCACGGAGCGCATCCGGCTCAGACCAATATTTGGGTTGCTTTGGGGCTCGGTGCCGGAATCACCGCCCTGATCTATTTCGTGATGTTTATGATTCCCGATCAGGTTAACGCCGAGGGTGTCGTTACAGGTCCCTGGATTAAGCAGTTTTTCATCAACCGGGGCTGGCCGCAGTACGCTTCCACTTTCCTTACCGGATGGTGTATCGGGGTTCTTATTCTGAAATGGATGAACATTCGCAGGCAGAAACGGGCCATGCTGATTCAGGCTCTCCCTGAGTCAATCTCGGTGGAAGTAAATGTCCGTAATTTGAAAGAATTTCACGACAATCTTCTTAATTTCCCGAAGAAGCTTCGCAACACATACATCGTCAACAGAATGCGGAAATCGTTGGAATTCTTCTATGTTCGTCAGAACAACCCGGAAGTGGCTCAAATGATCGCATCGCAATCGGAAGTTGATGCCAACAAGGTGGCGGGTAGCTATGCTCTCGTGAAGGTGTTTCTCTGGGCGATTCCGATTATGGGTTTTATCGGAACGGTTCTCGGTATCGGAACTGCGATTGGCGGATTCAGCGATGTTTTGAATGCCGGTGGTGACGGCGGAACGGATGCGCTGATGGAAGGTCTTAATCCGGTTTTGGGTTCGATGGGTATGGCTTTCGATACCACACTACTCGCTCTCGTATTTTCGATCATCCTCGCTTTCCCGGCCAGTGCCTTACAGGGACAGGAAGAGGACGTCGTTACCGATGTGGACGAATATTGCATCGATAATCTGCTCAAAAGACTGGACGACGGAGGGGCCGGAAAAGCCCAGTTCGAAGGGGATGCCGATCTCTTGCGTGCGGTTGGTGAAGCCATTGCTGAAAATCAAAAGGATGTGATGGATCGTTTTGAAGGGGTACAGAAAGATATGTCGAGCAATCTGGATAAACAGACCGAAAACTACGAAAAGGTTGCCGAAGCAGTCGATAAGCAACTCGCTTCCATCGGTGAGAGAGCTGAGAAATTTGAAACCAATCTCGATGAAGGGTATTTTGCAGCGATATCAGATCGCGTAAATTCCCTGACCGAAGGGATCGAAAATCTAAACACGGTTCTGAAAGAATTGAACGGTAAGCAAGTTGTGGTGAAGAAAAAGTGGTTCGGACGCTAGTCGGAATCCTTTTCCCTCCCTCGCAATTGATTCGTCGATAATTTGTAGAAAATGGCCAAAAGAAAAGACAGTGGAATGTCGGTGAACCTGTTCCCGTTCCTTAGTATTTTGGTGAGTATTATCGGGTGTTTGACACTGATCATCGTGGTTCTCAACATCACCCAGATGAACAAAGCGGAGGGTCAGACTCCCGATGAGATCCTTCGCGCCCAGGAATGGATGGCAATCAAAAAACTTCAGGAGGAGGACAGGGAGGAATACGATAAGTTGAAAAATCTTATTGAGAAGATGATTCAGGAGAACCGCGATGTGATCGCCAAGCGGGATAAGCTCCAGCGTCTCAAAGAGATGAAGGAAAATCAGGAGGAGATCGATGAAAGTCGAAACGAGCTGATTGCCAAAATCAATGCTCTTCAGGATGCGATCAATCAGTTCGATAAACAATATCCGGACATCACCAAACAAATCGAAGAGATCCTCGCTGAGTTAAAAAAGAGAGATTTGCCGCCGGATCCTCCCAAACTTCGCGTGAGACCCAGCGGATCCGGGACTTCAACTTTTCCGTTTTTCGTGGAAGCGGCCAACAACGCGCTCATGATTCATAAGAGCCTGACCGAAGAGCCTGAAGTCATCCCTGCCGCTGCGATCGGGCAGAACGAATCCTTTGTCGACCTCCTTAAACTGGTTTCAGGGAAGAGAACCAACCGAATTATCTTCCTCGTAAGGGGTAGTAAAGAATCGGCTAAATCATACAATTTGGCCAGTCAGGTCATCAATACATACAACGAGCAAAACAAGACGAACCCGAATTACAACCGGATCATTCCGGGACGTTTACCTCTCCCGGCTGACGGGAAGGTGGATCTGACACCTTTTGCTCAATATCTCCGCAAGTAATCATTTTCATTCATGGCCAGACGACCCAGACAGGACGAAGAACGCAGCATGGATTCATTGATGGATGCGATGACAAACGTCGTCGGAATCCTTCTCTTGATCCTGATTGTGAGCAGCCTGGGGATTACTGCCGCGGTGAAGGAGATCATGGAGAACATGCCTGAGATCAGTCAGGAACAGCTTGAGGCGATGAGGACGAGCCGGAAAAAGACCCTCGATAACCTCGAAGATCTCCGGGCAACAAAGGCCAACGTCGAGGAAAACACATTGGAACCGGACGAAGCGCAGCAGCTCGCTCTAGCCCTGGATAAGTTTGAGAAAGAAAACGAAGATCTGGCCGAAAAGACATCGGATCTGGACGAATTGCTCGCCAAATCAAAAGAACTCGAACCGGTAAAAGACGAAAAAGAGGAGCGCAACACCAAGGCCGTCAAAGAATTGAATGATCTCGAAGCCGCACTTGCTGCCAAGCCGCTCCGCGAGATCAAAGCCGCCCGCGAAATCACTCTGCCCGATCCACGCCCCGCTGATTCGGAAGCTTATGTCTATTATGTGGCCTGCAAACACCAGAAGCTTTACATCATCGGTGAGCCCTATGAGTTGATGATCAAAATGCGCGATATTTTGGATCAGAATTTTACCAGTCTGGTCTATCAGGGAGAGGAGTTGGGGAATCGGACTTTCACGCTTTATACCACAAAGTTGGATGACAATGACCGCCCGATTCCCTTTAAAGCTGATTATCAGGCGCGGACAAAAAGGGCTCAGGAGGCACTGGCCTATATGAAGCCGGTTAAAGTGAGTACTCTCAGCGTTCCTGAAGGCAGGAGTATGTATGAGTGGATCTTTGGCAAGACTGAGGAACAACAGGAGAGCAAAAAAGAACTCGCAGTTCGGAAGCTGCGTCTTGACCGCGGTAAAGTTCAGGCCTTCTTCAAAAATGCCTCCGGAAAAGGCGACTTTTCGTTTACGCCAACTTTTGCCGGTGACGGAGTTATCAAAATTGGCCTGACGCCAAATCCGGAGAAGGGCCTGACTGAAGAACAGTTTTTAAGTGGCGATTCCGCCTTTGTTCAACTTGTCAAAAAGGCATCGGTAAACCGGCGCGTTATCCTGATGTATTTTGTGGCATCGGACAGTTTCGAAACCTACCTCCGGGCGAGGGACTACAGCACCAGTCAGCGCATTGCGGCGGGGTGGCAGCTGTGGGAAGGAACGACGATTCCGGATCTGGTGCCCAATAAATTACGCGAGGCAATTCCCTACGATCTGGAAGGCCTGCCCGAAACCGATTATCTGAAACTGGCAAAATTCGTCGGCCCCAAGGTCGCTCCCAAAGGAAATGCCCTGGTCGGGTCGTTTGAAACCGATCTCGCAGCAGTGAAGGTTCCGGAGGAACTCAAGGATGAAGAGTTAAAAACCTACACGGAAGAATTGAAGACGGAGCGTGAAAGGTGGGTGAACGGGCTCTATGGCGAATTAAAGGCGCTTTATGAAAGTCCTTTGGCCGCTTCTGAAGTCAGGGGACGCGAGGATGTTCTGGTACAAAATCATCCTCCGAATGTGCCACATGTCCGGGTGTTCAATCCCAAAGGAAAACCGCCATCTGCACCGCGTCCCAAAGGTACTCCTAGACCAAAAGGTAAGGGCAAAGGCAAACCGACCCTTATCCTCGACTAAACATTTCGACTGTACCCTGTCAGGTCACCGACTGTACCCTGTACGATTCCAATCATACAGGGTACATTATCAGACTGGCTAGTCCCGCAGCTCCGGGATAACACGGAACTGCAACTGAGGAACTTTTTTGCGACGAATCACTCCGGCGACGGAGGAACGAATCATCCCTCTGGCCAGGTGAAGCCGCTCATGGATCAGCGAGATCGTTTCCGGATCTTTTTCCGGTGTGATCAGAGTTGCTACCAGAACCGAAGATCCAGCCACAGGCTTTACGTCGATAGTTCGCAGGTCGCTCAGCAATGGATCGCAACAGTCGCACCACAGAGCATCGTCAATCCCGTGCAAGACTTGCATGCACAGTTGACGAAGCCGGTAACGGGACCGGTTTGACTTTTGCTGGCGCTGCTCCTTTCTAAGCTGCCTCGCCAGTTCATGAGGTGAGACACCGTCATCGAGATGGACAGCATCGCAATATTCCAGAATTTCGTCCGGAGATGGTTTTGAATTTTCCATTTTTCAAAATTGGTTTGGAAATAAAAAGCTAAAGAGAAACCGGAGTGTCAGGACACGCCGGTGCTGCAAAATGGAATTGGCGCGCTATGCACCGGTGAAACCCATCAAGAAAAATGGATCAAATCCAGCGCACTACGCGCAGGATGCAATGGGACAAATCCCGGACTGTAGGAAGAAAATGGTCATGAAGTACCTCCCTGTTTCGGATCAGGAAATATAGCAGGGAGAGAGAGGATCACAATCTGTTTGTATCTCCCGGTGGCTCCGGATGATTTGGCGGCGCGGTAACGCATAATCAATCAAAACAAGTTGATACTGCGTCTCAAATAAAGCTCGCTGCTACCTGGCGTTGGCGGCAAATCATCAATTCTTCACATCGATAGTGCTCTTTTGCGGCCGCTCTTCCGATTCGAATTTCATGAAACTTAGTGGATTACAGTTTTCACGGTATGTCCGGGATTTACTGTCGAATTTACCACAAGCTGCTCTGCAACAACAAGATATGAATTCCGTTTCTGTCGGGTTTACGGGGGATAGGAAAGATTGACCAACTGTTAAGATTAATAAAATCAATCAACCGCTATTTTTTTGGCAAAATCGCTGATGAAACCAATTGCGACTCCTGATCCCTGGCATAAATACAGATAATCATAAATGATACTGAGTCCCAATAACGGCGTGCAATGGTTGTAGATCGGTGAATCTACGGGGATCAACGCATTCTCAGTCGAAAAACAGAAATAGACGCGATGAAAAGAAAGAAAGTGAAACAAATATGCTCCGGAAATTCTGCCGGGCATTATCTCCGGGGCGGTCTGGCCGTCACTGCCTTATGGGCCGGCGGATCTGCATTTGGGCAGGAAGTCGAGGCGACGCCTGCGCCTGCGCCGGAGCCTCCGACTGAACCTGAACCCGAAGCCGAGTCTCTGCCGGCCACTGTGGTGGAAAACACGGCACCAGCCCCGGTCCAACGGGTAACTCCGGCTCCGGCACCCGCGCCCCCACAAGTTCCGGCTCCTCCGGCCGCTCCCGTTGTCGATTCGGAACCTATTATTACCGACACACTTTACCAGGCCGACCTTTTGTCTTCGCCGAAATACACCCAACCGCTTTTGGATACCCCACAGACCGTTCAGGTTATTACCGGCGAACTAATCGCTGATCAGGGTGCTACGACATTGCGCGATGCATTGAGGAATGTATCCGGAATCAGTATTCAGGCCGGGGAGGGCGGGGCACCTCCGGGAGATAATTTGTCGATTCGGGGATTCTCCGCCAGATCCGACTTCTTTGTCGACGGGATTCGGGATCTCGGCGCATACAGTCGCGATCCATTTAATCTGGAACAGGTCGAAGTAGCGAAAGGCCCGGCCGGGTCAATATCCGGTCGTGGTTCCACAGGTGGGTCGATAAATCTGGTAAGTAAATCCGCGCAGTTGGATGACTTTACGAATACCGATTTATCGGTCGGGACGGATGATCTATTTAGAAGCACGATAGACATTAATCGCTCTATTGAAGGCATCGAAGGAAGTGCCCTTCGTCTGAATGCGATGATTCACGAAAATAATACACCGGGCCGGGGGCCGGCCCACGATTCGCGCTGGGGGATTGCCGGGGCTTTGGCGTTTGGTCTGGATGAATTGAGTGAAAATCGACTACATATCAATTTCTTTCACATGAAAGAAGATAATTTGCCGGACTATGGGATTCCCTGGACACCGACGAATATTACCGATCCGCGTCTAACTCCATATATCGACTCGGCTCCCGAATCTGTTTTCGACAATTTCTACGGGGTGGTTTCCCGGGATTTTGAGGATACCGAGGCAACTATGTTTACAGTGAGAGCCGAGCATGACTTTTCCGATGAAGTAACACTCCGGAATCAAACCCGAATAGGTCAGACTACCCGTTTGTCGCTGGTGACTCCGCCCCGGTTTGATAATCTCGCATTCCCGGCAACGGTCCGTCGATCGGACCGGAAGGATCGGGACGAGGTAACTTCGATTGTAGCCAACCAAACCGATCTGATGGCGTCTTTCGACACGGGGGAGATACATCACGATACCGTGTTGGGAATGGAAATCATTCGGGAGGAGTACGATCGCTACAGTCGAACTTCGGATCCTGGAGTTTCTACAGACTATTTTAATCCGAATCCCTACGATCCGGTGCCCGGAACTTTCTTTCGCGACGGAACCGGTGACCAGTTTGGTAAGTCTGATACATTTGCCGCCTACGCTTTCGACACGCTCGAAGTAAACAACTGGCTGGAGGTCACGGGAGGTATTAGATATGAGCGCTTCGAAACAAACGCCAGGGGTACTGATGCCGCGGGTAATCCTACGCCGCACCGGAACCGGGTTGATCATATGGTCAGCGGGCGGGCCGCTGTAGTAGTAAAGCCGGCGGAAAATGGAAGTATCTATTTCGGTTGGGGAACATCGTTTAACCCCTCCGGCGAATTTGTGACTTTGACTGAGGCAGGGAGAAATCCGGCGACATTCGATGTCGAACCGGAACGGGCGGAGGCCTTTGAGCTGGGAACAAAATGGGATGTCTTTGACGAGCGCCTCAGCCTGATAGCAGCTCTGTTCCGCACCGACAAAACGAATGTGCGCGATATAGATCCTGGTGACCCGACTGTCTATACTCTTACCGGTGCAGAGCGTGTGGAAGGGTTTGAACTTGGCGCTGCAGGTGAAGTGACCCCGTGGTGGAGTGTATATGCGAGTTACACTCATCTGAGAGGGGAGGTAACTAACGATTTTGATGAAGCCCGGATCGGCAGGGAATTGGGTAACACCCCCGAAAACAGTTTCAGTCTGTGGAACAACTTCGAACTTGAAAATGGCTTCTTTTTCGGTGGCGGGCCGTTGTTTATCGACCGGCGTCTCAACACCACTGCGGGAACCCGTGAAGCGCCTGCCTATTGGACCCTGGATGCAATGGCAGGCTACAACCTGAATGATAACATTACTTTCCGGGTGAACGGAGCCAATCTCACTGATGAAGTGTTTATTGATCGCATGAGTGGCGGGCACTTCATTCCCGGGGCCGGGCGGTCGGTAATGTTTACCACTTCGATAAAGTTTTAAGTAAATCTCTACCGATTAAACAAAATGGTAATTACAGTTCCCGATTTGTTGACCAAAGATCAGCTGGCTGAGGCGAAGGAGTTATTACATTCTGCCGAGTGGGTGGATGGCCGGGTGACGGCCGGACACCAGTCAGCCATGGCAAAAAATAACGAACAGATTCCGGAAGGACATCCGGCCGCTGAAAAGGTGGGTGACATGATTCTCCGGGCCCTCGGCCAGAATCCGATGTTTTTGAGTTCCGCCTTGCCATTACGGATTTTCCCGCCGCTGTTCAATCGGTATTCAGGTGGTCAGACATTCGGAACTCACGTCGACAATGCAATCCGCCAAATTCCGGGCACACCTATGCGAATTCGTACGGATCTGTCAGCGACTTTGTTTTTCGAAGACCCTGATCAATACGAAGTCGGGGAGTTGTGTGTCGAGGACACCTACGGGGTGCATCGAGTCAAGCTTCCAGCCGGTTCGATGGTTGTCTATCCGTCGACCAGCCTCCACCATGTCACGCCGGTGACTGCGGGAACCCGCCTGTGTTCCTTTTTCTGGATTCAAAGTATGATTCGGGATGACTCACGACGGTCTCTGCTATTTGATATGGACCGGTCGATCCAGCGTTTGAACGGCGAGTTGGCCGATCACGATGCCGCCCGTAAATCGGTCGTCGAATTGACAGGTGTATATCACAATATTCTCCGCCAATGGGCGGAAATGTAGCGAGTTGGAGTGGCACCGGAGTCATTCGGTGTCACTCCTTTGGTTCTGTGGTGAAGAATCGGTTTCGTATTTCGGCAAGCCGTTCCCGGCACTCCTGCCATTCGCCGATCCGGCTGAGTTTTTTCTCTATAGCATCGCCGGTGCCGAACCCGCTACTTTTACAAGTAGCGATTGCCTGCCACAAAACACGAACGGCGGCTTCCTGGCAGCCCCGGGAAAAGGCGAAGTGATTATTTCCTGTATCGGGATCAAGAAACTCCAACAGATATTCCGAAAGGAACTGTGGATAATGATTCAAATAGGTATTTGCTCCACACCAAAACAGATGTCCGAGAAGCTCATCGTTGGGGTCTTGATAAGAAAAAGTATGCGGGTGGATTTGGTGAAGGCCATCCTCGACAATATCGGTAATTTCATCTGCCCTTTTCTCACCGAGGGAAAAACACAAAGTGATTCGAGTGGTCAACATGAGGGCGGCGACTTCGGGATCTTCCAACTCGTCTTCGTTGATCAGGGTAAGTGTTTCGCGAGCCTCCAATTCAATCTGTTCGTTATCTACATCTTTTTCGAGCTGGGCGCGGGCCCGGCTGCAATTGCACAGCGCAACGGCGAGCATTCGACGGGATTCGGTATTTTCCTCGACCTGACCTTTGCGTAGAATTTCGACGGCACTTTGGTAGGCATTCAGGCTCTCTGAACGGTAATCATGCGGGTAGTCGAGAGAAAGCCTGCCCAGTATATTTCCTTTGTTCATCCACGCCAGGGCCAGGCGGGATCGAAATGCCTGGTTGGTCTCCAGATTGAAATCTTTTAATATAGCAATTGCCAGATCCAGCGAATTCAGAGCTTCCTCGAGATTTTCCTCACCTCCGATTTTGTTCAGTGCATCCGCCTTGTTGAGGTATCCGGCACTAAGCCCCCATCCAGTGGTTTCGTCACTGGTCCGGGTATTGGTGCGGATTGTTATGGCTTCATCAAAAGAGAGAATGGATGATTTCCAATCCTTCGGCGAGTGGGCGGATAGCAGAGCGAGACCATGACACGTCCACAGGTTGGCTTCCCGCTTTGTAATCACTTCCCGGGAACATCGTTGCAGAGTCGCAATCGCCTGTTCGTATTGATCCGCTGATTCCCTGCAATTACCCAATGCCCTTTCAACGTGACCGCTGGCGGTGCGTACCGAAACGGCCAGGGCCAGATCGTCCGGGTCGGAACTTTTCTCTAGTAGGGAAAGCTCAGTTAGAAGCGCGTCGGCTTTGGCTTTAGCGGATTGAAAAGATTCTAACCGGCCTTCGGTCAGATTCTCTTCGATGGAGAGTAAAGTATCGCTAACGTTCAAAGTGAATGGAGATTGGAATCCCGGATTCTAACATGCCCCCGCAAAACTCCAACCAACGAGTGCGGAATTGCTACCGATAAATCAAATGCTGATTACTCGTCGAATTTTTTCACCGCGACCCTCTTGCGGTTCTTCTTCTTGTCGGAACGGATTTGTTTCGCCTGTTTCACTTTCGCCTTTGTCGCGGCGGAGGGCTTCCTTTTGGCGTATCGCTTTTTGGCGCGGATTTTAGCCCGTTCGAGCAGGCGCTTTTTGCGCATCGCTTCGATACGCTCACAGAGGCGTTCGCGGGCGATCTCGCGGTTTCGATCCCGGGATCTACTTTCCTGGCAGTGAACCTCGATTCCTGTGGGAATATGCCGGAGGTATACGCAGGAGGCAGTTTTGTTGATCTTCTGTCCTCCAGGCCCCGAACCATGCACGAATTTCTCCACCAAATCCGCCTCGCGGATCAGGAGTCGCTCCATGCGTTCTGTCAGGTTTGGGTCCATTTCACGTCGTAAAGTAACGGGAATTGGACGAATTACCAGCCTGCTGAAGCGTTTAATTTCATTTCCAGTTAACAATGTAGGTTCTGGATAGCGGGCTGTTCTAACGGTCAGGGAGCGATTTACGTCATAGTTGGAACCTATGTATGCAGTGAAATTTCTCAGGCCGCCAATTTTCTTGCAGAAATCCTGAATCTCTCCATGCTTACGACCGCACGGATGAAGCTGTCTGACATACGAAACATTGTAATTGCCCAGGCTCTGGAGGAATCGGATAGCGGTGGTCGCCTCATTTCCGACGGCGAGAAGCGTCTTGCTGATGCCGCCGCCGGAGCTCCGCTGGCGACCGATTCCGGCGTTGCAAAACAAAACGCTTTCCTGGCCAAAAGAGCCTCCAGTGTAATCGGGACGGTTGAACCTCGCCTCGAAGGCGACCGCAGTTGGCTGCGGGGAAGTCCGTTTCGTTCCAAATTCAGCCTGTTTTCGATTATTATCGTCTTTGTGGCCGGTATAGTCGGCTACCTGACTAATGAACTGGGCTCGAACCCGAATATCAACATTTTGCAGTTCCCGCTGATCGGAATTCTGGTGTGGAATTTGTTCGTTTACCTCGGCGAGATCCTGGTCTTTTTTCGCAAAGACGGCGAAACATCCGGTATTTCCGGTGTGGTTTGCCGGGCTTTGTTCCCGCCTCCGGTGATCATGAAAAAGGAGGAAAACGAATCTTCCCTGGAATTTCGGGCCCGGGCCCTGTTCCAAAGCCGGTGGCGGCAAATCAATCTGCCGCCTTTATCCGCGAGGGTGAAAGCGACTCTTCATATCACGGCGCTGGTTCTCGCCGCCTCTGCCGTAACCGGCATGTATGTAAAAGGGATTGCGAAAGAATACAAAGCGAACTGGGAAAGCACGTTTTTTGAAAGCGGAGACCAGCTTGAGCCTTTCCTGAAAGTTGTCCTTGGGCCTGCCTCGAAAATCACCGGGGACAGGCTTCCCACCGGGGCTGAATTGGATGAGCTGAATATCAAAAACAATCCTACCGGCGAAAATGCCGCGCGCTGGATTCACTGGTATGCCGTTACGGTCATGCTCTTCGTGCTGATTCCCCGTTTACTGCTCGCTGTGTTGTGGCATTTCCGATCTCTCGCGAAAGACCGGCAGATTGCGTTTCGCGATATTTCTC
This sequence comes from Verrucomicrobiales bacterium, assembly GCA_029213025.1. Classification (GTDB taxonomy): domain Bacteria; phylum Verrucomicrobiota; class Verrucomicrobiia; order Verrucomicrobiales; family DEV007; genus Arctic95D-9. The sequence continues at coordinate 23,824 of JARGOZ010000077.1, forward strand.
CCGCCTACTTTGACAGGGTGCTCGCGCTGGCGACCGGCGACAGTCTTGGCATTGTTATCGTCCCCTATGCCCATCAGGCCGGGGATAATGTAGTGCAGGGGATCCGTACCTATATGGAAGATATTTTCCGCAGACCGGTTTCGATTCAGTGGAAAGATGTCATTACCTTCGGGGATGAGGAGGAAGCAGAGGTAGAGATTCCGAAGAATCTGCAGCCGATGTTGCTTTTCAATTTTGCCTCCACACCGGAAAAGGAAACCCACCTGGCTCTCTATAGAAAACTGGCCGGCGACCTGCCGGAAAATTCCCGCCCTTATCAGGTGATTCTCGATTGCGAAGCCTTCGACCGCAAAGCGGAAAGCTTCAACGATGCGGAGGAGAGGCGAGCCACACGATTACAGGCCTGGAACAATCTTTTCGCAGCGGAAAATTGCGATATCCATATGATCTCGGATCATGCGATCGCCGTAAAAGATGAGCAATCTGTGTGAGGGTTCTCTATCGAAAAAGGAACAGGTAGAGGTATAGCACCGGGGCTGTAAAGAGTAATGAATCGATCAGGTCGAGGATGCCTCCGATTCCTGGAAACAGGGCGCCGGAGTCTTTTACTCCCAAAGTTCGCTTGAGTATTGACTCTGCGAGATCGCCCAGAACGGCTGCCAATGCGAGAACCAGTGACAGAATCACAACGTGTGTGGATTCGATGATCGGTATTTTGTCGCCGAAGAGCCAAAAGCAGCCAAATCCGGCAACCAGAGAACCGAGGAGGGATCCGCCGAAGCCCTGCCAGGTTTTACCGGGACTGATGTTCGGCACCATTTTGTGTTTACCAAATAGCGATCCGATTGCATAGGCTCCCATATCGGTGAATTTGGTCACCACACAAAGAAAAATGAGATAGAATAGCGGACTTCCGCCGGAATCGCCGGGAGGCAGCAGATAGATCTTGGAAACAAATCCGAACAGGATAATGATATAGATATAGCCAAACACGGCCACGAGTATTTCTTCCAGAGACAGAATGCCTTCGAGCGGTTTTCTGATTTGGGTGACGACGATTGTAAACAAGAGGGCGAAAATGGCAAAGGAATCTGCAAACGCGAGGTAGCCGGGGGAATCGAATTTTAGCGAAATCGCGAATAGAGCTGAAATATAGATAAAGCCGAACAGCAGGGAGTGTCGGCGAAACCGGCGGTGTCCCACCCGGGGGAGCATGCTGAAGTATTCGAGAAGTCCTCCCAACGAAATCGCCAAAATCAGTATAAAGAAGATCCAGTCACTCTTCAACGCGAGCGAGAGCCCGACAATGCCCCAAAGAGCAATGGTACTGACCAGGCGTCGTTTGAAAATAACGGCCTTTGATTGAGGAATTCGGGAATTGGTAATCTGCATGCGTTTCAGGCGGCTGAGTTATGGTCACCCCTGCTTTCAGAGGTGTGTCGAAATTTGACCCGCCCTTTTTTCGAGTTCGCAGAGGAATCAGTCATTGCGGAATATCTTTAATCAATCGAATTGTGTGTGCAACGCATGTCCTGTTGTGCTCGCGGCACATTTTGGCGTAGAGCCAACGGGGCTGGTAACGGCGGCTGATTGTACCCTGTTGAGTCCCGCATTGTACCCTGTACGAAACCGCGATTCAACAGGGTACGATGGCAATTGATGCGCGTATTTCGGCAAAGGGAAGATGGCGCAACCGGACATTCTACCCTCTGCTATGGCATGGAAGAAACTCAGGATGATGTTGTAGTGATTGGCAATGGCCTGGAAAAAGGCCCGATCGTGGTTGCCGTCGATTCCTCCTCTGTCAGTAGTCACGCCCTCGCAGAAGCAGTCCGTATCGCGGCCACGACCGGGGCCGAAGTGTATGCCGTTAACTATATATACGATGAGGAAATGGAGACCTTTTGCCGGTGGCTGCCTGGTCAAAAGGATGCACTTATTGCCGGGCGCAAATCACGCCTCGAAAAATGGATCGACGAGTTGGATTTCGTTAAGCAAAATATAAAAATTCATGTCAGCACAGGGCATCCATTTTCGGAACTGACGAAGTTGGTTTCGGGTCTTGAGCCGGCTTTGTTTGTCATCGGGATGAAAGGAATCGGTGAAGAGAATGGAGGTCATTCGGCCGGTTATCTGGCGAAGGCCTGCCTCGGTGACGGGTCAACGGATGTGATGTTTGTGAGAACGCAGGGTGACGGTCCTTTCCGCAAAATTGTGGTAGGCATAGATTTCTCCCCGAACTCGAGGACTGCATTGAGGAAAGCCGCCTCGCTGGCGGTGGCGGAGGGATGTCCGCTCTATGTCATTCATATTTTTTCCCCGAACTGGGAGAACTTTGGTAATCCCGGGGATTTCTCGAACGATATAGATGAATATCTGGCCGGTCTGGTCGATACCTTTGATCAATGGATCGAGGAGGATCTGTCAGATCTAAAAGGTTTGGATGCCAGTTTCACGATCCGGAAGACGCTCGATCCACATGCAGGCATTACTTCGTATGCGACAGAGATTGGCGCTGATTTGATAGTCATCGGCCTTGTGGGGCGGGGGCATCAATTTTACCGGTATGCTGGATCGACTGCACAGAAAGTTCTCGAAGGATCGGATTGTTCGGTTCTCGCAGTGAAAGCCGGGTTTTCATCCTGAAAGAAGTTTTTCGCTATCGTGCTACTGTAAAATTATGAGTGAGACATTGAACTGTGATGACAAGGGGGTGATTCTATCTTGTTTGGAGTGCGGCACGGATAACCGGATCGGCTTTTCGAAACTTGATGCGGAAGGCCGTTGTGGATCCTGCAAAGCGGCATTGCCAAAAATTTCACTGCCGTTCGATATGGGAACCTCGGCTGCCTTTGCGAATTTGGTAAAACAAAGTCCGCTGCCTGTAGTTGTCGATTTCTGGGCGCCTTGGTGCGGGCCGTGCCAAATGATGGGACCGGAGTTCAGCAAAGGGGCACAGATGACATCCGGTCAGGCCGTGTTTGTGAAAGTAAATACAGAAGCGCTTCAGGATGTCGCCGGCCAATTCCGTATCAGCGGAATTCCCGCTTTTGCTATTCTCAAAGATGGTCAGGAGGTGGCGCGGGCTACCGGGGCGAGGATGGCTGCCCAGTTGGTAGATTGGCTGAGGCAGAATATTTGAGATGAATTCGACCGGGAAGAAATGAATTGCGGGTGAAGGGAAATACCCGGTCCACCCTTGTTTCTCAACCAATGCGATGATCAACAATACTACAGTGAAACGTGTGGCTATCCTCTGTTCGGGAGGTGATTGTGCAGGTATGAATCCCGCCGTAAAACAGTTCACTGAATACGCTACGGCACGCGGGTTGGAACCATATGGAATCAATATGGGGCTGGCGGGTCTTTTCCGGGGAGACATTACCCCCCTTGGGTATCACGATGTATCCGGAATCGTCTATCGGGGTGGCACAATTCTGGGCAGTTCCCGTTTTCCTGAATTTCACGACCCGGAGATTAGAAAGGTTGCTGCTGAACAATTGCGGCGTCACCAAATCGACAGTTTGGTAGTGTTGGGCGGAAATGGATCCTTTCTTGCACTGGAATGTCTTCGACGGGAATGTGGAGTATCCGTTGTCGGATTACCTGCGACGATTGATAACGATGTCTACGGCAGCGAAATGGCGCTGGGGGTTGATACCTCGCTAAATGTGATCAGACACTGCCTCGACAGCATCAGAGACACCGCGTCTTCATTTCACCGGGCGTTTGTAGTGGAAACGATGGGTAGAGATTGTGGTTATCTGGCTATTATCACGGCATTAACTTCCGGTGCCGAAGTTTGCCTGGTTCCCGAAGTGGAATTTGATATTACGGCTATTGAAAACCGGCTTCGGGGAGAGATCGAAAACGGCAGAACTTATCTCACTGCGATCGTTTCTGAAGCTGTGGACGGCGGCGCACAGATGCTCACGGAAGTCATCGAATCCCGTTTGAAAATGGCGTGTCGTACCACCGTTCTGGGCCATGTGCAGAGGGGCGGGTCGCCCACTGTCGCCGATCGTCTGAACGCCTTTGAAATGATCACAATCGCTGTGGATGAATTATTGGCTGGACGGGAGTCGTTTGCTGTTCTTTCGCAGTCGGGCAGGTGGGTTCCTGTGCAACTCATTGATATCGTTGCCCGGGTTATAAGCATTCCTCCGAATCTGCTTAGTATGGCTCACAGGCTGGCCAATTAGTCGGCAGGCTGCAAAATCGTTGCGACATCCAGTTCAACAGATCTGGATTCGGTTGGTATGGAAAGGACTGCTTTTTCTATCGATGTGCATATCGTGATAAATCCCGGCGGCGAATTATAGCCTTCCAAAAAATAGGCACGGCTTTTATCAGGAAGCAGATTCCAGTGCTGCTTCATGATTTTTGGATCGTGGTTGAGCTTCGCTTTGCCGGTAAAATAAATCAGATATGTGAAATCCGATGATGTGAACAGCCATTCAACATGGTGGTTTTTGGCGATGTTTTTCACCTTTAAACTGTCCGGCGAGGACAATGTTATAATCTCATTTCCGTTGTGAAATGCGAAAGTAGCCATCCACGTGGCATGCGGTTGACCATGCGCTCCGGCCGTGGTTAAGAGCGCGATCTTATCACCGATCACTTCTTTATTCAGAACTTTGCGAGCTGTTTCGCTATCATCCATAATAATTTTTGACGAGCCTACAATGAATTAATCCTCTTCTTCATTTCTTCTATATCGAAACCTGTCCAGTCGCCACTTTCGGTACTCAGCAGGTTTTCTTTCACTTCCGCATCAAGAAAATGATCGAGTGCATTCAACAGGGGAGCAGGAGCTACCAGTCTCCATGGGATGTTCTCATGGCTATGGACAATACCGTTGATTGTTTCGGCAATTTTCTGTTGTTGTCTTTTTTCCTGCTCCCGGACCAACTCATGCCTTTATCCCGATGCGTATCCCTGGGGACGGTCTATGGCGTTACCTTTCTCAAAGCGACCATCCCGGTCGGAAGGTGATGAGTTTCCCGCATCAGGCGTTCTGATATGTTCTTCCAGCTCCAATTCGTGGAAACGGCCCGGATTTTCTGAAACGACTACATCGTCTGATTCTTTGAAAAACGCTCTTATCCTTCGATTGTTTGAGATGATATAAAGAGTGTCAAAGTTCATGTCTGTGGGTTCTACTATCTTCAGTTTTCACTGCAAAGATTCGGATTGCTGCCCGTGGATTGGCTTAATTCGAGCGCCATTTGAATAGACAACTTTCGCGTTTCAATGAGCAATTTAAGAAGAGTCACTGGAGATTGCGGGGATAAGTTGTCATTGATGAAAGATACCATTAAGCGAATCCTTGTTCCGATCGACCCCACGATTTACGCTCAGGCTGCCACCGAAAGCGCCTGTCACATCGCCCGCCTTCATGGTTCGCAGGTTTCGGGAGTGGCCGTTTTGGACTCGAAGGAAATCCGGTCCAGTCTTGTCCCGGCGGTTGGCCCCTACTATCCGGGCGTGATGGAAACCGTGATAAAGAAAAAAAATCACGCTGAGCAAATTCTGAAGGATTGTTTGCAGAGGTTTGAGGAAACTTGTGAGAAGATGAGGGTGGCTCATCTCGAAACGGAATACGAAGGCATTCCGGCGCAAAAGCTTCTGGAGTCAGCGATTTTTCACGATTTGATAGTGGTGGGAGTGAAGACCTCGTTTCACTTTGAAACCCGGAAGGAATCGATCGAAGGTTTTGACTGCCTGTTGGATCGAACCATCATACCGATATTAGCTGTTCCTGCGAAAGGCTTTGAAAAACCAGAGTCGGTCCTTGTCACTTTTGATGGCAGTCTTGGCTCCGCTCAGGCACTTCACGATTTTGCGACCTTTGTTCAGCCCTACGATTGCAAAATCAAAATAGTGGTTGCCGGGAAGAAGCAGGAGGAAGCGGATTTTCTTTTGAAAAATGCTTCTGCCTTCCTTCGATCCCATGGGATACGGAATCTGGAAACCGAAGCGGTGAACGGTGAAATCTACGATGTAGTCGATCAGGAATTAGCTGGCGTAGTTAACCTGATTGTGGCGGGTATCCACTCCAAAAAGTTTTTCAAAGACCAGTTTGTCGGCAGTTTTACTAAAAGTATGTTTGAGCGCGGCGATACAGCTCTTTTTCTTTCTCACTAAACAATAGGAAAATTGCTCAGGTGGAGTTTGGTCTACCTGTTTTTGCCCCATTCCTGATCGAACATCTCCGCTTTACGGCATAGTTGGCGTAGATATTTTCTGGATCTTCTCGCACCGTCCATAATCTCATCCGGGGTTCCGTTGCCATTCAGTTCGAGGATGATTGTTCCCTGAAACCGGTAGTGTCGAAGTTGATGGATCAGGGCCTGCCAATCGATATCGCCATCGCCGGGGGGGAGGTGGTCGTCCCGGTCGCCCCGATTGTCATTGGCGTGGATCATTTTCAAATGCCCGGAAAGTTTGTGAACTACGGTATGGAGATCTCCGGATAAGTAGGCATGACCTGTGTCGAGGCAGGTCCCCAGCATAGTATTATTGATCGAACCGAGCAAAAAAAGCATGTCGCAGATATGGCCGAACATCAGGTGGGGTAACATATTTTCGAGAAGGAGGTAGATGCCCAGTTCACGGCACCTTTCAGCGACCTGATTAAGCGAGTCGGCAGCGTTGTGGGACCGGTCGTACCATTCTGACGATACCGGTCGTCCTTCTTTCTCCGGACCGGGGTGAACGACAATTTGCCTGGCACCGAGAGTTGCTGCGGCTTCGCACGCTACCATCATCTCCCGAATCGAGTGTTTGCGGACTTCTCTGTCGAGCGAAGCTATATCGATATTGTCGGCGAAAGGCGCGTGCAGGGAGAACGGTTCAATTCCCATCCTGTCGACAGCATTAGCGGCTTCAGCGACCTGTTTCAGGTTGTGACAATCAAGATGTTCAGGATACGAGCACACTTCGATTAAGGTGAACCCGCCATCCCGAATGTATCGCAGGGATTCCTCGAATGGCGTTTTGTAAAAGCACCCTGTGGATATTCCGTATGGCCAGTCTGTCATAAAATCTATATTGGTCTGGATTTCAATTTGCGATACCAGGGATTGAGATTGCAGTCCGAACCGGAGGGCCAGCAGAAGCCTTTTTCCTGCTGAGACATGCAATTGAAATCAATCAGGGGATCGTTTCCCAGCGCGATTTGAGAGGAAAACAGGCGCACATAAAATTCGGCCCTGCGCTGCGGGCTGTAGTTTTCCCAGGCACTTCCCCAGTTGTAGCAGGGATTGGAAAACTTCGCCGCAATTACACCTGCAATGTGGCGGGAGCGCATGCCATTAGCTAAAAGGCACCTTGTAACGAGCTGCATCATGGCGGGTTTCAGGAGAATTTCATTCGGGAATAGAAATGCGTGGACAACGCATCCGGGAACATCCGAGAGACAGGAATCGCCGTAGAGTTGGTAAATTTGATCTTCTGTTAGCAGTGCGTCTTCGTAATATTCGGCATGAATTTGGCGAAGTGTGGAATTTCGATAAGCCTGGATGAGGCGGCGTGTTCCGGATTCCTGGTCCGGGATAATCACACTGGCACATTTGGCCAATGAGGCGATGTCATGGATGTCCTGTCGGCATTTGATGCATTGAATGGCATCCATTTCGTGAAGGGGAAGAGTAACAAAATGGCCGATTTGGCCCTCCAGACCCATCTCGGATATCATACCGCTCATCCACGGTTTTCGGTACGCCGTAAAGGGTATTCTGATCATTCGCGAGCTGAGAGGGTCGCCATATTCAGATATATCAATAGATACCATTTCTCTGATACCTTTTCGACCCGGACCCACGTGGACGGCTGTCATCTCCACCGGTATTTCGCAACGCGTGGTGGAGAGGGAACGGATTTCGTTCGCGAAATACTCCATGATCAGCGTGGTGCCGTCGAAAACAATTTCTGCGGGCGAAACACCCGGTTCCGTTTGATTGGGGATCACCAAATCGGCCAATTCACGTTCGGACGCAGACCCTTTGGGAACCCGCCAGACAAAGTGATGCCCCCGCCCGGTAATCAGGTGAAGGGGACGAATTCCCCATTTGACTAACAGTTCTTCGATAACATTTACCACAGGCTGTTGGATAGAGAAAGCGTGCCATGGATCGGTAAACGGTGAAGCAGGATCATCGAAATTGACATATTCAATATCGAGATGCATTAACACCGATTCGGAGTCTTCCAGGGACCGGGCCAGCGAGGTGCCTTCATCGAGGAGGTAGTCGAGTTCGTCTAATGGATGTTTCCTTATTTTGCGAGGGTCTTTGGAATCGCAGGAAGCGATAAAGGAACAGGTTGTGTTCTCCAAAGAATCCCCACCGAGGTATTCGATAACCCTGGGACAATATCCACACCGTTCGAAGGAGGCGGGCGAGCCCGATAGGGCTTCC
>JARGOZ010000320.1 GCA_029213025.1 Verrucomicrobiales bacterium
ATCATGGTATCCCGGGGTAGCTGTCGCAACCCCGGGCTTTGTTGCAGAATCCCTTTGGGATGCTTTTTGCGTCGACGTCGGTACAGTTTAGGCTCTGTAGGGATTCCCCGGGCATTCTCCTTCAAATCACTGGATTTCGCCGATTCTCAGCGTAGGATCGTGGCCGGTTTATAAACCAGATTGGAATCATGGCGAAAGGACAAAAAAACGCAATCAGCCCGACCCGGGAAGAGGATTTTCCCGAGTGGTACCAGCAGGTGGTCCGCAATGCGGATCTCGCTGAGAACTCAGAAGTTCGTGGATGCATGGTAATCAAACCGTGGGGCTACGGGTTGTGGGAAAAAATGCAGCAGCAGCTCGACCGGATGTTCAAAGACACCGGCCACAAAAATGCCTATTTTCCTCTCCTGATTCCGGTCAGTTATCTGGAAAAGGAAGCGACTCATGTGGAGGGATTCGCTACGGAATGCGCCGTCGTTACCCATCACCGACTTGAACTCAATGCCGACGGCAAAATGGTACCGTCCGGGAAATTGACCGAGCCCTACGTGATTCGTCCGACTTCCGAAACCATTATCGGTGCGGCGTTTGCCCGCTGGACGCAGAGTTATCGTGATTTGCCGCTTCTGATCAATCAGTGGGCCAATGTGATGCGTTGGGAAATGCGTCCGCGTCTTTTTCTGCGGACGGCGGAATTCCTCTGGCAGGAAGGCCATACCGCTCACGAAACCAAAGAGGAAGCGATCGAGGAAACTCACAAAATGCACGAGGTGTACGAAACCTTCCTCCGGGATCATCTCGCGATTCCGGTGATTCCCGGTGAGAAAACCGAGGCCGAGAGGTTCCCCGGGGCGCTCAACACTTTCACCGTCGAGGCGATGGTGCAGGACCGCAAAGCAATCCAGGCCGGGACGTCCCACTTTCTCGGGCAGAACTTTTCCAAAGCAGCCGGTATCGAATACGAAAGCCGCGAGGGCAAGCGCGAGCATGCCTGGACCACCAGCTGGGGCGTTAGCACGAGGATGATTGGCACGTTGCTGATGGCTCATGCTGATGACGACGGGCTGGTTCTTCCTCCGCGTGTGGCACCGACTCAGGTTGTCATCATACCAGTGACTCCGAAGCCGGAGCATCGCGACACGGTATTACCGGTGTGCGAAGATCTTGCGGCCAAATTGAAGGGGCAGATTTTCCACGGTTCACCACTCGAAGTCGAGATCGACGGTCGGGATATCGGCGGCGGCACGAAAAACTGGGAATGGATCAAAAAGGGCGTTCCGGTCCGCATCGAGATCGGTCCCCGCGATATCGAAAAAGGTAGCGTGGCTCTGTCCCGCAGAGATCGCGGACCAAAAGAAAAAGCATTTATCCCCGGCGACGAAGCTGTTTCCGGTATTGTCGATATGTTGCAGGAAATCCAGGACGGCCTGCTGGCGAGAGCCACGGAATTTCGCGATCAGCATACCGTCGAGATCAAAGACATGGATGAGTTCCGGAAATTCTTTACTCCGAAAAATCCTGACAAACCGGAGATCCACGGCGGGTTCGCTCTCGTTCGCTGGGCCGGTTCCGCCGAGGACGAAAAGACGCTGCAGACTGAGCTGGGTGTCACGGTTCGCTGTATACCGAAAGATCCGGCGATTCGCGGAGAGGCGAAAGGTAAATGTATCTACACCGGCAAAGATGCTGAAGGCCGGGTGATATTTGCGAAGAGTTATTAGGGATTCTCGCTGACTTCTTCGGGAATTATTGGGCTTTAGTAAAGTGGAGCGCTGTTCTTGAGTTGAAATGCAATTTTATAAAGAAATGGCATGACGACTTGAAAGATCATGCCCGCATTCTTGAGATTCACAGCTACGAGCTGCATGATCAATCTCCTCTCATCATCGCCAACAAAACAGCGGAGTTATCAGGCACGATTTTGAGCATCGCTCTTCCCCGGGTAGGAATTCTTTCGGTTTCCCTGCGTTTTCACACAGCTTTTCACGCAAATAGCGGAGTTATGAGACATCAATGTTTGCTCAAATAACGGAGTTATCAGGCGTGAGGCTTTATAATAATTATAATCCGTACTTATCCGACATTAATGCGGGCTATAAAGGAGTTTGGAAGTATTCGACATTTTTGCAGTTAAACGATATGTTCTGCTAAGGATTGCCTGCACCGATGACTAAGAAATTTGATCCCGCAATAATAGTTGCCATCCCTCTATTGGTCATCATTGGTGGCGGCTACCTCTCCATTCCGATCACATCACTCACGCGTAGTAAGGAACCGTGGACATCGATGTTGTTGTTGCCTCTATTGGGCGTCATTATCTGGCTGGTCGGAAAGTATGCTATGTCAACATCGCTAGAGTCGATACTTTGGGCTTGGCTGGGTGGAGCGTTTTTTTATCTTTTCATGGCAATGGCAGGTGGTTTTAGACAGCATATAGAGCCATTTTTCGTCGCCCACGTCGTCGCATTTCTTTGTCTGTTTACACTTGCGAATCTGGGGAACAAAAAAGAGCAGAACAAAACGGTGGTGGTAAGCGGTAGTACTTGCGATTTTTTTAGGCGACAGGACAGCCCAACCGTTTCCTTGTTTGCCACTTGAATTCCCCCACCGCTACCACACCTCAGACGATATGCCGGTAAATGAAGACCTACCAATTGCAACCGAACAAGCATTATGGGTGGATCACCGGGATAACAGGCGTCGGCGAACTGGTTATCGCAGCGCATTTAGTTAACATTTACTTCGACGAGGACGGCCTATACATTAGACACGAGGATTTGGCGGATATTGACGAATGGGAAGGTCGAGCGGCGTTGGTTATTGCGGTTGCTGCACCTATTTTTGTTCAAGAGTTTGAGGTCACTGGTAAGCCGTATGGTATCCGATCTATGCCCAAGAGGTACCTGAAATTCTTGAACGATCCCAATGCATTCTCGTCATCGGAACGACGCGAATTGAAGCAGGATGTCGCATGGTGGAGGACCGAGGGTTCCTATGACTTCGACATTGGGGACAACTATTGGATGAACTCTGATGGAACGGTTGGGAGCAGTTGACTCCGCAAAGGCATATCAAATCGCAGCTGGCAAGTGGTGCCACTTGGAGTTTTTTACCAGTTTTCCGATTTTGGATCTCGTCTATTGTGTTATCATCTATCAGCACCCGAAAAAATGGGCGAAAAAATGGGGACAGCGAAAAAATGGGGACAGACAGATAGTTGGAAAGCGAATTCCGATTTGTTTGATCTATTGGATTCTTCCGGCCCACAGAAGTTAGCTATGAATCTGCTCTATTGAAAATAGAGGTAGCAGACCCGGAAACGGCTTATTTCACCCGGCTGTGACGATTTCAGTCAGCTAAAGCTTTTGGATGGCAATAGTAGCTTTGATCCGCGCTGGATTGGGCGCGGTGGAGACAGGTGATTGGGGGGGGCAGGAACGATGTTTTGCTCTATGCCCTATTCGATCTGCAGATCGCGCAGGACCCGGAGTTCTCCCCAGTGGCCGCCGCATAAAACGGGGACAGACAAATAGTTGGAAAGCGAATTCCGATTTGTTTGATCTATTGGATTCTTCCGGGCCACAGAAGTTAGCTATGAATCTGCTCTATTGAAAATAGAGGTAGCAGACCCGGAAACGGCTTATTTCACCCGGCTGTGGTGATTTCCGTCAGCTAAAGTCAGTGGATGGCAATAGTAGCTTTGATCCGCACTGGATTGGGCGCGGTGGAGACAGGTGATTGTGGGGGGCAGGAACGATGTTTTGCTTTATGCCCTATTCGATCTGCAGATCCCGCA
>JARGOZ010000078.1:0-12271 GCA_029213025.1 Verrucomicrobiales bacterium
TACTTTTCAGGGGATGGCTTCGTCCACAGCCACGGCCCCGATCGAAACAATATCCCGCGGTATATCGGAGGCTCTGATTACAACTCAGACCGGGCTGATCATTGCTGTGCCTTCCTTTGTAGTGTGCACAATTTTAAAAAGCCGACTGAATCAATGTGAATTGATTTTCCGGCGCATAGCAGCGGAGATATTGAAATGATAGAGATAAACTTTCACCAAAATACAGACTGTACCCTGTACAGTCACGGACTGTACCCTGTACAATCCGAAACCGTACCCTGTTAAATGGCCGGTCGATTCCAGCGATATCACGAAACTCAGACGGAAAGCGGTGAGATTAACATTTCACCGCTGATCGATATCGTTTTCATCCTGCTGATTTTCTTTATTGTCACTACCGTATTTGTAGAGGAAACAGGTGTGGATATCGATAAGCCGCGTGCAGCCACGCAACGGGATCTCGAGAAAAACAGTATACTTTTGGGCATCACCCCGGAGGGCAAAGTTTTCTACGGTGGTAACGAAATCGGGGTCGGTGGTGTTCGCTCTACGGTCAGTCGTTTGATGCGTCAGCAGGAACAACCGGTCATCATTCAGGCAGATCGTTTGACGCCCACCGAAACTACAGTGTCCGTCCTTGATGAGGCGAAAATGGCAGGGGCCGCGAAAGTATTTATTTCCACAGTGAAGAATTGATGAATCCTCCTGTAGAGCAAAGTTTGACGTGGCTCGGCCGAATTGGCCGGGTATTTACGGCCGTAGGTATAACAGGCCTGTTCGTTGTTTTTCTGGTGGTGTCCCAGTGGTTGGGGGACGAGGAGGAAGTTCTTACGTTGCGTTCGGTGGAAGGGATCGATCCGGTATCCATGCCGGCGCCGCCGCCTCCTCCGCCGCAGACGGAGTCGCAGCCTACTCCTCCGCCTCCACCCCCGCAAACTATGGAACTGCCGATGCTGGATTTGTCGGTAAATGACACAGCGCCCCCGGTGAAAGCGGTGATGCAGGAGAACAATCTCGAGATCATGATGAAACCAGCCGACTTTACCCCGGCACAGCAAATGAAGGCCCGCTGTCTCTATGCGTCTACCGATCTGGATGGCCAGCCGCGATTGCTGAACCGCCCGAGCGTCACCTTTCCCGCCAGCCGGAAGCGCAGCGGCGACGCAGAGGGGAAAGTAACTCTGGAGGTGCTGATCAATGCGGTGGGTAGAGTTACCATCCGTCGTGTGATTTCCAGCAGTCATCCCGACTTCATTCCGATGGCGAAAGCTTTTGCAGAACGGGCCAGGTTTTCGCCGCCGAAAAAAGACGGTAGGGTTGTAAATGCGGTATTTAACTGGCCCCTGGTACTTCGTCCATGAACCGATTCGCACTGACTATAGCCTTCCTTCTTCCTGTTTCCCTGCTAAGTGGAAATGAACCTCTACCTATCGATGCTCTCTGGAAGAGTGAGGCCTTTCGAAAAGCCTATACCGCTTCCTACGGTATCGATTCAAAAATCGAACCGCTTATCAATGAGGATGAATCGTTTTATCTGGCCGAGGCGGCAAAGTTGATGGCGGAAGAGGACCGGCCTGCTGCGATCCAGAAGTTGCTCGACTCCGATATTTCCGAGGAAAGCCCGGCGATCCTGTTCTCGCTGGGAAACTTTCATTACGAAGAGGGGAACCAGGATGTGGCGATTGATTACTATAATAAAGCAATTGCGCTGTTCCCGAATTTTCGCGATGCCCACCGGAATGTCGCGATGCTGGAGATACAGAAAGAGCAATACGATGAAGCGGAAACGCATCTGAAACGGGCGGTGGAACTGGGTTCTCAGGAGGGTCTGACCTACGGACTTCTGGCATTTTGTCATACTCAGAAAAAACGCCTTCAGGCGGCGCTTTCCGCCTACCGAATGGCGCAGGTGACGATGCCGGATGAGATACAGTGGAAACTGGGTGAAGCCCATACTTTGCAGGCCATTGGCGATGCCGCCCACGCTTCGGCGATTTACGGCGAGTTGATCGAAAAATTCCCGTCGGATGTATATCTTTGGATTAACCGGGCCAATACCCTTGTCCAGACTGAAAAGCCGGTCGAGGCGATAGCCCATCTTGAAATGGCTGACAGGATCAAGGAATTGGCACCATCGAACCGGGTTTATCTCGGTCAAATGTATATGGGACAGTCGTTGTATGATTCCGCGATGGAAAATTTTACCTCGGCCATCGCAACAAAGGGAGTGGACCTGGCCGCTGCAGTGGGTTGTCTGGGGCTGTTGAATAATCACCGCAAGTGGGCGCTGGCAAAAACTCTGGGGGAAAAGCTGTTCGAAGTCTATTTCGAGGAAATTGAGAAACCGGAGAATATCAAATATTACTCAATCTATCAGCGAACCATGGCAATTGCGGAACTCGAGACCGGGAACTCGAAAGCCGGCGCGAAACGTGTCGAAGCTCTCCTGTCGAAAGACCCTCTTGATGGTGACGCCCTTATGCTGCTGGCTAAGTTTCGGGAAGAGCAGAACCGGCAGGACGATGCCATTGTGTTACTCGAACAGGCTGCGGTTGTTCCTGAGCACAGGGCGGCGGCTTTGTTTGCCCACGGAAAAATCCTGGTGAACAGATTTCAATACAAAGAGGCTCTCAAGCTTCTTGAGGAATCAAATCATATCGATCCGAAAGACAGCCTGAAACAGTATATTGAGGCAATCCGGGAATTGCTTTGACGGGACTACCTTTCCCGCAGCGAGTTGAATCTCATCCGGTGGAATGGTTTAGTCAGGTATTGCAATACGGTTCGTCGTCCGGTAAGGACATCGACACTGGCTACCATCCCCGGAATAATCGATAGTTCCCTGCCGTTTTTAACGAGTTTTCCCCCGGTATTCCGGACTTTGATCATGTAGTAGTGCTCCTGATCGATTTCATCCTGAATGGTATCCGCGCTGATATGCATAACCTCGCCGTCGAGTCCGCCGTATATTGAAAAATCATAGGCGGTGAATTTGAGCACCGCTTTCTGACCAGGGTGAAGGAAGGCAATGTCAGCCGGACTGATTTTCGCTTCGACTACGAGGGTATCGTCCTCCGGAACAATGTCAGCAATGGGTTCTCCCGGAGCGATAACGCCACCGATAGTCGATACATATATCTTATTTACAATACCGGCCACAGGCGAGCGAACCACGGCCCTGCGAACTTCGTCTGCACCTCCTTTTATCGATTCGTTGAGTCCTTCCAGCTCCGCCTGAGCCTCATTGCGAAGCTCCATTGCCTTTTGTTGAAAGCCGCCGATGAGTTCCTTTAACTTACCTTCGAGTTCATTGACGTCTCTTTCGAGCCGAAGCTGCTCAACCCGTGAAACGATTCGTTTCTGCACCAGAGGAACTGTCATGGTCAGTTCTTCCCGGGCAAGGTCGAGGCTTTTCTGGACAATTTCGATTTGGCTGTCCCGTTCGTGGATTCGCTTTTCGAAAAGGGCGGTTTCCCGTCTGATCAAATCGGGTCTTTTTTGCTCGATATCTTCGTTGAAGATGACCGTATCACGGCCTGTTGCTTCTGCACTTAAGCGCGCCAATAACGCGCGGAGAGCTTCCTGTCTTGCGAGGACTTCCCGGTAGTTGGAATTTCGTTTGGTATCATCGATTCGGATCAGGACATCGTCGGTTTTCACCTTTTGTCCTTCTTTGACTAAAATTTCCGCGACGATTCCTCCTTCGAGGTTTTGTATAGTTTTGATGGAAGTAGAGGGAATCACCTTTCCTTCACCTTTTGTTACTTCGTCGATTTCGGCATGGGCCGCCCATACGATGAAGCCGATAATCATTACCATAATCAAAAACAGAAGCAGGTTGGCACCTCTGATTTTGTCGCCATGCAATGCGGTTCGGGCGTCTTTGACGTAGTCGAGTTCTTCACGGCCTATGGCGCGCTTGTCCTGTTGTTCGGGTGGAGCTGAGGAAATCATTTTTGGATGGGTATCGGTTTTATCCGGGTAGTGCGATATCGTCTTCGCTTTGTGGTCCTGTTCGGTTACCGGAACGCGGCTGTGTTTCGCTCAGTGGCGCGTAAGGACTGTTCTTCAAGACGGAATCTCTCGGGCCATCGGCAATAATCCGCCCGCCTTCCATAACGATGATTCGGTCGACGAGTCCGAGCACCGACCTTTTGTGAGTGGCAATAATCAGTGTGCGTTCAGAATTTTCAGCCAGATATTCCTTCAGACACTTCAGCAGTCTTCTTTCACTGGATAAATCCATAGCACTGGTAGGTTCATCCAGGACCAGTAACCGGGGCTCTTCGATGATGGCTCTGGCTACAGAAAGAGCCTGTCTCTGACCTCCTGAAAGGGTATTTCCCCCTTCGCTTACCGGGTATTCCACACCTTCGGGGAGAGAGCGGATAAAATCCATGAGGCCGGCTCTTTCCGCGGCGTTGAGCATTTCGGTATCGTCAACCCACGGGCACCCTGCCTTCAGGTTGGAACGGATTGTTCCGTATAGAAGAGTAGGGTTTTGTGGAACGTAGCCAGTGTTCATCCGCAGAGTGATGGGGTCGAGTTGGCGGAGGTCAATCCCCGAGGCATCGATTCTACCTTCAGTGGGATGGTATAGTCCCATTACCATACGGAGAAGGGTGCTTTTACCGGAACCGATTCTTCCCAGTATCGCGACTTTTTCTCCCGGTTTGATTTCAAAGTTCAGATCTTTTACTACCGGTTCAGAATCCGGCGAGTAACTGAATTTGGCGTCGTGACTGCGGATTTCGGGCACAAACTCGGTAACTGATATATATTGATTTCCTGCTTCGCCACGCTCTACCGGCATATCCATGATTTGGTTGATACCTTTCAGGGCTCTGCGGGATTGTTGCATTCTTGATAGCAGTGACGCTACCATTGCCATCGGAGCCATAGCCCGACCGGTGAGCATGACGCATGCGATCATGGCCCCCATAGACATATTGCCTTCCATAACCTGATAAAAGGCCATGATCACAATAAACATAGAAACCATGTGGCTGATGAGACCGGTAGAGTTCAGGGCAAACTGGGAAAATCCCCTGGCGATACCGTCGTTTTTTGCCGCGATCCGCACCGACTCTTCCATGCGTGACTGGAGTTCGGATTCGGACCGGGTCGTTTTCACCGTTTCCAGAGCCTGAATGCCTTCCACCACGAGAGCCTGACGCTGGTTGGCGGAGTTGTAACTGTTGTTCACGGCACGGGAAATCGGAATTTGCATGACCGCTCCGACGAATAGAGTGAGACCGATTCCGGCGAGGAGCGGCAGAACTACCATTCCGCCTCCAAGTAGATAAATGATAAATGCGAAAAAGTAGATAAATGGTAAATCAACCAGGGCGGCCAGTGTGGCGCTGGTAAAGAATTCTCTCAAGGATTCATATGACCTCGCCTGGCTGGCCAATGCCCCGGCAGAGGACGGCCGGTTGGCAAACTGCATGCCGAGCATTCGGGCATACAACTCACTACCCAGTTTCATATCGATCCGGTGACCGGCACGGTCGACAAAGTAGGCACGCAACATTTTGAGTGCGAATTCGAAAAGGTAGGCAACCCCGACTCCGATGGCTAGCACCATGAGAGTATCAACCGCTTTGTTGGGCACTACACGGTCATAGACCGTCATGATAAAAATCGAAGAAGTCAGCGCGAGGAGATTGATCATCAATGTAGCCAGACCGACCCGGGCGTAGAAACTTCTAAAGCCCCACAATGTGCTCCAAAACCAGTGCTTTCCCAGAGTTTTACTGGCAAAATCCGACCTGTTTTCGAATTTGAATTCCGGTTTTACCAGAATCGCCACCCCGGAGTAGGATTCAGCCAGTTCATCCATAGAAATCTCCTGAGAACCGTTGCCGGAGCTGAGGACGATCACTTCTGCCGTCGCGTTCTTTCCATTCCCGGTTCTAGTCAGGATTACTGAATCATTGTCTTTCAAGACCAGCAACACGGGAAGGGTCGCGCCGTGAATCTGCTTGAGTGACCTTTTCAACATTCTTGATTCAAACCCGCACTTCGATGCGGCCCGGGTAAAGAGTTCAGGAGTCAGTCTTCCTTCCACGAGAGGAAGTCCCTGCACAGCGCCATAGGGATTTACCGGCTGTGAATGAACTTTACCGAAGAAAACCAGCGCGTTGAGGAGGGGATCGTCGAGATGATTCGTCATTCTAAAATTTATTACAACAATTATAACTTATTATAGTAAATATTAAAAATACTTTAAAAAAGTGAATGAGGAATGTCGGTATTTCGGCATGACAATTTGCCATTCAACTTCATCTTTCGTGGCATGTCTCTGCGCCTTGAAATGCTTCAGGTAGCTCGTTTGGCCCCTTCCATTCTCGGTGAGGAGGCGACCGGTTTGGTACGGCAATTTGTTTGGAAACATCACAATGAGGACGGTGGATTTTCTGATCGTGACGAAAAGTCGGATCTCTACTACACCAGCTTTGCGATCGACTCTCTGACCGCATTGAGCGATCCGCTGCCCGAGTCGGGTTTGAAGCAATTTCTGGATCAAAAGTTGAGCGAAAAGGGCTCGCTCGATTTTGTTCATCTTTGCTGTCTGAGCCGGTGTGCCTCTGCGCTTACCAAGGAAAAACTCACTTCAGCCGAGCTGGAGGCTGTTTTGCGGGCGATTGAAAAATACCGGACCGAAGACGGGGGATACAACCAGGCAAAAGGTATGAAAACAGGGTCAGCCTATGCCTGTTTCCTCGCTTACGGTGCCTACGCTGATCATGGCAGGGAACTACCGAATCCTGAAGGTGTGACAGCCTGTTTGAATTCGCTGCAACAGGCAAACGGAGCCTGGGCAAATGATACGTTTCTGCCCGTTGCCAATGTGCCGGCCACGGCTGCGGCCGTAACCCTTTGCCGCAATTTGCGCATGCCGGTTCCTGCTGAAACCGGGAAGTGGATTTTGGAAGATTGTTACCACTCTTTTAGCGGCGGATTACTGCCTTTTCCGGGGGCACCTTTGCCGGATTTGCTAACTACAGCAGTCGGGTTGCATGCCCTGGATGGTCTTCAGGTCGACTTTGAGAATAAGAAGGAAAAGTTTCTCGATTTTATCGATACCCTATGGACCAACGAGGGCGGTTTTCACGGCAGCTGGGAGGATGATGACCTTGATATCGAGTATACCTATTACGGATTACTTGCGCTGGGTCATTTGGCGCTGTAGGCGGACTGTACCCTGTACGATTTGAGACTGTACAGGGTACAATTTCCGGGTAGGTTTACTCCGGGATTGTTGTCGGGGAAAGAAATACGGTCAGGTATCTTGGAGTTTTGACTTCCTCTACTTTGGCTTTTCGAATTTTCAGCAGTCTTTCCTTCTGATGATTTTCGTTGTGGTAGTCAAATATCATTGTTACCGCGACATAGCTGCCATTGGGGACTACGAGTTCAGTCTCGGTATTCCGGAAAGGGAAAATCGGCATTTCGACCGTACTTTCATGAACTACATTCGGTTTCAGCTTTTTGATCATTCCGGATTTCACAGCCATGACGGGGTTGCCGAAGTCAATAAAACCTTCAAAGGCAACTACGGATGACTTCACTTTTAAACGGATCATATCGTTTGCCTCAAGGGTTGCTCCGACATTCAGGCTCACGCCAATATTTCTGCTTTCGAAAACATCGGGAACCGGCGGTGTGACGGGAAATTTGTTGCCGGTGTTTACAGTCTCAAGCGCCGGGGCGATATACCGGGTAGGGAATATGAACTCCCTGACGAGTTCCACTTTACCAGTAGTTCCGGAGTCGAGAACAACCGAAGGCGCGCTGAGCAGATCGCTGCCCTGCTTCATGGTCAGATCACCTACTATCCCGTTAAACGTATCGCCGGACATAACGGGGACTTTAAGGGATGGGGGAACTGATGATTCAATAAATCTGGATTTCAGATAGATTCTTCGCTTCGAATTCGGAGAGGGGACCGGTTCCGGATTCTCTATCTTTTTCACATCCAGAATCAGGATTCCCTGCTCTGCCGCTTTCTCCTCTGTTTTGGGTTTGATGAAAAAATCTCTTACCATGGTAGCTTTCATCATGGTAGATCGAATCGGGCCCGTCGGTGCTTCACTGTTTTGCATTTCAATTTTGCCCGGGGCACCGAAGGCGGTATTGCCCAGGACAACAGGCAGGAAGTAGGTATAGGTGGTTTTTGCGTTGCGCAGGAGTTTGGCGTTAGCGGAGGTGCCGGGTGAGTCCGGCAGCATGACACCAAAATCTTTCTCTACTTTTCGAAATACCGCTTTGTCGATTCGGCTCGACATGATGGGATGAACCCGGTTCTGGCGAATCATTTGACTGGTTTCCACTGTGACGGGAATAGCTTCTTCACTGAGCCCCTCGAAAACGGTGTCCTTAAATTTGCCTTCGAGATAGATCACCCCGTCTTCCTTCACGGTAGGGCGGACTTGCAGAGATGCGCCGATTTCGGTTCGTGATGTGCTGGACGGGAAACTTGGCAGAATCAATGAGTGATTTCCCGGAGCAATACCTGCTTCCGGAATTGAATATTTACCACTGTCAGATGCGGCTCGGTATACTTTTGCTTCGCTGTATTCGCCGGGGTAGAAAAATTCGCGCCCCCGCTTGATTGTTGCCCATTTCCCCGACTCGATGACGGAGGAAAGTTTCAGGAGATCTTCCGCTCCCCGGCTGCGGGCGATCTGCACCTGCTGGTGGAGCTCGAGTTGAGACAGATTGGAGGCGTCCGGATGGGTAACCGGTACAAGGGTAGCCGATACTTCCACGATATCTGCAGCATTCAAAATCGAACTGATCGCGAAGAGGAGCGGGACGACCCTGATAATTTTCATGCAAAAAACTACAGCAGAGTAAACGGGAATCGAGCGAAAATATGGCCGGGTGGAAATGAGAAAAGGCGGCCCCTGAAGAAACAGGGACCGCCTTCTTTTGTCTTGGTGGTTGTCCTGAATGGGTTTTGGGGCCCGCATCAGGTGTTCAACACCAAGGTTGTAGCCTGCATACCACCACGCGACAGGCTACATCTATTAGACGCTCAATTCCGGTTTTAAATTAGAATTTTCGCGTTTTTTTGAAAATTTTTGGCGAAAGATTTTACAGGATTGTTTCGACGAACTTTTGCGCGTTGAAGACCTCGAAATCATCCATTTTTTCACCCGTCCCGATAAATCTTGTCGGGATATCGAGTTCGTGTTTGATAGCGACGAGGCTGCCGCCTTTTCCGGATCCGTCGAGCTTTGTCACAATAACCCCGTTCAAATCGAGGGACTGGTGGAATTCTTTGGCCTGAATTGTGGCATTGGAGCCGGTGCTGGCGTCCACGACGATCCATCTCTCATGCGGAGCGGAATCGTCCTGTTTTGCAATGGTTCGCTCGATCTTTTTGAGCTCTTCCATGAGATTATGCCGGGTATGAAGACGCCCTGCTGTGTCACAGATCAAATAGTCTGCACCGGTGCTGATCGCTTTTTTGTGGGCATCGTAACAAACGGCTGAAGGATCTCCCTGATACTGAGTTTTTACGATCGGGACGCCGATTCGACCGGCCCAGATGTCGAGCTGCTCAATGGCGGCGGCGCGAAAGGTATCCGCCGCAGCGAGGACAACAGAGTTGCCCTCACTTTTCAAATAATTGGCCAGTTTGGCGATGGAAGTCGTTTTACCGACACCGTTGACTCCGGCCACGAGAATGACCGTGGGTTTACCGTCGGGTCGTTTCGCGGGGATGCCCTGATCGTCACCCAGAATTTCTGTAATATGCTCCCGGCAGACGTCGACGAGGCTTTCCGCTGTAATTTTTCCTTTGCGGCTCTGCAGATCATCGACGATTTCTGTGGTCAGGCGAATGCCGAGGTCGCCTCCTATAAGGGTTTCTTCGAGATCATCCCAGTCGATGTCGCTGGTGTTTCGGAATCGATCAACAAGATTGGAAAATAAGCCCATAGGATTAATTTGGTGTGTCTTTCAGGATCCGGTCGAGAACTCCGTTTACAAACTTCGGGGAATCCTCGGTGCCAAAGCGTTTGGCGATTTCTATTGCTTCGTTTAAGGCAGCCTGCGGCGGAATATAATCAGCGTAGCGGATTTCGTAGGTTCCGAGCCGCAAAATATTGCGATCCACCGGGGTGAGGCGTTCCATCCGGAAATTTTCGAGAGAAGCGGCGATCGCGGCATCGATCTCGTCCTGATGGGTTCTCACGCCTTTGATGAGTTCTTCAGCAAACTCCCGGACCTTTTGTTTGGCATCCCGCAGTTGCCAAAAAAGCGCAAAAATCTCCTCATCAGTCTCCGCTTCCCCGAGGGATTCGTGACCGAAAAGATATTGCACTGCGGCTTCGCGACCGTCTCTCCGTGGACTTGGTTTGGGCATTGTTATTCACCTTTACACCCCCTTACACGCAACCGGCGTTTGGGCAAGCCTTCGTTGTGTCGTGCCGCGAAATATTGAAGGATGTTCTACGGTGTCTTCGGTGCAATCACCCGGGTGAGATTCCGCTTCCGGCGACCCGCTTTGCCGGAGACTGTGATTTCTCTGACGTTTCCACCGTATAAGAGGCTGACGGGATTTCCGTCCGGTCCTTTTGATTCTGAAAGAGACATTCGTTTGGTCTTGTGCCATACACTGCGAAGCAGCAGGCCGGTCTCAGCGGAAATGTAGTGAATACCCAGGGATCGACCCGCAGGGTCCAGCATATTTACCATCCAGACAGGTTCCTCGTTCTGGTCCCGGCATCGAAGTTGGTAATGAACTGAATCATAGCCGACCCTGGCTTTGAGAGCGAGTTCTTCAGCAATCTCAAAGGCAACAGTGGAATCGTATTTCAATCTGTCGCGGGCAACAGGGATTGTCGGCAGATCCTGCATGGGCAGTTGTCTGATGCGGCGGCTTCCCTTGATCTTCATGTCGCTGATGACGAATTCCTGAAATATTCCCGGCTGGTCTTTGCTGCCGGTAAGAATCAACCATTGCTGTGGTTGGGACTGGCCGTAAAAACCGGTCATCCCGAGAACTTGCCTCCCTGATTCTGTAAGGTTTGATCCAAGAAATGCATCCAATGAGGGGATTCCTGACGCATACCTCTCCGGAGTAGCACTCGACTGGGCCAACCAAATTGACCAGGTAAAGATTGCTATCGTAAAAATTCGCATGATTTATGATGTGAAGAGGTGCAAAATTGAAAAGTTATTAATAATTTAAGCTTTTCCTATTGTTTAACAAACGTTTATTTTAAATTTCTCGATGTTTCAGAAGAAAAATTCCGCATTATTGATTCTGGGTCACGGTTCGACGGAAAACCCGGATTCTTCTCAACCCACCTGGGAGATGGTGGACTCTATTTCTGAAACCGGAGTATTTTCGAGCGTCCATTGTGCGTTCTGGAAAGAGGAACCGAGTTTCCGGCAAATTTTTGCAGCCATTGATGAGGAGGAAGTTTATGTCGTGCCCAATTTCATCAGTGAAGGCTATTTCACCCGTCAGGTTCTGCCCCGGGAACTGGAACTGGAAGGTGACACTTCTCATAAACACGGGAAAATTATCCATTATTGCGATCCGGTGGGGATTCATCCGTCGATGACAGGAATTCTGGCGGAAAGAGCCCTGGAAATGATCGGTGAGTCAGTTTCCCCGGCAGATGTGGCTCTAATTGTGGTTGGTCACGGAACCAATTTGAACAAAAAGTCGACAGATTCGATCAAAACTCAGGTAGATCGACTCCGGGAGGGGTACCAGTTTGGCGAAGTGTTGGATGCCTACATGGAAGAAGCTCCTTTTATCGCCGACTGGAAGACTTTGACAGACGCATCGAACGTTGTGGTTGTGCCCTTCTTTATAGCGGACGGACTCCACAGTTTTCAGGACATACCGGTTATGCTGGGGATCGAATCGGAACCAACCGTGGCGGCCAGTCAGATGGAAAAGTTTCCGGAGAGCCCCCATTCGTTTGACGGCAGAACGCTTTTTTACAGCCGGGCGATCGGAACAGACCCGTCCATGGCAAAAGTAATCCTCGACCAGGTCGCTCACTTCGACGAAATTCATTAAATGAATCTGCCAGATCATTTGGGTGAGTGGATAGCTGCTGAGCCATCGCGCTTTTTCGGCGATTTGAGCCTGTCCAAGTGCCCGGAAACAGGAAATTTCAGGGCCTGCCACAAATCAGACTGCGATGCGAACGACGGTGAACTGGAGTTGTTTACAACTGTTCAGCAAGTTCGGGAAATGGTGAAATTTGACGAAAACGGAGAATATCGTCCGCTCAAA
>JARGOZ010000078.1:12281-32085 GCA_029213025.1 Verrucomicrobiales bacterium
GTTTTTATTCCAAGGTTGATACCATTTACCCGGCGGGTTTCGCGCTGACAGTCCGGTATTTTGCGGATCAGCTCAAGCCGGTGCCGCTACGCACCACGCTGAATCGCCAGACCGGTATGTATCAGTTTGCTAAAAACATCACCGACCAGCATGCCAATCAAATCATGCGCGATACCTGCGCAGCAGGATGTCTGCGCCAGATCGCCTGGCCGATTGATGATCGCTGCTCGGTAAGCAAACTTCCGGCACCGAAGAGAACTATCCCTCTTGTCTGCACAGAAGCGTGTACTTTTGCAGTTTCCGAAGCCCGCCGCCTCGCGAGGGAGGCGTATGACCGAGCGAATGCTATAGACTGAAAAGCCGCATTCAACAGGGTACAGTCGGGCATTGTACCCTGTTACGTCGGAATAAACTACTCGCCGGTATAGGTATCCGGATCGACTCCTCTCCAGAACCTGCTGGACTCGATGTCTTCGTTAAGTTCACCGCTGGGAAGCTCATTTTTACCGATCGAGCGGGCACTCCCGTCAAGATAGCTGGAAATCACCTTTTTCGATGACCAGCGTTTCTTCCCGGTTGCGAGAATCGCTTCAATATCTTCGTAACCAATCACGTTGGTTTCTTCGTTTTCGATGAAAAGCAGCGCGGACGGACGGTGAATGATTCGGGCGAGATTTTTATTGGTCAGTTCCGGATTTTCCACGTTTGCATAGATAAAATCATACTGGAGAGATTTGTTCATCGCATAGCTGTGGCGGTGCATATCCTCTTCCAGCGGATTCTTCTTGAAAGACTGATTGCTGAAAAAGATCGTATCACGGAGATGGGCTCCGTTATCGCCTTCGACTCCTTCTACCTCGTCGTAGTATTTGGCATCGTCGGTGCCTTCTTTTTCTGCGGCCCTCTCGTTATTCATCTGGAACATCGCGGCGTAATAGATCACTCCGTCCAGCCAAAGTCCGCTGCCCGTGCCGGCGAAATCCCATTGCTCGGGGATCGCCGGGTCGTTGGCGTTGTGACCACCCGGATACTGGGGCGAAGGCAGGGTCTGACTGTTGTCTGCCGCCCAGCGGAGAGTGTGCATGGTCATATTTTTCACGTTGGAAACATGTTTTACCATTTCAGCTTTCTCTTTCATTTTGGAAAAGGCCGGCATGGAAATTCCGGAAAGAACGGCGATGATCGCGATCACAATCAGAAGTTCTATCAAAGTGAAAGCATTGGATTTTTTGGTCTGTAGGAAATGCATGGCTGTAATTACGATGTAAATCTACCCATATTGTACCGGTTATTATGAGGTTAGGTCAAGTCCGATTGTGCGATTCGAGGCGGGTTGACTTTGGAGTCCGCAGGTTGTTTAGATTTAATTTCCAAAATGATCAGATCCCAGATTCTCCTTCCCTTTGCTGTTTTATTCTTTGTAACCACGGTATTTCCGCTCGAAGCGAAATCACCCCCGAATGTTGTAATCGTCATCACCGATGATCAGGGATACGGGGATCTTGGCTGTCACGGGCACCCGACCCTGAAGACACCTGCGATTGATGCCCTGGCTGAGGAATCGGTGAGATTGGATGATTATCATGTAGCTCCAACCTGCTCACCAACCCGTTGTGCTTTTCTTACCGGCCACTGGACAAACCGGACAGGAGTTTGGCACACGATTATGGGCCGATCGATGCTCCGAAAAAACGAAGTGACGGTGGGGCAGATTTTTAAAGACGCCGGATACGGCACGGGAATGTTTGGTAAATGGCACCTCGGGGATAATTATCCGTTCCGGCCTGAAGACCGGGGCTTCACCGAAGTGTTGCGTCATGGCGGTGGCGGTGTGGGACAGACGCCGGATTACTGGGATAATGCCTATTTCGACGGGTCCTACTTCCACAATAAGGTTCCGGAAAAAGTCGAAGGTTTCTGTACCGATGTCTTCTTTCGCTACGCCAAAGATTTCATCTCCGACCAAATTGAGGAGGAAAAGCCGTTTTTCGCTTACATCTCGACTAATGCGCCTCACGGGCCGAACCATTCTCCTCCGGAATTCGCGGCTCCCTACGAAAAGCTATACGATACCAGTGTGGCTCACTTTTTCGGCATGATCGCCAATATCGATCACAATGTCAGCGAAATGCGGAAATTTCTCGAAGATAAAGGTGTCGCCGACAACACCATTTTCATTTTTACGACGGATAATGGAACCGCAACAGGCCGAGCTGTGTTCGACGGCGGAATGAGAGGAGCAAAAGGGAGCGAATATGACGGCGGACACCGGGTGCCGTTCTTCATTCACTGGCCGGCGGGAAATCTCAAAGGCGGCCGCCTTGTCAATGAAATCACAGCCCATGTGGATGTGGTTCCCACTTTGATCGACCTTTGTGAAGTTGCTCCGCCGAAAGGCGTGAAATTCGACGGCAGAAGCATTCGTCCGCTTCTCGAAAATACCGCTAAAGACTGGCCTGACCGGATTCTTGTGACTGACAGCCAGAGGGTGAAAGACCCCATTAAATGGCGGAAATCATCGGTAATGACGGACCGCTGGCGCCTGGTGAACGAAAAAGAACTCTACGACATCGAGTCGGATCCAATGCAGACGAAAAACGTGTACGGGGATCACCCTGAAGTCGTCCAGCGTCTTACCGGGTTTTACGAAGACTGGTGGGCAGAGCTGGAACCGACTTTTGGAGACCCGGCCCGAATCGTATTGGGCAATCCCGCCGAAAATCCTACCAGACTTACCAGCCACGACTGGATCACGGTTGGATCGACTCCGTGGAATCAGGCTCACATTCGCAGTGCGGACGCCAAACCGAATAATATCGGATTCTGGTATCTGGAAGTGGAGCAGAGCGGTGAATATGAGATAGAAATTCGTCGCTGGCCGAAAGAAGGCCAGGTAGCGGAAACACCGATTGAGGAAGATATTCCCGCCGGAGCTGATGTTCCCGGCGTTCAGGCATTTCGTGCCCGTCCCGGATTGTCCGTGCAGGCAAAAAAGGCCCGAATCAAAATCGGTGATCAGGAATTAATCCGGGATGTCCCGGAAAATGCCACCCACGTGACTTTCACGCTGACGCTGGAAGCCGGTCCCGCCCAGTTGGAAGCTCATTTCCTCGGTGCGGACGGTGGCGTTACCGGCGCTTACTACGCCTACGTGAAAAAACTTTAGGTAAATTCGATTGCGAACTCACTTCCTGAGTTTTCATTGTTAAAGAAATGCACAATATCTATCTCGCCGCTGGTACAGGCGCGAAATCTGTAACGTTCAGCGAAGAGGCCGTGGCTGAGGCTCTCAGGAACCAGAGTCACCAACTCCCCCCCGATGTTGTCGATTCGATTCTCGATTCCCTTCACCAGAGCGGTGGGGCTGCGGCATCTGGGTCGGTCACCCTTCTGTGTTTCTTCTTTTTCGTAGCCATAGGTGTTTCTTTTTTCTGTTCAGTCTGGGAGGCGGTGCTTCTCTCTGTCACCAGGCCTTATATTGCCACGGTAAAGAAGAAAAAACCGAAAGCCGGTGCCAGGTTGGAACACCTGAAATCGAAAATCGACCGGCCGTTGATTTCCATTCTGACTTTGAACACGATCGCTCACACCATGGGCTCGATGGGAGTGGCATCCGAGTTTTCGAAACTCACCGGCGGTGGTATTTGGGACACGATTGGCGGTTTTGTCATGACTATCGCAATTCTGATCGCTTCCGAAATTATCCCGAAAAATCTTGGTGCCCGGAACTGGAAAAAATGGGCTCCATGGGTGGGGACCTGTCTCTACTGGTTATCCAGGGGGATGACTCCGATTGTAAAAGCCATCGGTTTCTTTAGCAAAGGCGGCCATGGCGGGGAAACGTTCAGCCGCGAAGAGCTTACGGTGATGGCTGAGATGGGTAAAATTGAAGGCAAACTCAAGGACGGGGAATCACAAATTCTGGTCAACCTTCTCCAGATGAAAAATGAAACTGTGGAGAGTGTAATGACTCCCAGAGTGGTGATTTTCGCCCTTAGAGAGACGACAACCGTGGAGGAATTCATGAAGGATCACCTTGAATCACCGTTTTCCCGGATTCCGATCTACAAAGAGAACCGGGATGATATCAAAGGTTTCGTATTAAAAGACGACATCCTCATAGCAGCTGCCAAAGACGAGGATGATATCCAAATCGGCCAGTTCGAAAGGGAGCTGCCTATGATGAGTGAACTGACCAAGCTGCCCGAAGCATTCGAAAGCCTGATCGAGACCAATGACCACGCGGCCATCGTGAACGATGAATTCGGCAGCCTGACCGGATTGGTGACCATGGAGGATATTGTGGAGACTTTGCTCGGTGAGGAAATCGTTGATGAAATCGATCAGACCGACGATCTTCGCGCCCATGCGAGAGAACTGTGGGAGCGGCGCTCCCGCCGGAAGAATATCAATCTGGTGAAAAGAGATGCTGAGTAGATGAAGGCTGCGCTGGTTCAAATGCCCATCGTTTGGGAGGATAAAGCTGCTAATTTCAGCATGGTTCGCGAAATGTTGGCCGCTACCTCATTTTCCGGAAAAGACGATCTCATTGTCCTGCCGGAACTTTTTGCCACCGGCTTTACTATGAACTCCGAAGCGATCGCGGAAGGCGATATGGAGGAAACGGAGAGCTTTCTCTGTGATCTGGCTAAGGAAAAATCAGCCTATGTAATTGGCGGAGTCGCTAAAAAACGGGAGGCAGGACTAAAGCCCTCCAATTGTTCCGCCACTGCTTCGCCGACAGGTGAAATTATTTGCCGATACTGGAAAACGCACCCGTTCTCCCACGGTGAGGAAGACAAAAATTATACGCCCGGGGATGTGGTTAAAACCCTGACAATCGGCGATACGGTTATCTCGCCCTCGATTTGCTACGATTTGCGATTTCCCGAATTGTACCGGCTCGCATCCTCTTCCAGGGCGGAAGTGTTTGTTGTGATAGCCAACTGGCCGGAAAAGCGAAATCAGCACTGGATCAGTCTGCTGAAAGCCAGGGCAATCGAAAACCAGGCTTACGTGATTGGTGTCAACCGGTGTGGTGAAGATCCCAATCTTGTCTACGCCGGCAGCTCAATGGTCGTCGATTATATGGGCGAAATTGTTGCGGACGCAGAGAGTAATTCCGGAGTTTTCGAGGCGGAACTGGATATCGCAGGTCTGCGCGACTGGCGGGCTCATTTCCCGGCCCTCAGAGACCGGCATGATTCGCTGTCGCTTTCCTGAGTCTCGCTATGAAATCGATTTGTTTTCTGATCCTGCTGGGTCTTTTCGTCAATTGCTGTGAGGCAGAGCCCTGGAAAAAACACGTAATCCAAAAAAAGACGCTCGGAGCGATCAACTCCGCTCTAGCCAACGATTGGAACGGCGATGGGCACATCGATGTGATATCCTGCTTCAACCATCAGGTTTTCCTGTTTTCCGGTCCGGACTGGAAATCTCATAGTGTGTTTTCTTTAACCAACGCCAAATCGAGGAACAAGCTCAGGGCGGGGTGCATTCACAGTTGCCTGCTCGACGTTGACGGAGACGGGGATCAGGATTTTGTCGGTTCGAATAACACGGTTTTTTGGCTCGAATGCCCGGACGACCCGTTTCAAACCCAGTGGACTTATCATACGGCGGACGATGAAATTCTTGGAACACATTGCCTGATCACCGGCGACGTGAATGGTGATGGCAAACTGGATGTGATCGCCAATTCCGGGCGCAACTCCGGAACGAAATTTCCCAACAGTATAGCCTGGCTGGAAATCCCGGAAAATCCTGCTTCGGCAACTTCGTGGAATCGACACATTTTTGCCCGGGAAGACGCTCCTGGAGGCTCTCACTATACCGGGATCGCTGATGTAAATGGAGACGGCAGGCCTGATATCGCTTGCGGAGCCAAGGGCGGCGAAGGCTTTCCCGGTGGTGAATGGTTCGCCTGGTGGGAGCAGCCGGAAGATCCGACCGGGATCTGGAAAAAACACCTTCTCTCTGACAAAGAACCCGGAGCTTCGAACATACGGCCCGCCGATTTTGATGGCGATGGGATTATCGACTTTTTCGCCACTCGCGGACATGGCGTTGGTGTCGCGCTGTTCAAAGGAACCGGGGCAGGTACATTCCGAAAGATCGAAATCGATCAGGAAATTGCCGCGCCTCATTCACTGGCTCTGGCAGACTTCGATGGTGACGGCGATGTGGATGCGATCGCCTGTGGTAAAGAAGCTGACGGGATAGCTGCGTGGTATGAAAACACGGGCCGGGGAGATTTCATCAAACATATAGTAGGCACCAACCAGGGATCGTATGACACCCGCGCCGTCGATATGGACGGGGACGGGGATCCTGATATTTTGATTGCCGGACACGCCAGTAAAAATATTGTCTGGTTTGAAAATAAACTTTCCAAATGAAACTGACTCCGCATGCGCAGAAATTAGCTGACGACTGGCTCGACGAGGACGGAGACCTCCGCGAGTTGGCGGAAATTCTCGGCATCGCCCGGGGCGGCATTGGTTTCGAGTCGAAAGGTCATTGTTACCGACCGGTTAGGGATGAGAGTTTCACTCCACACAGCATCGAAGACTTCATCGATGACAAAGCGAGGTTTGCTGCCCTGGAAAGCGGTACAGCCGTGCCGACAGAGCAGGAGCTGGAAGCCTGGCGGCAGGCGCAGAGAGAAGCGCAGGATTCCACTTTGTTTTTTGTCTGGCTGGTGCCCTTCAGCCGCGGTGGGCTATATATATCCACCATCCACGGGAAAAACGGCTTTGTAGACCGCATCGACGGTCCGTTTCACTCGGCTGACGCCGCGATGCCCTACGGGGAAATCGAGTTCGATTAAAGAGCGATTCAACAGGGTACGATCCGGCATTCAACAGGGTACAACTGACTGCAGGTACCAGTCAAAGGTCCGTCCCCATTTTTTTTGCCGCTATCCGTGTTGCAAAATACGCAACTTCGGGTTGTATTCCGCAACAGTAGGCTTATTCATCTTTATGAAGGGCAAGGTGGGAACTCTGGTCAAAACGATGAATTTGCTGAATTCACTCGGAGAGAAGGGCCCAATGGGAGTGATGGATCTCAGTCGTTCACTCGATATGGATAAAAGCGGCGTATCGCGTGTTCTTACCACACTCAAATCCGGGAACTACGTTCGAGTGCTGGAAGATGGGCGTTACGATCTTGGGCTGCGAATTTTTGAGCTTGGGCAAATTCTACAAGAGAGAATGCCGATCCGCCGCGCGCTGGCTCCTCATGTTCATGCCCTTGCTCGTGACACCGGTGAAACTGCGATAGCAGCTCACTATCACAAAAGGCGCATTTCGTATCTGTATGATGTGATTGCGGAAAAGGAGATACGAATGGGTGGACGTGTTGGAATGAGTTGTGTTCCGTGGCAGGATGTTTGCGGGAAGGCGATTCTGGCATTTTGTGACGACGACTATATACTGGATTGCCTGAAGTTTGACAAAGTCTCGGGCCATTCGCCGCTACCATCCAGAAAGTCGATTTTCTCAGAGGTGGAAAAGGTCAGGGCGACCGGATATGCGATCGAAAGAAATCGCGACCAGTGTCTAGTTGCAGCTCATATTCCCAGTAAGCATCGTCCTCCTTCACTTGCCTTGATGGTGGGCGGTCCGGCCAGTCGAATTACCACGTCGGATGTGGGAAGGCTTGGTGAGTTGGTGAAATCTCACGCAGAGAAATGTATAGAATCCCTCGGGTGGCCAACTGAATCCAATGCATAAATGCCGGTCGAAATGCATAGAAAGAGTTGTGATGTATTTGTAGCGGGAGGTGGCGCGGCCGGGGTCCCCTGCGCCCTTGCCGCAGCTCGCACCGGGGCGTCGGTGATACTGTGCCACGATCGCCCCGTTCTGGGTGGAAACGCATCCAGCGAGGTCCGGATGCACATCGTTGGTGCGAATGGAGTCGGGCAATCTGAAAGGGGCGAGGAACTGGCCACGGAAGCACGGGAAGGAGGAATTATTGAAGAAATAAGATTGGATAACGCCGTGTTAAATCCACAACGTTCCCCGTCGGTTTTTGATCTCATTCTCTATGACAAATGCCGTTCGGAACCAAATCTTGAACTGATGCTGAATACTGCAGTCGTAGGTGCAGAGCTTGAAGGTAACAAAATTACAACAGCGCTCGCTGAGTGTCCCTCCACTGAAACATCATTTCGGATCAACGCAGATGTTTTCATAGATTGCACCGGGGATGGCCGGTTGGGAATGGAGGCCGGGGCTTCTTTCATGGAGGGACGGGAAGGAATCAATGATTTTGGAGAATCTCTCGCTGTTGCCGAATCGGACTCCAAACGGCTTGGCTCAACTATACTTATTCAAGCCCGAAAACATGGGCACCCCATGCCATTCCGGGCTCCGGACTGGGCTCGTCGGTTTTCTTCTGAGGATCTCCAACTGCGACTCTACGCGACGCCGGGTGATGAATCGCCGACTCACGAATATGGATACTGGTGGGCAGAGTGGGGAGGGACGCTGGATACGATTCGGGATAATGAAACAATTCGTGATGAACTGCTATCGATCACACTCGGCATCTGGGATCACATAAAGAATGGTGCGGGCGCAGTCAGGTTTCAGGCAGAGAACTGGGCGCTTGAGTGGATCGGATTCCTACCCGGCAAAAGGGAAAGCCGGAGATTTATCGGTCAACACATCATGACCGAAGGTGACATTCTGAACTCGCGACCGTTTCATGATAGAATAGCTTACGGCGGGTGGTCGCTGGATCTTCATCCTCCGGAGGGAGTTGATGCACCGGAATTGGAACCCTGCGAACAACATGTCGTCCCGTTTCTCTATGATATACCATTGAGGTCGTGCGTAAGTAGAGATTTGGATAATCTGATGTTTGCCGGTCGGAATATATCTGCTACACACGTCGCCTTTTCTTCGACGAGAGTGATGGCTACCTGTGCTGTAATCGGGCAGGGTGTAGGCACAGCCGCTGCAATAGCAACTCAAAATGAGAAATATCCCTGCGATATTTCGAGGGATGATGATTTACTGAAAAGGATTCAAAGCCGCCTCCTGGAAGATGATTGTTTTCTGATCGGTTTATCCACGACGGAACAGATGAGAGTAATAGATTCCGCATCAATTACTTCTTCCAGTGAACAGTTAAACGGCTCGTGTGAAAATATAAGATCTTCTCAGACTCGCAGTGTGCATGGGAATCGGGGATGTTCTCCCGGGCGTTGCGAAGCAGGAAGTCACCGGTGGATGTCAGACCCTCTATCCGGTCTCCCTGCCTGGTTGCAACTTGATTGGGAGGATCCTGTCGAGTTCAACAAAATGTGTATCGTTTTCGATACCGGGCTTTATCGGCACCTCACTCTGAGCCACCACGACGGATACACCTCCGCGATGCACTGGGGAAGCCCTCAGCCTGAGACGGTAAAAGACTATAGTGTTGAAGTTCGGACGGGTGGGCTATGGACCGAAGTTTTGAAAATCGAAAATAACTACCAGCGAATGAACCGGCATCAATGGGATGCCAGGATCCGGGGTGATGCATTTCGTCTGACAATTTATCGAACCAATGGGCTTGACCATGCAAGAGTTGTTTCCCTGCGCTTATTTGATTGAATTATGACACCAATTGATTGGACAATTTTAGGAGTTTATGCCGTATCCACTCTCGGGTTGGGGTGGTTTTTCGGTCGAAAGCAAAAAAGCACAAAAGAATATTTTGTTGGCTCGGGAAAAATGAACCCTTTCATTATCGGTGTTTCCCTGTTCGCCACGCTGCTAAGCACCATTACCTATCTTGCCGTGCCCGGAGAAGTGCTGGGTAAGGGGCCGATTTATTTGAGTAACTATCTTGCTTATCCATTCGTGTATCTCACCATCGGATACATCTTATTGCCCGTTTATATGCGGCAGAAAGTGACAAGTGCCTATGAACTTCTCGAAGAGCGGCTCGGGTTGAGCATTCGATTGCTCGGCGCCACGATGTTTCTTATGCTTCGTCTGGTGTGGATGTCCCTGTTGGTATATCTAACGGCTAAAGCCATAGCAATCATGATTGGGGCGAGTGACGATATGGTGCCGGTGATTGCTCTGGTAACGGGGACATTTGCGATTGCCTACACTTCGATGGGTGGGCTTCGAGCTGTAGTTATAACTGACATGTTGCAAACACTTCTTCTTTATGGCGGAGCGTTACTTGTGATTGGAACGATTACTTTCAAGATGGGAGGCTTCGGCTGGTTTCCGAGTGAGTGGCAACATGAAGTTTGGGATGTTCAACCTGTATTCAGCCTGGATCCCTCTACACGGATTACCATTGTCGGCTCAATCGTTTCAGTGTTCCTGTTTATTGTGTGTACGGCAGCCGGCGATCAAGTGTCGATCCAGCGGTTTATGTCTACCCGGGATGCGAAAGCCGCACGGAAAGCGATCGCCGTCCAACTGACGGTGGGAATGATTGTCGGCACCACTCTGGGGGTGGTAGGGCTGGCGCTACTCGGGTATTTCCAGACGAACCCCGGCAATTTGCCACTTGATCTTCCCCTGAAGGAGCAGGCCGATAAGTTGTTTCCTCACTATATTGCTTTTCACCTGCCTCCAATTGTTACAGGGCTGGTTGTATCCGGGCTTTTTGCCGCTGCCATGTCGAGTGTTGACTCCGGAGTCAACTCGATAACGGCTGTTGTATTGACGGATTTCCTTGGGCGTTTAAGAAGTAAACCGAATTCAAAAGAGGCTCAGATACAGTTTGCCCGGAAACTCGCTGTAGGCATCGGTGTTGTTGTCGTTTCGCTTAGCTCTTTAATCAAATATATACCCGGAAATTTCTTTGGCATTACGAATCGTGTCGTCAACCTTCTTACTGTTCCCATAGCCCTGCTCTTTATCTTTGCTCTATTTGTTCCTTTTGCTAATGCCAAAGGCGTGTGGATTGGAGTGATTTGCAGTGTTGTTTGCGCGATTCTCGTTTCGTTTTCCGGGGTGATATTCGGAACCAACCCGCAAACAGGACAGGATCTAATCAGTTTTCAGTTCATCACTCCGGTGGCGTTTGTTGTCGGGTTGTCGGTCGGGTTGATTGCCTGCAAAATTTTCACGGAAAGGAAGGTCTCGTGATAACTAAAACACTGTTAATTGCAATTTTGATTTTGGGTTCGATGTCCCTGGTGACTGGTGGCGAAAAATGGGTGTTGGCCGATGCTACCCGACAAAAGTGTATTGCCCTGTTACAGAAGTCGATGAGATCAGCGGAATTCTGGCCTTCGATGCATGCGGCGGAAGCTCTTTTTTTTGGCGGATACGGAAAAGATGTCACAGAGTTCCTTGAGCCCAGGCTTACTGAAGAGCTGGATGATCAACACCGCTGCGGACTCGCGCGGGAACTGGTAAGGTGTGGAGATTCTGCAAAGAGCGCTGTATTGTTTGGTATATTAAAGTCCCCGGAAAACTACGCGCACGTGCATGCCGCAGAGAGTCTCTATAAGGTGGGATACCCGGGTGATGATTCGGTTTTGCAAACAGTCTTTGCAGGAACGGTTGATCCCCGGTTGAAGTTGATGGCAGCGGCAGCGCTGGGGAAACACAGTCGGGGCGAAAAAAGGGATGATGCATTACGCTTTCTCAGGGTGCATATTCAAACGGAAACAGATCCAGAGCTGTTTCGCTTATCGGCATGGGTTTTGGGGGATATTGGAAACGAAGATGATAAGGCTCTGATCCGGCAGCGACTACTCGATACCAACAATCCAACCCAAAAGTCTTATCTAATTCACGCATTGGCACAACTCGGTGATCCGGCGGGAAGGACTGCTCTTCTCGCCAATTTTGAGTCAGAGGTGCCGGCGATCCGGACTTCAGCAGCTGTTATTGCCGGCAAATCGGGGATCGTGGAGGCTGCGCCGCTACTGGTTCGACAGCTGAACGACAGGAACCTCGATGCACGTGTGCGGGCGGCTCAGGGGTTGCTGGTCCTTTCCAGGTAAAATCGATATATGAGACAAAGCAAAACATTGAAACGAATTAGGGATGGTGAGGTGATTCGAACCTGCGTACTCGGTCACTACATCCCGGCCTACGTTTGCCATGCTGCGAGGGCTGGCTACGATTGTATTTGGATTGATCTGGAACACCGCGCTATGTCTATATACCAAATTCAGGCATTACTGGCGTGTTCACATCTATACGATATAGACATTATGCTGCGGCCGCCCACTCTCGAAAAAACGGGTCTCTATCGCTGTTTGGAGGATGGCGCCGCTGGACTGCTCATTCCGCACGTCTCTACAGCGTCCAAAGCCAGGCTGCTGGTTGAAGCGACGAAGTTCCCTCCTGTCGGTGATCGGGGAATCGACAACGCAGGTTTCGATTCGGATTTTAAAGGTCATGCCCCCGACGACTACGTCGAGTGGGCGAATCAGGAAACATTTCTCGCGGTGCAGATTGAAACTCCTGAAGGGGTGAAAAACGTGGATTC
The DNA here is from genome assembly GCA_029213025.1 of Verrucomicrobiales bacterium. Taxonomy (GTDB): domain Bacteria; phylum Verrucomicrobiota; class Verrucomicrobiia; order Verrucomicrobiales; family DEV007; genus Arctic95D-9. The sequence continues at coordinate 24,744 of JARGOZ010000078.1, forward strand.
TATCGCCGCAGTACGAGGCGTCGATTTGATTTTCGTAGGCCCGGGGGACCTTGGATTGCGGCTACGGCAGAACGGTGAAATGTCTCTCGACAATGCTTGGCAGATTGTCGCGGATGCGTGCAGGAAACATGGAAAAGCCTTCGGAGGGCCAACGTTTTCCCCTGAAGACATGCAGGCGAAACGGGATCTGGGGGCTCAGTTACTTATTGGCAACAGTGAGTTTCAAAACTTTTCACACGGGCTGGAGCAGAATGTTCAAAAATTTGATGCTTTAACGTAGAGTCACTTCTGCCTGCAAAAAAAAGAGCCCGATCAATCGACCGGGCTCCCGTAAAATCATATTTTGGAAATGTGGTTTCTACATTACCAAAGTCGCTTCTTCTCTGTCGGAGAAAAAGTCGTCATCGTCTTCGGCTTTGGAGCCGCGGAGAGGGCGTGGTCCCGGATCCTCTTTCTTTTGCAGAGCGCGGCGGAGTTTCTTCAGCGCGATGTTTTGCAGCTGACGAATCCTTTCGCGAGTCACGCCGAATTCCTGTCCCACTTCCTCAAGAGTCTTCGGCTTTTGACCAGCCAGACCAAAACGGGCGTCGATGATTTTCCGCTCTCTTTCATCGAGAACTTCCAGCAGGTCATCAAGCTGCATGTGCATGTTCTTGTGACTGAGAAGTTCCAGAGGGTTCTGAGCGCGCTCATCGCCGATGATTTCACCAAACTCAGTGTTGTCATCATCGCTGATTGGCGCATCGAGAGAAGCAGGGCGGAGAGCGGCCGATTTCAGATGGGAAAGCTTGGCACGGTCAATTCCGATTTCCTCAGCCAATTCCTCGTCGGTAGGTTCGCGACCGAGTTCTTCACTCAGCACCATGGCGACACGGCGCATTTTAGAGATCTTATCCACCATGTGGACCGGGAGACGGATTGTCTTACTCTGGTTGGCGAGGGCGCGCTTAATGGACTGCTTGATCCACCACGCTGCGTAAGTGGAAAGCTTACCACCCTTGTTGGGGTCGAATCTTTCCACTGCTTTCATCAAGCCGATGTTTCCCTCGGAGATGAGATCGAGGAGGGGCAATCCGTAGTTTGCGTAATCCTGAGCGATCTTCACAACGAGACGAAGGTTCGCCTTGATCATGTGAGCGCGTGCTTCCTTGTCGCCGTTTTTAATCCGTTCGGCGAGCTCCACTTCCTCCTCCCTTGTCAAGAGAGGGGTCTTACCTATTTCGCGGAGGTAGATCTTGATTCCACCGTCCATTTCTAAATTTGCCATCGTTTACTTTGTGCTGTATGGTTGTTGTTGTACCAGGGTATATCACTTCATTGTAAGTTTGTGACATATAATCACAAACTTTTTCATCGTCGATCTGAGTGGGGCCAGCCTTGGTGCATCTCCATTTCAAAAAAAACGCGGGAGATTGCGGTCTATTAGGTTGCTGTATGGCCGGTTTTAGAGCCCCTGGTCCTCTGCTTCAACGTATCCAAATATTGACTTATGCGGTTATAGTTATGTTCAAAAAATAATCAAGAAAAAAATCCAATTATATAATTGCTTAGTTTTTATGAAATTTCAACTGTTCTTACAAGCAAAAAGTGGATTAATTGGGAATTTCTGCCCTATAATCGCTCATTACGCCGGATTTGATCGCCGGGACGCTATTTTTTCATGATTGATCACAACGATTTACTGGAGGCTGGATGGCCCCGTTCTGCCGTTTATGCTGATTTGATTGCTGCTGCGAGGGCGTATGAAGCGAAAGGCATCAAGGATAAGGCGTATATCCTGAAATTACTCGAGCGTGACTTTGAAAAGCCGGATGCCCGGTTGCAAATGAGGCGGCAGCCCGTCGAATGGAGCGAAGCTATCAAAGCGACTTGCCCTGAAGATGAGGAAAATATCGGCTCTGTGCGGCGATACATGCGGCAATTGATGAAGGTCCCGGTAGTGCAAGCCGGGGCGATCATGCCGGATTCCTGCCCGGCAGGGGCGGGGGAGGCGACGATTCCGGTTGGCGGGGCTATTGCGGTGAAAAATGCCATCATTCCGTCGGCCCACAGCGCGGATATCTGTTGTTCAATGTATGCTTCGATCTTTGAATCGGATCAGCCGGTGGATGAGATGCTGGATGCTCTGATGGCGTCGACCCGCTTTGGCCCCGGAGGGCGGTCGCTGGAAGATCTGGTGCCGGACCCTGTGGTGGAAGAGGATGTCTGGGAGAACCGTTTTCTTTCCGGCTTGCAGAATTATGCCGCAATTCATATTGCCGATCAGGGTGATGGAAATCATTTTGCTTTTCTGGGGAAGCTGGAAATCGGCCCGGTATTTATTGAGCAATTGAAGGAGGCCGGGCACCACGCGGTGGCGGGACCTTTGGAACAGCACGGTGGCAAAGAATACCTCGTTCTTGTGACTCATCACGGTTCGAGAGGTTTGGGTGCCCATGTCTACAAGCGCGGGCAAAAAGCGGCAGTCCGGGAGACGGAGCGACTGGCGGAGAATATTCCGGGTGCAGCGGCATGGCTGGACTATGAGTCTGAAATCGGTAAGGAATACTGGGCGGCTCTCCAATATGTGGGCCGCTGGACGAAGGCCAACCACCGGGCCATTCACCGGCTTTTTCTGGGAAACACCGGTGCCGGCAAGGTGGCTGAGTTTGGCAACGAACACAATTTTGTGTGGAAGCGTGGCGATCTCTTCTACCACGGAAAAGGGGCCACCCCGGCATGGAAAGACGATGAAGACCGACCGCTACTCGGGTTGATCCCGCTGAATATGGCTGCACCGATTTTGGTTACTCTGGGAAAAGACAACGAGGAATATCTCAGTTTTGCGCCCCATGGAGCGGGCCGTAATCTTTCCCGAACTGCATTGAAAAGGAACCTTCTGGGGAGGGATTCATTTCATGACATTGAGAAGATTCAAAATATCGTCGATCAGAATACCCGCGGGCTCGATATCCGTTGGTTTCACGGTAAGGCGGATCTTTCAGAAAGTCCGGTGGCCTACAAACCGGCGGAACAGGTGAAGGAACAAATCGAAGCGTTTGGACTGGCGGATGTGATAGCGGAAATATCGCCGCTCGGATGCATTATGGCCGGGGATTCCGGCCCGAAGCCCTGGCAGCGGGAGAAGGAAATGACTCCCAAGCAAAAGCGGCAAATCGAGCATCGTGCCAATCGGCGAAAGACGAGACAGAAGATCAGTGACTGGGACGATGACGACGACCGGTAAGGGTCACTGAAGAATCATCATCGTGATCGCAACGAGAGCGAAACCGGCTGCGACAAGATCTCTGGTGCCGAATTTCTCCGCTGAACCCTGATAGCGGAGAAATTTTAACATCGCGCCGGTAGGGCATCCGTAACGGCAGTAGGACCGGTTGATAAATACGGATGAAATCAAACCGGCTACCGCAATGGTCAGTGTAGCCCAACCGGCGACACGAAAGACAAATGCGTCGAAAGGTTCCAGAGCCACCAGGCTTACCGGTAGATGCCCCATCGCGATGATCAGGCACCACAGCAACAAAAGTACGGGCAGAAAGCTGAGGGCTTTCTCTATTCCGCCCTTTACCGGAATTTTCCATGGTACTTTTTTTCCCAACCAGTCCTGTGCTGCTCCGAATGGACACAGGTGGGTGCAGTAGACTTGTTTACCGGTAATGATCGGCGCGAGAACAGCCGCTACGGAGAGGAAAACCAACCCGGGTGCAACTTTCCAGGCGATCCCGCTTTTCGCCCAGCCCAGCAGGAGAGCTTGTGACAGCATATCCGCATTGATAAATCCCAGGTAGATAATTAATACCGCCTGGAATGCGAGGCGGAGTTTCCGGTTTCCTTTCAGGGGCGTGAGGGCAATCACCAGGCCGGCAATCACCACGAGGGCTGTGCCGATATCCCGGGCCCGAAACGATATCAGGGGCTGCGGAGGCCGGGGTTCGCGGATTTTAGAGATTTCGAGGGCGCTGTGGATGAGGCCCTCGGTAACCGTGACGCTGGTCTTTGTGGCTCCTGAAACGACGTCGAGGCCGGACTCTACGATATCCAGCTCCGGTAGTTGTTGCAGAGAGAAGCCTTTAAAGGTGTTGAAAAAATATTCGTCGCCGGTGACCAGTTTGACATAGGGTTCGTTGTCAAAAGTATCGCGCAAAGCCAGACCTATTATGAGTTCGTCCGGATCCAGCACGATCAGCAAGTCGGTAGGGCCCTGGTAGCCCATCATATGATCAGCATGCGGTGAAGTTCGCGATACGTAGCCAACGGGGCGGTTTTCCGCATCGAGCACCTGCAGGAGGAAGGGGCGCTTTTCGACAGGTCGGAGAGAGGCTGCCTGTTCGAGAAAGGGAGTGACCTCCGCGATCTCGATTTCGCGTGGAAACCGCGATGTCGAACCGGTGCCTCCAAGTCGCTTTGTGATGCCGTCCGAGATCGCTACACTGCTTAAAGTTGCTCCGGAGACTGTGTGGATATCGTCCAATATGGCAGCGTCATCTTTGGTGAGACGGTTCCACTGTTCGAGAAAGGCTTTATCGTGCTTCACCTCATTGAGGTGTTCTTTTGTGTCATCGCTTTGCAGAATTTTGATGCCTAGAATTTGCCGTTTCGCATCAAACGCGATCATTGAATTGGTGGGACCGGAGAAGCCATAAATATTATCCGAGGCAGGGGAGGTCTGGATGACGTGGCCGATCTTTTTCCCCTCAGCATCAAGAACGCTTTGCTCTTCGTGACCGGGGTTCCATTCACTCAGCGTGTCTGCTTCGGGAAAGAACGGCAATACGTCCTCCTTTGCGAGTGGCTGTCGTATGGAGCCCTGGCGCTCCAGCATGTAACGGGAGTGCTGCTCGCGAATCATCAGCAGCAGGAATACGAAAATCCCCACCCTGTAGAAGTGTAGTAATCTCCTCCGGATTGGATTTGATCTTTTTGTTGCTGCGGGCATTCCTTCCCGTATCAGAGATCACAATCGATTCAACTATTCATCCTCATCGTCGATCATGAGTTCTGCTTTTACATCCGGTCTCTTGAACAATTGATCATATTGAGTTCCAACGTCTCTCCCGGAACTTCTAAGATTGTTGATCAATTGATTGCGCGCCGAAGGGGAGCGGGGCGGGTTGTTTATGGCCACGCGGACATATCCTGAATAGGTAACGATTGCGTCGGCGCAGGGGCGGGTTCTTTCATCAAGAAGAGGCCGCAGTCTCGTGAGGGCGCTCATTGTTTCCGCAAAGCTGTCTTTGCGAAGCCGGTCCTGTATATCAAAATCGCCTTCCCGCAGCGCATTAATCAAAGGGGCCGCGTTGCGGTCGATCGCCTGAACTGAACCCAGCAGCGTGAGATTTCCCGGATCGCGCCCCATGCCTTTCAAGAGTAGGTATTTCGCCGAAAGATGGTTGGGTAAGACCTGCAAGACGGATCGCAGTTTACTCTGGACCTGCCTGTTATTGATATAGGCAAGGCCCCCGGGGCGGTTGAGTACAGCTTGCACTTCGCGGAAAGTCTCGATCGCTTTCTTTACTTCCTCATCTCTGGTATCATGCTTTTTTGCCACTTGAAGGGCATCGTCGTATGTCTCTATCTCTACGATTTGAATCTTCGCAAGATTTGCCGGGCCTTCGAGAATCAGCAGATCCTGGATAACTCTTTCGTTTTCCGATGGGATAGCCACCATTTCGCAATTGCGGGAAATGGCACCTCTGATTTTTCCGTCCACCCCGCCTACGCCACCCACGGCACCTTTCTCATCGAGAGCACCGGTAACGGCAAAGCCCGGAGAATACTCATGTCCTTTCAACAGGGCGTCGAGCATGAGAGTGCAGGCTACTCCGGCGCTAGGTCCATCTTTCGGAATATATTGTTCTTCGAAACTCAGTTCGACCTGGACGCCTTCGGGGAGCGTTCCATGTCTCGACTTGAGAAAGCTCATCATTTTGCCAACCGCATCGGTCATCATTTCGCCGACTTTCTGGTTGAACTTGACGCTCATACTGCTGCCTGAGCTTTTACCGAGAACGGTGGCGTTCATTTGGGACGCTTCCCCGGCAAACTGGCTTCCGGAAAGCTCCTGAACCAACAGACCTTTGATGAGTGACTGGCTTTTGGCGAGACCTCCGACCGCGCTTCCGGTAGCAACTCCACTCATTATAGAGAAATCGACTTCGAAGACGCCTCCGCTCGCAGCTACCATACCGCCGGGCAGGCGGCTGGAGGTGCCTTTGGCTTTAGATAAACCATTCCAGGCGAGCCGGGTATTGTCATTGATAAAGAGTTTTTCTCTTTCGTAGGCAGCTTCAACAAAATGCGGGTCAATTGTCACCACGAGATCAAGGAGGTGAGTGGCGGCGATTTTTCCCCGCTCATCGTTGAAGGAGCGCGATGATTTTGTGAGATCTTCGAGAAGAGTCTTTCGATCCTGATATCTCTGAAAATACTGATCCTTTTCTTCGTCCCCTGACTGGCTGGTTCTAAACGCGTTTTCGTATTGAAAGAACCGTGTTAATTTTTCAACTTTTTGTTTCGAGTCGTAACTCAACTCTTCAGCCTTCTCCGAGAGATAAAAGATCGCGTAGTATATATTTCGGGAATCTTCAGACGATATGTAGTTCAATACCGAGCGGGAGAATGGAGCGTTCTCCTGAGCCTGTACAGGCAGGTTTGAGAGAGCAAGGAAGAGGATGGTGGTGAGGATGGAAAATTGTAATTTCATAACTACATCATTCTTTCCCGGATTTTTACATTTCGGGAGACAGCGTTGAGTTCTTCTTTGAGATTTTGTGTTACCCGGGCTCTTTCATTGCCACTGTCCGTTCCGATGCGCCCGGAAGTTTCGAATGAGAACGTAGCTCCCGCCAACTTTTCCAGAGACGGGTCGAGACGATCCCGGTATCGTTTCAGTTTTTCAAACCCTTCGGGATCCAGTTTTCCATACTGATCGATTCCGTCGTCTTCGATCACCGGTTTCAGAGCTTCGAACACAATTTCAAATGATGCCTGTAGACTGAGGTGGCGGGGATAGATGCCTTTTGATACTTTTACCAGCTGCTGAGCAGAGAGATGATTGGGAGTCAGTTTAAGGACTTCGCTGAGGCGTTTCTTTACATGACTGTTTTGCAGGTATTTCCGTCCGTCGGGCTGTTTCAGGACCTGTTGCACCTGATAGAAAGTTTTCAGTGATTGATTGATGTTCTTAGACCTCGCTTTCTTGCTGATTTCCACAGCCTGATTCAGTGTTCCGACTTCGAAAATCTGCGTGGTATAGAAAATCGCAGGACCGTGAAGCAGCAGAATGTCATCTAACGAATACCGGTCTGCTTTGGGGATCACGACAACATGATAGAGTGAGTCC
>JARGOZ010000079.1:156-31979 GCA_029213025.1 Verrucomicrobiales bacterium
AAAAAGACCGCGAAAAAGACCGCGAAAAAGACCGCGAAAAAGACCGCGAAAAAGACCGCGAAAAAGAAAACAGCCGGCAAAAAGAAGGCGTAGAGCCATTGTACCCTGTTGACTCCTGCATTGTACCCTGTTAGGTCCACGACTGTACCCTGTTAAGTCTTGAAAGAACAAATTACAAAAGCCCTCGAATTACTGGAAAAATCGAATTCCGTTGCGGTCCTTTCCCATGACCGTCCGGATGGTGATGCGATTGGATCGGTGGTTGGACTCGGTTTGATGCTCGAAGCGGTTGGCAAGCGAGTTACCATTTTGAATAACGACGGGGTTCCTCACACATTACATTTTCTACCTGCCAGTGATCGAGTGACCGTGGCCGCGGAAGGGGCTTTTTACGAAGTAGACCTTATTATAGCCCTCGATTCTGCCGGGAAAGACAGAATTGGAGACCGGGTATGGAATTGCCTGCCGGAAAAGGCTCCGGTGATAAATATAGATCACCACGTCAGTAACACCGCTTACGGTGATATCAATATCATCGACGACAGTTCACCCGCTACCGGGGAAATTGTTTTTGATCTAGCAACCGCTGCCGGTTGGAAAGTAACGAAAGAGGTAGCGGAAAATTTGTTCGCCGCAATCTCTACCGACACTGGAAGTTTCTGCTACCCTAACACGACTGCAAAAACATTCCGTGCTGCAGCGCAGATGATTGAAGCCGGAGTCGATGTAGGGAAGATTAATCAACAACTCTACGAGAGCTTTCCTCTAAAACGGGTCGAGTGCATTCGCGATTTGCTGCAGGATATGAAAATCTCTTTCGGAGGGAAATGCGCCAGCGTTCGGCTCACCGCTGCAATCAAGAAAAAGCTCAATCTTGGCCCCGGCGATACTGAGGGTGTAGTTGATATTATCCGTGCGATTGACACAGTAATCGTCGCGGTATTTTTCGAGGAGCTGGACGGGGGAAAGATCAGGGTCAGTTCGCGTTCCAAAGATATCAGCGCAAACGTAGGCCGGATTTGCGAAAGCTTCGGCGGGGGAGGCCACAATCTGGCTGCGGGCGCGCGGATGAAAGGTCCAATTGAAGAAGCTGAGAGACGTTTTCTGGAGGCAGTGGGCAAAGTGTTGCCTACCTAAAGCTTCTTTTGCAATTGATAGGTTTTAATCGAAGTCTCGAGGACTCTGATTTCCTTTTCCATGGTTCGAACCTGTTCATTTCTCGTTCTTACTACTATTGGATCTAACGTTTTGGAATTGATTTGGATCTTGAGAATTTCGATTTTCTTTTTTAACTGATCAATCTCATCTTCACGCTTTGTAATATAGGGATCTGAAACTTTCTTTTTGCGTGGTTGAGGAGCTGCTTTGTCTTTGACCATCATAAACAGAAGCCGGTCTTGAAGGCTTAAACGCGAAGTAACTATATCGTAGCGCTGGCCGTTTGAATCCTTCTGAATGGTTAACGTGTTTCCTCTTTTTCCGATTACTTCACATGAAAGAGGAGTTCCATCATTACTCACCAATGTTCGGGCGAAAGGAATTTCCGGTTTGAATTTCCAGAACAACCCCGCAGCTAATGCGGCAAGCAGAAGGATTAATAGAGACAGAATGAAGAAGAATCTCATGCTTTTGTTCACTACTGGATTTCCTAACGGTTGTAAACTTCGCAATGACGTGTTGACGTGTCGATTATAAAATCTCCTGCGGGAAAATCCTGCCTCTCCCAAGATTCTTGCAATTCGAGACGGGTTTGCTTAACCTGCCCGGGGTTTCAAAAAACCAACGTTTACAGACAAGATGAATCGGAAGTTAAAAATGGGTATGGTTGGCGGTGGACGCGGTGCGTTCATCGGGAATGTGCACCGGATGGCGGCGAATCTCGATGGAAAAATCGAGCTTGTTGCCGGGTGTTTTTCGTCAAATCCGGAAAAATCAAAACTGTCCGGCGAAGATTTTTTCCTCGATCCTTCCCGGATTTACTCCACTTATGCGGAAATGGCGCAGAAAGAGGCGGCGCTTCCGGAGGGCGAGCGAATCGATTTTGTATCGATTGTGGTTCAGAATCATCTCCATTTCGATGTAGCGAAAACCTTTCTTGAAGCCGGTATCCACGTCATTTGCGACAAGCCGGTCACGCAGACTCTCGATGAAGCTCATGCGCTGCGTGACATCATTCACAACAGCGGAAACATTTTTTGCCTCACCCATAACTATACCGGCTATCCGATGGTGAAGGAGGCCCGCCGTATGGTAAGGGACGGGGAACTGGGGCGGATTTTGAAAATCGTCGCTGAATATCCGCAAGGTTACGCTGTCGGTGATGTCGAAGGCGACGGTCAGGGAAAAATCAACAACTGGCGCTCGGATCCCAATATCGCCGGTATTTCCAACTGTATGGGCGATATCGGTACTCACGCTCACAATTTGATCCGCTATATCACGGAGCTTGAGATCGACGAAATTTGTTCGGAACTCACCACGTTTATTCCCGGTCGGACACTCGATGACGATGGCAACAGCCTGGTTCGCTTCCGCGGGGGAGCCAAAGGCATCATCTACGCCTCACAGATTTCGAACGGGGACGAGAATGCTCTCAATATTCGGGTCTATGGCACAAAAGCATCACTGGAATGGCATCAGGAAGATCCCAATGAGTTGATTGTGAAATACGCCAACGCTCCGCGACGGATTTATCGGCGCGGCAACGATTACATAAGTGAAGCCGCGTCCGGAAACGGATTTACGAGAACTCCTTTTGCTCACCCGGAAGGATTCATTGAAGCTTTTGCCAACATTTACCTTGCTGCTGCCCAGGCTATGGCCGACCGAATCGACGGTAATCCACCTCCTCCGGGCGGTTACGATTTCCCGACTATCGACGATGGCGTCGCCGGTATGGCATTCATCAAGGCCACGGTGGAAAGTTCGGCTTCCACAGAAAAGTGGGTGAAGTTTCCGTTCACCTGAAAGAGTTTTGGATTTCCGTCTTGATTAAACGCTCCCGGAGTTCATTACTTAAGATTGCTTAACTAATGAACTCGCGAGCTGCCATCCCCAACATTCTTTTTTCCACGACCCGCAGCTGGAATTGCGGCGATGATTTCATTGCGTTTGGCGTTCGCCGTTTGTTGAGGGATATTTTTCCTTCGTTTAATCCTCTGGCATACAATCGAAATCCGGATTTGCATCATTTCCGGATCCGAAAGCATGTCATGACGATGAACTTGCCCAACGAGGAGAAAGACAGGGAAGTGGATATATCCAAATATGTGGGAGATCTTTTCTGGCGATACGACAACTCGTGGAAACCCGCTCATGATACGGATTCCCTTGATTTGGCAGTTTTTGCGGGAACGCCGGAATGGTTTGGCAGCATGGTGCAGCCGCTGGTTGAGAAACTTGCGGATGAAAACTGCGCTGTGCCGGTGATTTATCTCGGGATCGGCGGGTTCGAGGGCCGCGATTCCCTGACTTTTGACAAACTCCCCGGGCATGATCAGGAGCTTTTGAAAAAGGCGGCTCTGGTCACGGTGAGAGACAGCCAATGTGAAAAACTGCTGCAACCGGTAGATCCGCTGCGCATCCCGTGTCCCGCTCTGTTTGCCTCTCCTTTTGAAAAACAGAGGCTGAAGTTGGGGAGAGTTGCGTTGAGTACTCAACCGCGCGATTCCCGCCAGCCCTCTCCGCGAATGGACACGTGGGACTTCTCACAGGAGTTGTTCAGAAAACTCATTGAGAAGATGGACTGTGAGGTGGTTTGTCACTACCACGATGAAATCGAGCCGATGAGTAAACTGGGCGTTCCGGTTCATTTTTCTTATGACGCAGCGGATTATGCCGAAATCTACGACCAGTTTGATCTCACAGTTACCACCCGGGTCCACGGAGCGGGAATGTGTGCATCTCTTGGAATCCCGGCTTTCGCGTTGCAACATTCGACCCGTTCGGAAACGGCGGATGGTTTCCTCGCTGAAGGTATTGATATGTCGTCCGAGTCCGTCGACGAAGTGATGCAACGAATCGGTAACTTTGATGTAGCAAAGCGGTCCGCAGAAATTTTGGGACATAAAATTCAGGTACGCCAAAAGTATCACAATCTGATTCAGGACTCTCTCGCGCCGGCGCTGGCAACAATCGGGGTGTAATTGGTTTTTGACCTTACCCGAGTGGTTGCTATGATCGGAGCATGTTCAGGTTCGCCTCTTTGCTCATCACTGTTGCCCTGGCTGCCCCGCTCTTCGCAGCGGAAGACCGGCCCAATATCGTAGTCATTCTTACCGACGATCAGCGTTACGACGCGATGGGATTTCTGGACCATCCGTTCCTGAAAACTCCCCATATCGATAGAATCGCCAAAGAGGGCGCTCACTTAAAAAACGCCTTTGTCACCACCTCGCTATGTTCACCAAGCAGGGCGTCGATTCTAACCGGATTGTATGCCCATAATCACCGGGTGGTAGACAATTACAATCCGATCCCGGAAGGGTTGCGATTTTTCCCGGAGTATTTGCAGGAAGCCGGATATGACACGGCATTTATTGGCAAATGGCATATGGGCGGAATGATCGATCACAAACAGCCGGGTTTTGATCACTGGATCAGTTTCAAAGGCCAGGGAGTCTATTTCGGTGATCCTGACGAAGGTAAGGTCAAAGGGCGGTATGTTCCCCAGGTCAGCCGGGAGGGTTTCAATATCAATGGCAAGCGGGTTCCTCAGGAGGGATATATAACCGATATACTGGACAATTTCAGCCGTGAGTGGCTGGAGAAACGAAGTAAAGATAAGCCATGGTTGCTGTATTTGTCGCACAAGGCAGTACATGCCGATTTCCTGCCGGCAAACCGCCACGCATTCTCTTATGAAGATGTAACATTTGAACGGCCAAAAAGTTGGTTCGAAAGCCCGGACGAATTTACCGATGTACCGAGGTGGGTGCAAAATCAACGCAACAGCCGGCACGGTGTCGAGTTTGCTTACTACACCAATCTCAATATAGAGACCTACTACAAGCGCTACTGTGAGACGATCCGGGCGATAGATGAAAGCACCGGTACTATCATGAAGTTACTGGAGGAGAGAGGGGAGCTGGATAATACCCTGATTATCTATCTGGGAGATAACGGTTTTCTGTTTGGCGAACACGGTTTGATCGATAAGCGATGCGCCTATGAAGCTTCCATCAGAATCCCGATGGTGATGCGTTGCCCGACACTTTTTGCGGGGAATCAGACCATTGATGAAGTCGTCGCTAATATCGATGTAGCGCCGACACTTCTCGAAGCTGCCGGTATCGGAAAACCTGAGCATATGGACGGCGATTCTTTTCTCGGTTTGCTGCAAGAAAAGGATATTCCGTGGAGAGATTATCTACTTTACGAATACTACTGGGAGAGAAATTACCCGCAGACACCGACGATGCATGCGGTCTGTGGAAAGAAGTACAAATATGTCAGGTATCACGGTATCTGGGATGTCGATGAGCTATACGACATAGAATCGGATCCCGGTGAAAAGAGGAATTTGATCAATGATCCGGAGTATACCGAAACGGTAACCGCTCTGAATAAAAGACTGTTCGAGTTACTAAAGGAAACCCGGGGAACGGAAATGCCGATTCTTGAGGACCGGGGAACAAAGTTCCTGCACCGAAAGGATACCGGCACCCAATCCGCTCCGTTCCCGGCGTGGTTCTATCGTCAGCCCGAGCCTTCGTGGCAGCCGGAGTGATACATTAACCGACGGAACCTTTTGCGATATCTTCGCAACCTTTGATATCGAGTTTTCCCGATGCCAGCATCGGGATTTCGTCGACTTTGATAATTTTTTTCGGCACCCACAAAGAAGCGAGACCTTTGCCTTTCAAGCTGCCGCGCAGATCTGTTAACGTCATCTTGTCGCAACTGAGCATGACGAGGATTTCACCTTTGGCTTCGTCGGGTAAACCTACCACCGCAATTTTGCGGGTGTCGTCCTTGATTTCGAGAGCTTCATTGATTGCCGATTCCACAGTTTCGTGCGGCACCATCTCACCTGCGATTTTCGAAAAGCGGGACAATCGACCTTCTATATAGAGAAACCCGTCTTCATCCACTCTACCGATATCGCCGGTCATAAACCAATCGTTGATCAGGACTTCTTCGGTTTTTTCCGGCATGTTGAGATATTCCTCAAAAATATTCGCGCCTTTTAACCAAATCATGCCCGATGAATGCAGGGGCAGAGGTTCAAAAGTTTCCGGGTCGGTAATTCTTACGGCTACACCCGGTATGAACTGCCCGACCGAGCCCGGGCGGTGTGCCGGCAGTTTTTCCTCTTCGTGGATTCCGTCGTCCTCCAGATCCGGCAGGTTTACGTTGGTTACGGGAGAAGTTTCTGTCAGACCGTATCCTTCAAATACATCTTTATCGAACCGGCGTTTGAAGGATTCGGCGACCTTTGCCGGTAGTTTCTCCGCTCCGGTGATTACGAGTTTCAAAGATGCCAGTTGCTCCTTCGTCGCTCTTCGTAAATATCCTCTCAGGAATGTCGGTGTAGCGAGAAGCAGACTGATGGAATACTTTTCGATAAGTTCTACAATGCGGACGGTATCCAACGGGCTTGGATAGGTCACGAGATTGACTCCTTCAATGATGGGATACCACATCGTGACTGTGCAGCCAAAACTGTGAAACAGGGGCAGACTGCCCAGAACAATATCATCCGACCGGAGATTGATACGGCTGCCAAACTGATTCACGTTGGCGAGCAGATTCCGGTGGGATAAAACGACGCCCTTGGGTGTCCCTGAGCTGCCGCTGGTGAACAGGAGGACAGCTTCTTTGTGCCCGCCTTTTTTCGGAATGCCCAGAGACCGGGCAATAGCATCGGCTGATTGAAGTTTTGTCAAAAGGAGTGAAATGGCTATTTTTGTCTTGAGTGGAGGCAACACTTCATCGACCAAAATCAGTTTATCGGCATCCGGCCAGGCAAAAGTATCCATCTTTTCGATGAACCGGCCTGCCGTGATAAATTTGTCCATACCGGCCTGTTCGATACAGGAATTGATGGCTGATTCACCGGCTGTGAAATTGAGATTCACAGGAACTTTTCCGGCGAAGAGAACGGCGATATTCGAAAGCAGGCCCGCTTTGCCGGGAGGCAGGATAATGCCCACCCGCTTTTTCGAAGTCCACTTTGAAATGGCTTTGGAAAACACCACAGCCGCTGCGAGTAGCTTGTCGTAACGCAGTTCCGATTCGTCGATCCCGTCGATAATTCGTGAAGTTGCGCCGTGCTTTTTTAATCCTTTGAGAATTTCATAGGCGAGGTGGCTCTTCAGAATCGGGCGGTTCGAATAAGCCGTTTCCGCCGCTATCAATACGTTTTCGGTGTAATTGGCGAGGTTGGCCCCTTCTCTCTGCAGCGGTCTACCGAAGGAAAAGACGATTCTTTCGACATCACGGAGAAGTTCGGTCGAGAGGCAGGTTTCCTCGGGACGGTCAACAAACAGCGGCAGGAGCGGGGCACCGGTCGAGGTAACAAATTTCAATACCCGCGAAGGGATCGCAATCACATGGCCGGGGCGGTACCGTGCCAGTCCTGGAACAAATACCACCAACTCATCTGCGGTGAGGCATTTATGGAGTTCTTTTTTGAAGGTTCCTTCGGTATCGTCTTCAGCGCTGAATTCCATCGCGAAGACATCGTCTTTTTCCAGATGGGCATGAAGCAAAGGATCGTACACCATTCCTTTTTCGATGAGGAAAACAATCTTCCTGCCGGTGAAATACTTCTCAAGGTGAAGCAGTTCATCGAAACCAAGGCGATTGGGGACGATCAATATGCCGTGATCCGGAACATATTCTTTTCCGTGTACTTCAAGCTCGTGCTGGTTCGGTATAGACATCAAAAATTCGTTTGTTGTTGTGAAAATCGCGTGTTCCCGTTAGGTCCGGAAACAATTTGGCCTTCCCAATGAATCGACTTTCCCTTACAAGGTTATGCGAAACCGCAAATTTACGGCTGATATCCGGAATCGCTACCGTTTTTACTGCACCTAATTTTCATAATGTCGGACTCTGAACAAACTACTACTCATGCCGCCAAATACTGGTGGGCCAAACTCAGGATTCTTCTCGGGATCCTGATTGTCTGGTTTCTCGTCAGCTTTGGCTGCGGGATTCTCTTCCGTGAATGGCTCGATGCCAATATGATCAAAATCGGCAACGCTCCGTTCGGCTTCTGGATGGCGCAGCAGGGCTCCATTGTCTGTTTTGTGCTGCTTTTGATTGTCTACAATTTCATGATGAACCGGCTTGACGCCAAATTCGGCTACGACGAAAAAGGAGGCGACGTATGAGTCAGGGTGCCTGGAATGCGGTGTTTATCATCGCCTCGTTCGCCGCTTACATCGTTATCGCGATTCGGTCGCGGGCGGGATCGACAAAGGAATATTATACTGCCGGATCCGGGGTCTCCCCGTTGGCAAACGGCATGGCTACAGCGGCGGACTGGATGTCGGCGGCCACTTTCATCTCCATGGCCGGCGGCATCGCCGTGGCAGGTTACGATGCGTCCCGGTTTTTGATGGGCTGGACCGGTGGATTTGTCCTGTTGACCACCCTGATGGTTCCTTATCTGAGAAAGTTCAATAAGTCCACAGTTCCGGATTTCCTCGGCGACAGATTTTATTCCAAAGGCGCACGTCTCGTCGGTGTCATTTGTGCCATTTTTATCTGTATGACTTACATCATGGGGCAGATGCGCGGTGTAGGTGTGGTTTTTTCCAACCTGTTTGAACTGTCTGTCCCGATGGGAGTGATCATCGGCGCGGCGATCGTGTTTTTCTACGCCGGACTCGGAGGTATGAAAGGGATCACCTATACTCAGGTGGCGCAGTATTGTGTGATGGCCTTTGCCTATACAATCCCGGCGATTTTCGCGGCGCTGGCACTGACGGGAAATATCGTTCCGCAGTTGGGGCTCATTGGAAATGCGGTGGAAGACGGCGTTCCGATTCTCGAAAAGATCAACAATATCAATACCGAGCTGGGTTTCAGTGAGTACACCAAAGGCAACCTTACTAAGATGAACATGTTCTTCATCACGGCGGCCCTGATGGTGGGCACGGCGGGGTTGCCACACGTCATTGTCCGGTTCTTTACCGTGAAGAATGTAAAGTCGGTCCGGCAGTCGGCCTGCTGGACGCTGGCCTTTATCGCGGTCATCTATCTGACTGCTCCGGCCGTCGGTGTTTTCGCCCGGATCAATTTGATCGACAGCCTGCACAACACCCCTTACACCGCTGTTCCGGAATGGTTTTCCAAGTTCGAAAAGACCGGACAAATGACGTTCGAGGACAAAAACGGGGACGGCATCATTCAATATTTCGGGCCCGAAAAAGACCAGCCAAATGAGCTGACTTTCGGAACCGATATTATGGTTATGGCCAGCCCGTATATGGCGGATCTCAGTCCCTGGATCATCGGCCTTCTTATGGCGGGCTGTATTGCTGCCGCGCTTTCCACAGCAGCCGGGCTGCTTCTGGTAATTTCCACATCGATCTCGCACGATTTGATGAAAAAAATCATCAATCCCGGGTTGTCCGATAAACAGGAGGTGACGTCGGCGCGACTGGCATCGTTAGGCGCTCTGATCGTGGCGGCCTACTTCGGAATCAATCCGCCGTCGAGTTTTGTCGCAAAAACGGTTGCTTTCGCCTTCGGATTGGCCGCTTCCTCGTTTTTCCCAACATTGCTGATGGGGATTTTCTCCAAGCGGATGAACAAGTGGGGCGCGATCTGCGGGATGATGGCCGGTATCACCTTTACGCTCGCCTACATCGTCTATTTTCAGTTCTGCGGCGGCACCCCGGAGCAGTATTTGTTTGGGATTACTCCTGAGGGGATTGGATTCATCGGTATGATTATCAACTTCGTGGTCGCTGCCATCGTTTGTGCGGTCACTCCAAAGCCGCCGGTGGAAATTCAAGCCATGGTGGAAAATATTCACATCCCGCGCGATGCCGGTGAAGCGAGTGATCACTAGGAAAATCGAAGGCTCATACTACGATCCAACAGGGTACAATCGTTGACCTAACAGGGTACAGTCCGGCATTCAACAGGGTACAGTCGGCGGCCTGACAGGGTACACTCATGGTTAAAACTGGACAGCTGGTAGTGATCGGGCTTTTTCTGTTGCGATTTGCTGCGACGGTCGACGCTCATCCGGCGCACGCTAAACCGGTGAAGTATCCTTTTGTCGTCGGGTTCGAGAGGTTTTACACAAATCTGGATACACCTGATCATCTCGCCCGGGGCGGACTTGTGCTATTGAATGAGTTGAATTGTGTAGCCTGTCACAAACCGCCGGCTCAGTTGGAAAACACTCTCACCGGGCGGCCCGGAACGCGGCTTGCCGGAGTGGGGGATCGCTTCGAGCATCTGGATCTCGAAATGATGATTCGCAATCCGCGTTTCGTAAAGACCGATACGATTATGCCGAGTATGTTTTCCGGGCCTGACCGGGATCTCGACGAAATCGATTCGCTGAAGCATTTCCTTGCTACGCTGAAGGAACCTCTCCCGCAATTTCCCGAAGGGGATTTGGATGAGGGAAAAATTCTCTATCACAAAATCGGCTGTGTTTCCTGTCACGCGCCGGAAATTGATTATCGTCCGCCGTGGATTCCGAAAAATGTAGAGATAGAGCTCACAGCGCTTCCCAGTGTGCCGATGAATCTGGCCGACCGGTATCCTCGGGAGGCACTGATTGATTTGATACTGGATCCGGTGAAGCATCGACCGGCCGGAAGAATGCCGCGATTTGATCTGACGGAAAAGGAAGCCGTGGATATCGGTAGTTATCTAAATTCCACTCCGAAGCCGGAGCTGCCCATGCAGTTGATGAGAGCTCTGGCTAAAGCTCAGCCCTTCCACACCGACCCGGAGAAAGCGACAGCCGGGGAAAAGTTATTTGCCCGGAAGAACTGTGTGGCCTGTCATGATGGTGTAGTCGATGCGGAGCCGATACTTTCCCATCCACTCGTTGATCTGAAATGGGAACAGGCTGGCGGGTGTCTCTCCGCCCGCCCGCCCGGTAGAGGAGTGCCTTCGTATGGTCTTGATGAACTACAGAAAAAGGCCATCATCGAGGCGCTGAAACGAATCGATAAGACCCGGAATGACACGGCGGAAAAAAAGGTCGACTGGATTCTTTCGAGTAGAAATTGTTATTCCTGTCATGAACGCAACAGCAAAGGCGGACCGGAGTCAGCCCGGGCGATGTTCTTCACGGTAAATAATCCTGATGCTTTAGCCAATGGACGCTGGGCACTTTACCCTCCGGTACTTGACGGAGTAGGTGAAAAGTTAACGGATCAGTGGTGGAAGCGAATTCTCTATCACGAAGGTGGCTCCGGCTCGGTTCGGGACTATATGGCAATACGGATGCCGGTGTACCGTCCCGGTGATCTCGGTGAACTGGAACTACTGATCAAGCAACTCGATCAAAAGCCGGTTCAGCCACTTCCGCAAGGTAGTGCGGCGAACGGTTGTCAGCTGGTTGCTTTCGATCAAAAAAACTGTGTTTCCTGCCATGGAATTGGTGACCGTTCGCCACCGGGAGTTCCTGCGATGAGTTTGGACCAAACCAGAGCCCGGCTTCTGCCGGGGTATTTTTTCCGGCTTCTAAAGAATCCGCAAGAAGTACTGGCGGAAGTTCCCATGCCGAATTCGAACCTGACCGACAGCGACGTGGCGGATATCT
Organism: Verrucomicrobiales bacterium; assembly: GCA_029213025.1. GTDB lineage: Bacteria > Verrucomicrobiota > Verrucomicrobiia > Verrucomicrobiales > DEV007 > Arctic95D-9. The sequence continues at coordinate 11,903 of JARGOZ010000079.1, forward strand.
GGGCGTGGTTGGGAGAACATGAGAAGCACCCATATCCGGACGGGTTGTTGCAGCCTGAAACTACCGAACTTGTGCCGGAAGATCGACCGCTGGTGATTCGGACCAGTATTGATGGACTATCCGAAGACGCGCTTGCTATCGGGTTTCCCGGAGGTGTAAACTTTGCGTTTGATATAGAGAAATGTGAGTTGGCAGCAAAGTGGACGGGCCGTTTTTTTGATCGGGTTTCTTTGAGTCGGCTGGGCAAACCGGATTCGGATTGGCAGACCTTGCCTGTAGGGAAACCCTACAAAGGGTACCGGATAGAAGGGGATCGTGTTTCTATACTTTGTGGTGCCGGTGAGATGGTAGTGGATGCGAGTGGGGGACATAAGCTGGTCGAAAAGAAATGAAAGGAATTCTTTTTACAGGTATACTTTTTGTCTGGTTTGCAGAGCTAAACGCACAGGAAACCGGGCGACCGCTTGATCTACATACGTTTCCCTTACGCGAGGAAATGAAGTTGATTGTCGAGGCTGCTGCTTCTCATTCATCGGCGAAGGCGTGCTTTTCCACAACGCGCGGCGAGATATGGATTGTCAACAATCCGTTGTCTGAGTCATCGAAGTTCAGCGACTACGGTTGGCAGAGATTTGCGAATGGTCTTCGCGAACCGGGACAGATCATCTTTCGCGACGCTCATTCCATTGTTGCGCAGCAAAGTGTTGAAACAACACGGGTGACGGACCGGGACAAAAATGGCGTAGCAGACGAATACCTTGCGGTCGGTGCCGGTGAGCTTCCTTCCGGTGAAGTTAAAACGCCGTTCGAAGGGATGATTTGGATGACGAATCCGGAACCTGCCGGACCGTTTAAGGGACAGTATTTCGGAGGCAGTAGAACGGCCAATTTTCTTTCCCGACTTGGCCGGGTGGATGACAGTCTTGGTTCACATTCAGCGATGTTTGTGTTTCAGGAAGAATTGGTCTATCCGGTCGATGCAATCATTCGCATGGAGAATGGCTCATGGCTCATTGCGCAGTCCAACCGTTCCGACCCGGAGCGAACCCGAACCAAATTCGCTTTGCAAAGAGCTTCGTGGAATAAAACGGAACCATTTGAAGTCCTCTCGATTCGGGCCACTGAAGCGGGTTTCCATCTTTCATTTACAAAAAAGCTCCTTCCTGATACAGCAGGGGCGGAATGGGCGTACCGGATTGAATCAATGGAAGAGAAAAAGGAATCCAAAATCACTTCAATAAAGGTGGAAGAGGACGAAATGAGCGTCTCGCTGGAGTGTAGTCCGGTGGTTCCGGGAATGACCTATCACATTTCCTGCAACGGAGTCTGGTCGATTGATCGGGATCCGGTAAGAAATCCTGCGGGTTTGTTTGTCTTCGAAAAACCTAACAGCGCTTTTGATTCACAGTAGTGTCCTTTTTGTTCCTCGAGTCGAATCCTCTCCAAATATGAAAGCACTTACTTCGGTTCTGACCGCCTTTTTAGAGAATAAAACCAGTCGTCAGAATCTGATGGCCCTGCTCCGGCTTCTGGTAATGATGGTGCTGATTGTGACGGCCTTCAGCGTTCTCTTTCACATCATCATGGAGCGGGAAGGTCAGCATCACAGCTGGGTTACCGGTTTTTACTGGACGCTTACAGTTATGTCCACGCTTGGGTTTGGGGATATCACATTTGAATCCGATCTCGGCAGGGCGTTCTCTATTGTCGTCTTGGTCACCGGGGTTGTAGTGCTTCTGGTGCTGCTGCCTTTCACCTTCATCGAATTTTTCTACGCCCCGTGGATCAGAGCACAAAAGGAGGCGCGAGCACCGCGGGAACTTCCGGTTTCGATGGAGCGGCACGTGATTTTAACACAGCACGGTCCGGTCACGAGACTGCTTGTGCAGATGTTGAAAAAACAACACTACCCGTATGTGGTGTTGGTCCCGGCGGTTTCTGAAGCGTTGGAACTTCACGAAAACAATGTGCCGGTTGTCGTGGGGGAATATGGTGACCCGGACACTTACCGGAAACTCCGTATCGAACAGGCGGCGATGGTGGTGACCACGCGGTCAGACATTGTGAATACCAACGTCACGTTTTCTGTAAGGGAAATTTCTGAAAAGATCCCAATCATTTCCTCAGCAAGGTCAAACGCAGCCAGAGATGCGTTGGAGCTTTGCGGGGTGACTCATATTCTACAACTCGAAGATATGATGGGGCAGGCGCTCTCCAGGCGTGTTGTGGGAGGTGATTCCTGTGCCCATGTCATTGGATCAATGGGGGAGCTGGTAATTGCCGAGGCCGCAGCGGCGGGAACCGACCTTGTCGGAAAGACGGTAGCCGAAAGTGATATCAAAAAAGTTACCGGTATCACTCTCGTAGGATTTTGGAATCATGGTAAACTGGTTCCGGTCACCTACGAATCACGGATCGGTCAGCACACGATTTTTGTGTTCGGCGGCACCCGGGAGCAAATCGATGCTTACAATGAAACGTTCGGTCACAAGAGCGACGAAAAGAACAGTGTTGTGATTGTCGGTGGCGGACGGGTCGGACGTGCTACCGGCCAGGCTCTGGAAAAGAAAGGAATTCCGTGGACGATTATCGAAAAACTCGCTGAGCGGGTCCAGTTTCCTGAGAATACAATCGTGGGCGATGGATCGGAGTTTGATTTACTCGTTAAAGCCGGACTTCATGAGGCTTCTACCGTTATTATTACAACTCACGATGATGATACCAATCTGTTTTTGACGATCTTCTACCGTCGTTTGCGCAAGAGTCTCCAGATCATAAGTCGGTGTAGCAGCGAGCACAATGTGGAGCGTCTCCACCGGGCCGGTGCGGACGTGGTGCTGTCTTACGCAACGATGAGTGCCAACACGATTCTTAACCACCTGCGGGGTAGCGAAACACTTCTCCTTGCGGAAGGCGTGAGTATTTTTACCTCTAAAACTCCCGTCGTTCTGTCCGGGCGCACGCTGCAGGAAACCCATTTGCGATCCAAAACCGGCTGCTCGGTAATTGCTACCGACTTCGAAGGAAACCGCCTTATCAATCCTCCTCCGGATACCGTTCTTCAGGAGGGAGGTGAACTTGTTCTGATCGGTTCGCTGCAGGCGGAGGAAAAGTTCTTCCAGGTTTATCCTCTGTAGCATTTACTTTTTCGTCTTCACTGCGCGCTTCCTGTCGGGGTAAAGGTGGCGGCAAATTCCGCAAACCGTCCCGTCACAGCTCCGGGCGGTGCAGTGTTCTCTGCCATAGAAAATGATCTGCAGATGGAGTTTGTTCCATTTATCTTCAGGAAAGGCTCTTTTCAGATCTTTTTCGGTCTGCACCACGTTCTTGCCGTTAGTCAGCTTCCAGCGTTGAGCCAAACGGTGGATATGGGTATCAACAGGAAATGCCGGTACTCCAAAAGCCTGGCTCATTACCACTGAAGCCGTTTTATGACCGACTCCGGGAAGTGCTTCGAGCTCTTCAAAGGATTCAGGAACCTGCGATGCGTGCCGATCAATTAGAATTCGGGAAAGCCCGTGGATCGCTTTCGATTTCTGCGGAGAAAGTCCACAGGGACGAATCATTTCCTGAATATCGTCTACGGACAGTTTCACCATCCGTGCCGGAGTGTTGGCTTTTTTGAACAGCGCCGGGGTAACCTGATTAACTCTTTCGTCTGTGCACTGGGCTGAGAGCAGCACAGCGATCAATAAGGTGTACGGATCGGTGTGATCGAGAGGAATTGGCGTCTCCGGATATAGTTCCTCAAGCTTATTAAGGATGTAGGCGGCTCGCTCTGCCTTAATCATGGAGCGGTTAAACTCTGTCCGGAGAAGGGACATGTTGTCCTACTCCCGCTGTCGAGTATCTGTTGCCGAGATAGCGGGTTTCAATATCCCTGAGCATCTGGCGCACATGGTCAGCCCCCTGAACATGACGTCTGCCGTCAAGAATGTCGTGACTCTTGTGAAAACAACCCCACTTGATGATATGAATCGGAACCCGGCGGACTCCCCATTCGTTCATTGCCGTAAAGGTTGGTTTGTAGATATCGATGGTGTTGGTTCCCACCAGAGCACTGCCGTAATCATCAATCACATATTCATAAGGTTGCCCTTCGATGCGGAAACGGGTACCGAGAGGAAATCTGGACCAGTCTGCAGCGGCGCTGCGAACAGTGCTGCCATATTGTAGCTGCCCTCCCGCCGCATTCATTCTTCCGTAGGGCAAACTGTCCGCCTCTTTGTGGCAGTATGCGGTAGTGCGAACCAGCAAATTGGAGCCGACCATATTGGTCATATTGGTCGAAGGCGGAGTCTTGTTGGATTGAGTGCAAATCAGGTTCAAAGAAGGTTCTTTCTTCGCTTCCTCCACCGGTTTTCCATTTCCAACAGACTGCTTAGGGATGATCGGTTTCGAAACGGTCGTAGCCTGAGCGAATACCTCTGTCCCGGCGGGAAGATTGGACGCAGCCGGACGGTCCTTGCGAAATACGGCGGAAGACCGGTCCGCTTTCGGCGGTGATGAAATTCCGGACCGCTCCACGTAATTCAGAGAGTTGGTTGATACGCAACCAACTCCGCCGAACATCACTGCCGTGAGTAATGGAAAAAGAAGTAATCTGCCGTGTTTCATGGCTCGAAAAACGCGAGGTCCTGAATAAACAAAAAATTGCTGTTCGTCAATCATAAATGCCGCAATTCAATCCAATGTGGAGAGCAAATATTTAGTTAAGTAACTATAAATATCAGCTTAAGTCAAACAGTTAGAGGAGTAACACCCTTGGTGAGCAGGAGATTCCCGTATTTTGAGGTGTCTCCCGTCATTACGACGCAATAGGCTTCGCCAGCGGTTTTGTAGAAATCAAATCGTTCCAGTTCACCAATTGGAGACATGCCGGGAACGAATTCCTGAAAAATCGCGCTATATCGGTCTTTTACCTTTGGATCCGCGCTGTCTCCTTCTACCGGAGCCATCATCCTGGCCGGAGCTTCGATATAGGTATCCAGTTCGAAGAGCGGAAGAATGGCCCTCAGTAAATCGCAAATTTTGAGGCCGTCTGCCCGAATTACGTTGGCGTTGCAGGAATGACCGGGAAAATGGGCATCCGCCAGAACGATGTGATCGCCGTGACCCATTTTGCATAAGGTGGCGAGAAGTTCAGGGCTGAGGAGTGGTGAGATTCCTTTTAGCATGAAAGTAGTCGTGGTGTGGTAGCAGCCTTACAACGTCCCTGATGGAATCTGCCTGGTAAATATTTAGGAAATATTAATTAATTATCCACCACAACCCAAGCATTGCGCCGAGATCTCCACCTGCATGAAACCAAATTGGTACGGAAAGGCCGCCAAATTTCATTTTCATTAAACGCCAGATCCAACCCATACTTGCCAGACTGAACAGACAGCAGACGAAGAATCCCCACGCAAAAGGAAAGAAATAGTGCATCACCAGGAGGTGATAGAAGGCGAACTCGAAGTCTCTGAGGCTGGGCGTCTTTTTGTCGACAAAAAGGATTTCTCTCCATCCAATCTCCTCGAGAGCGGGATGGGGGAGGCAAAGGTAAACGGTGAATAACAGGAATGAATGACCTGTCAGGCCGGTCTTTGCAAGCCCGTCAAGCAAAGCCAGGCGGGTCTCTTCTTCGCTTAGCCCGAGGAGCAGAGGAAGCAGAAAAGCCACTGCGGGAGCTGCTAACAGCCCTCCAACCCACAACAAAACAGCAGGACCGGCACGGAAGCCTGTAAAAGTGACTTTCCACGGGGGCCTGGTTGCAAGCATTGCGGCGATAATTCCGGCGTGGTAGAGCAGTATTGCGGCCCATCCGCTGTGCAGAAAATACATTCCTGCAAGCACAGCGAAAACCGGCCAGTATCGTAGCAGCATGAGAGACGGACTGTTTTCCGGTGGTTTCACAAGCAATAATTTTATGGCACACAACCGCTAAAACGCCATGGAGATTGTTGTTCCACTACGTTAGCATTCGCTATGATTAGAGACAATCTAGCCGGGATCTTAGTTTTCCTCTTTTTTACCGCCAACCAGGCTTTGGCGGACTGGCCGCAGTGGCGGGGGGCAGCAAGGAATGGCGTGGCCGAAGGGGTGGTTGAGCTTCCTGTCATCTCCGAGGAAAATACACCGGAACAATTGTGGGTCTCGTCTGAAATTCCCAGTGATCATGACGGAGGGCACGGCAGTCTCTCTGTCTCCAAAGGTAAAGTGATCGTTGCTATCGTCTGGCATCGGGATGAGCCGACCGAAAAACGCCAATTCACCCGCACTGTTTTGGGGAGCCTCGGGCATCGCGGCACCGGCAGCCTCGATCCAGCTGTGGTTGAGAAAATGGAGGATGACCGTATCAATTTAAGTCGACGCCTGCGTGGTAAAGCCCTTGATGATTATGCAAAAAAGTGGGTGGAGGAAAATTTGAATGAAAAAGCCCAACTGAGTCTGGGAAGTTGGGTGGCGGGCCGATTTAAGAAAGGAGCATCGGCGCTACCACTGACTCTTTTGAATGAAATCGACAAAAAGAGTAAACATGTGTTTCAAAGCCAGGCGGAATTGGAAGAGTGGGTGTCCGCCCGGGACTGGACTGAGGCACAAAAGGCCGAGGTCCTGTCGAAAGTGCCCGACACCGAAAAACTGGCCAACGATGTAATTCTCGCTCTGGATAAAAGTACCGGTGAAGAGATCTGGAAGTATGAAACTCCCGGACATCCCAGCGGCAGAGGGTCATCGAGTACACCAGCCGTCTCCGGTGGTAAAGTGTATGCGGCACTCAGCTCGCACATTCACTGTGTGGACGAGGCTACCGGACAACCGGTATGGAAAACTGCCTTGAGCAAAAAAGGGCCTGCCTCATCGCCCATGGTGGTGGACGGAAAGGTATTTTTGCAACAGGGTAAATTGACGGCCTTTGATGCCGCTACCGGTGAAGTCGTCTGGGAGAACAAAGATGTCAAAAGTAACAATTCCTCGCCCAATATCTGGAAAAATATTGTGGTCTGCAATTCAACGAAGGAATTAATTGGAGTGAATAAAGACACCGGGGAAACGGTGTGGAAAGCCGAAGGTGGTGGAGATGCTACTCCGGTGGTTTTTGAAGACTACATGGTAGTGCCTAGCCGGACGGACGGTAGCAATCTGATCGCCTACAAGCTCACCGGGGACGGGCCCGAAAAACTCTGGTCCAAGGCGTTTAACGCCCTGCGTTATGGTTCGAGCGCGATTATTCACGATGGATATGTCTACCATCTCGGAAGTGCCCGTCACTGGTGCATAAACTTACAAACCGGTGAAGTAGCCTGGGAGAGAATCGTGCAATCTCAAATTTCCTCTCCGATTCTGGCTGATGGTAAACTTCTTGTCTACGAGAACCGGGGTGGTCTGCTTTCTATGATTGAGGCAACTCCCGAAGATTACAACGTGATCGGCAAGACAAAAGTGGCGGCGCTATATTGTGCTTCCCCTGCACTGGTTGATCGTGATATCTTTTTCCGGACCAAAGACAGCGTGAAGTGTTTCAGGCTGAAATAGGGTTGTCCCCGCTACCATGAATGTCCGATTTCTTCTTTCTCTTTTTCTCGTCGCAACAACCTTTGCCAATGCTCAGAATAGAAAGTGGAAATCAGCTGACGGTAGAGAGATAGAAGCGCAATTGCAAAGGTATTCTCCCGATCAGGTTACCCTTCGCCGTTCGGATGGAAAGAGTTTCAGTATCCCTCTAACATCTTTGAGTTCAGTCGATCAGGATTATGTGAAGCAACTCATTGCGGACGAAGACCGGGCAAAGGGATTTTTAGAAGGCCCTTACGCACAGGCTTTCGAGGGCGAGTGGGTGAAAATACCGGCGGAGAAACACGGGCTGATTTTTCAGCTGTATGGAACCAAAACTCTGAAGCGAACAAAAGAACCTGTGCCCTTGTTCGTCCACCTTCATGGAGCTGCAGGGCGTGCGCCTGATGTGGAAGTGGGCAACGTGGAGATTGCAGCACAGCGGCTCGCGAGAGACGAGCAATACAGCGAAACACCGTGCATCATCCTTGTCCCGCTTTGTCCGGAAAATGTCTCCTGGGGTGAACAGGTAACGAGGCTGGAAGCGATCATCGATGACCTGGTATCGAGTCTTCCGGTTGATCGGGACCGGATATATTTGTCCGGTTATTCCATGGGGGCGCGGGGAATCGGATCGATGTTGGAATCACGCCCGGATTTTTACGCTGCCGGGATGTTTGCGGACGGTGACACCAATCCGGAGTGGGCTAAAACGATCAATGCCGCTCTGTGGCTCTGGTTTTCCGGGGAAAGGGATTTGGCCAAAGCAAAAGCAACGGCTGATGCCTTCACTGCTGCCGGAAAAATGGCCCATTTTGAAGGATTTCCCGATTTTACGCATAATCAAATTCACTGGAAACTGGCACACGATGAGGAGGTTTTTGACTGGATTTTTTCCCGCCGGCGTGGCGAAACCAAACCATGAAATATATTGCCCCTCTGTTACTCGTCTTCGCCTTTATTTTCACTGCCTGCTCGGACGAGGGGGGCGATGTTGTCCCCCGATCTGAATGGAGCAATGTTGAGCCTGATGTAAAAACTCTGGCTAGGAAACCGAACGGGAAGATCCGGTATATTTCGATACATCAATCGGAAACTCCCTTTCCGGATACTGTCGATGCTGTTCGCCGACTGCGTGGAATTCAAAACTGGCATCAAAATAATCCGGGCGGACCCAAATGGGGCGATATTGCCTATCACTATTTGATTGGTCCGGAAGCCAAAATTTACGAGGGCAGATCGGTAAAATATGCTGCTTCGAGTGGTACCATTTATCTCACTCAGGCACAATGGGAAGCCGTGGCTTTAAATGACAAAGGCCAGACGACCGCATCCAAACCTGCCGGAATTGAAAAACCGGGAGCTTCCGAAGGTCATCTGACGATCTCGGTTCTCGGAACTTTTCACAGGGAACTTCCGAGTGACGAGACGCGACGCGTGCTGACAAAATTTGTCGCTCAAAAACTGAAAGAACACGACTTGTCAGTGGATGATGTCTATTTCCACCGCGAAATCGCCTGCTGGACGGATTGTCCGGGGCAGGCGTTATACGATTGGTTTCGCGGAAAATCCCGTGAGCATGGAGCCCGGGGGACCGGGATGAATTGGATCGCGGACGAACTGGACAAATTGCGGTGAATAATTTGCCCTATTGACCTGCTTGTTGTCCGGCAGGCGGATCAATTTTCCGTTTTTGTTTCAACATCCACTCATACAGCTTCGGATTGTCGTAGGTTTGGTCCCAGCAGTTGTGACCCACCTCCGGATAGATTGTAAACTGGACCGTGGAACCCCGCTTTTTCAGTTCATCGACCAGAACCTGTGTTTCACTGATCGGCACGGCTGTATCCGCGTCTCCGTGGAAAGTCCTGATGGGGAGATTGGTGATAAACCGTGTCCGGTAGGGGATCCCGCCGCCACAGACAGGGGCGATGGCAGCAAACTTTTCCGGATACTGCATAGCCAGGGCCCAGGTCCCGTAGCCTCCCATACTCAGTCCGGTGACGTAGATTCGATCCTTATCCACCCGGTATTGATCCTCAATATCTTCAATCAGAGCGTAGAGAGTTTCCGGGTCCCACCATCGGTTTTCCGGGCATTGCGGGGAAACCAGAATAAACGGAAACTTTTTACCGGCCGCTGCCAGTTTCGGCGGACCGTGAGTTCTCACTTTACTCAGATCAGATCCCCGCTCGCCCGCGCCATGGAGGAACAGTACCAGTGGCCACTTTTTGCTGCTATCTGATTCGTAGTCGTCCGGCACATCGAGAAGATACTCAAGTGTTCGTTCAAAAGTTACGGTAAACGAATGGGACGCGTCCGACTGAGCGAAACACGTGTTGGAGATAAAAATGGATAGTAGCGCTGCTGCAGTAAAAATGGATAATCGCATCTCTAAATCTGGTTGAGAATGGAACATGATGTAACTGGCCTATTTGTGTTCCGCCCAGTCTTTTGAACGTTCCACCGCTTTTTTCCATCCGGGCACGAGGGCCTGGATCGATGTGCGATTCGGGGACGGCAGGTATCGCTTTGATTCTTTCCAGTTTGCGGCGATCTCATCTTTGTCTGCCCACACACCGGTGGCCAGCCCAGCCAGATAAGCTGCGCCCAAAGCTGTCGTCTCGGCAACGTTGGATCGCACGACTGGAACATCGAGAAGATCGGCCTGAATCTGCATCAGGAGATCGTTTTTCGTGGCCCCACCATCAACGCGCAGCTCGGTAAGCCGGATACCGGAATCCTTTTCCATCGCTTCGATTAGTTCCATCGATTGAAATGCGATAGCTTCCAGAGCAGCCCTAGCAAGATGAGCTTTGTTAGTCCCTCTGGTCATGCCTACTATGGTGCCCCGGGCGAACCCATCCCAGTGCGGTGCTCCCAGACCTGCGAAGGCCGGAACAAAGTAAACACCGCCCGAATCCTCCACGGATTGCGCCAAAGCTTCGATATCGGAAGATTCTTCGATGATTCCCAGTTGATCCCGTAACCATTGCACGACGGCACCGGCAATAAACACGCTGCCTTCGAGAGCGTACTCGGTCACTCCATCGATCTGCCACGCCACAGTGGTGAGAAGATTGTGCCGGGAGATCACTTTTTCAGTGCCGGTGTTCATCAGCAGGAAACAACCTGTCCCGTACGTATTCTTTGCCATTCCGGACGAATGACAGGCCTGACCGAAAAGGGCCGCGTGCTGATCGCCGGCAATACCCGCTACCGGAAGGGGCGAGCCGAACAACTCGGGGATTGTAGAGCCGTAAATTTCGCTGCTTTGCCGAATTTCGGGAAGCATCGAGGCCGGAATGTCGAAGCCCTGCAGCAAATCAGGATCCCACTCGACTGTATCTATCCGACAAAGCATCGTTCGGCTGGCATTTCCTGCATCGGTGATATGCAGCGCGCCGCCGGTTAAATTCCAGACCAGCCACGAATCGACAGTTCCGAAAGCGAGTTCCCCGTTTTCCGCCCGCTCCCGGACTCCAGGAACGTTCTCGAGAATCCAGCGCAACTTTGATCCCGAAAAGTAGGCGTCAATGATCAGGCCGGTGCGCCGCTGGATATTGGGAGCAGCGTTTTTGTCTTCGCTGAGTTTTCGACAATATTCAGCCGTGCGGCGATCCTGCCAGACGATCGCATTGGTTACCGGTTCGCCGGTTTTCCGGTCCCAAACGACGACGGTTTCCCGCTGGTTGGTAATTCCGATTCCCGCTATATCTGCAATCGCTACGCCCGAGTTGGCGATTACTTCCCTGGCGGTTCTCAGTTGGGAGGCCCAAATTTCCTTCGCGTCATGTTCGACCCGGCCCGGTTCAGGATAAATTTGAGTATATTCCTCCTGAGCGCTGGAAACGATAGAGCCGTGGGAATCAAAAATTATCGATCGGGAACTCGTGGTTCCCTGGTCCAGAGCGAGGATAAATTTGGGCATACCGCAAGAATACCGGCCTTCCTGCTCATACTCAAGAATGTTTACCCTCCGGCGATTGGCGTCATCAGCATCACCGTTTGTGATTCCTGCAATTTCAAAGATTCGAAAGGACCTTCAGCTTGTTCACCGTTGATGATGACCAGTAAAGACGGTCGAATCCGGCTTTGTTCGGTGAGCACAAGTTCTTTGTACTCAGGACCGTGTTTCGCAGCCAGAGTCTTAACCAGGTCAAGCAATGATTGCTCTCCGGAGCAGCCGAAAGATTCCTCCGACGTGCCGGTGATGCCGGCCAACTGACCAGTGTATTGAATAGTGATCTCCATCTCCCTGAGAGTTTCGCAATCATTCGGTGAACTGCTACCAAAATTCTTCGCTTACATCAGGAAGGTTTTATAAAATTTTTCAAAATTTTTCTAAGACGCCCCGGCATCATTGCGTTATGTGGGGGTATTCTCATGTCTTTTCCACGTTACTTTTTCCTCCTGTCTCTGTGCTCCTGTGTTTCGGTGTTCGCAGAAGACAAACCGGCATTTAATCAGGCTGAATGGGCCGCCCTGCAAAAGGGGAGACCGGTTCTAATGACGCAGAATCCCTGTCTGACTCATGAAAGGGATAAAAATTATGTGACCGGGGCTGTGCTTCTCAATAACAGCATTCAAAATGTCTGGTCTGTAATCAATGATGCGGAAGCCGCTCCATCCTACGTGGAGGATATGGTAATGGCCCGGGTGGTTGCCGCGCAGAATAACACGGTGCTGGTGGAACACGGAATGAAGATTAATCGCAAAGAATACCGTTACCTGGTGCGTCTTTTTCCTTCTCCGGGTCATGAAAAACTGACGTTCAAAATGGAAAAAGGCAGTTTCCGGTCTCTGGAAGGAGGCTGGTGGCTTTATCCTGTAACCGGCGGAAGAACTCTTCTGGTTCATTCGCTTCATCTCGATCCCGGCATGTTTTCTCCGAAAAATGCCGTGCGGAACTCCCTGATGAAAAAAATCCCCGAGACCCTCACGGCCCTCAATCTGGTCGTTCAGCAGCGCTCGGGTTACGCTGTGGTTCGCTAGCCTCTCTCAGCAGGAGCAACCGGAATACGGTTGCATATACAAGTAGCGCAGGCATTTATGTCTGTGCTTTTTTTGTAGCCACAGATCCAGAAAAAGATCTTTTGCAAGCATGCCTTGAGATCCGCAAAGTGCGGTAGTTCTGATTGTACCCTGTGTAATGCAGCATCGTACCCTGTTAAATCGCGAACCTGACAGGGTACGATCAATTCCACCGCTTACCCTTTTTTCTCTGTTGTCTTGATGTTGAGATCTCGCTGTGGGAATGGTATCTCGACCCCTTCTTCTCTGAACCGGTCATTGATCGACTGATTCAGATCGTTTAATGTGGCGAGCCTTTTTTCCAGACCCGGAATATATGCGCGAATGGTGAAGTTCAGGGAGCTGTCAGCAAACTCTTCAAACGTCACGATAGGTTCAGGATCTGTGAGGATGCCTTCCTGAGCGGCCAGAATTTCAAAGAGTATTTCTCTGACCCGACGGGTATCACTGCCGTAGGCGACCCCGACCGTGATGACAATCCGGCTGAGAGGATTCGACAAGGTCCAGTTGAGGAGGCTGCCGGTGACGATTTCTTTATTGGGCACGACAAACTCCTGCCGGTCCCAGTTGGTAATGGTCGTGGCACGGATTTGGATGCGTGAAACCGCGCCTGTGGTTCCGGAGACGGTAACAATATCGCCGATTCGGATTGGTCTTTCGAAAAGCAGGATGATTCCGCAAACAAAGTTCGCCACGATCTCCTGCATGCCGAATCCCAACCCGACACTGAGCGCTGCTGCGATCCAGCCGAATTTTGACCAGTCGAGCCCCAATGTATTGAAGACGAAAAGAAAGCCTACCGTAACAATGAGATATTGGGCGATGGTGGTGGTGGCAAATCGTAAACCCGAATCCAAAGTAAGGAAGCGCTGTAGAAAGATTTCCAGGATCCCCGGTAAATTTCTGGCAGTGATGATGGTGGCGACAACGATGAGAATCGAAGGGATTAATCGACTCAGTGATATGTCCCCAAGGATTTTGATCTCGTCGAGAGTCTGAAAAGCAGGGAATATATCGACCGAGGAGTACCACACCGTTATAGCTACCGCGACTCCGGCAATAAAGCGGAACATCCGCCGTGTTTGATCTCCAACGGTAGCGAGATCGAGCGCTTTAGTCTCCATTTCACTGATACCGATTTCGTCCCCGTGCTCGCCATCGGTAGAGATAGCTTTTTCTCTTGCTGCCTGCCGGTCTGCGAGGTGTTTTTCCAGGGCCATCCGGCGAACCCGCATCGTTCCCCAGCGCAACAGCATGCTATAAAAAACTACTCCCAGAAATATCATTTCGGTAGTAAAACGAAGTTCCTTCGCCAGGGCGATTGCCGCAAGTGGGTAGCCGATCGCTGCGAGGATACAGAGTGCTATGGGTAGAGAAGTGACGCACGGATACCATATCGGAGAAAACCGGGCAGTCAGGGATCTCGGGTTGTCACTTATTCGTGCGGAAAATATACCGCTGCGGGGTTTGAGGAGCCGGGCGATGAAAAAAGCAGCCCATCCCATTGTGAACATGAAGCAAAGTCGTCCGAGACTGTCAAAATGCCCCATTTCCTCTTTCGACAACGTGAAGGCCTGTATGATAATGCCCGGAATCAATACAACAGCAATCCAGGTCAGATTTCGACGCAGCGAGCAAACAGTATTCTTCGGCCATGAAAAATGTGCTTCGGCCAGTCCGTCTTTCCGGCATAGCTGGCGGACGAGGCAGATGGTGGCGAGTGGAGGGCTGACAGCTACCAGGGCATTGCCAAGGCCTCTGAGCCAATCGGAGGAATCGGTTCCCTGCTGGAGCAGGATGCCGGAAAATAAGGTGAGTAAAGGAAACGGCAGACCAAGAATTATCGTGAACAACAATGCTTTGACGGTATCAATATACCGGTCTGGAGAAGTATTTTTTAAATAGGCGGCGGTTGTCTTCAGGCGGGGAACCAGCCGCCATTTCGCGACGAATAAAGAAAATAGAACGAGGGCCCCCAGTATAGAAAGGAATGGTTGCCGGATAATCTCTGAGGTAACCGCGCCGGGGATTTCGGCAATTCGCAACGGATTCATCAACCAGGCGATCGCCTCGGGCAGATTGGTAATCGTCTCGAGGCCAACCACCTTGGAGCCCCGCACCCAAATACGCTTTTCGTCAAGATAGGCACCGACTTCGGAAATCTTCTCGGCAAACTGGTGCTCCGCCAGTTCCAGTTCATTGAGATCTCTGATGAGGCGCTGGTATTCTGATTTGATTTGCTCTTTGACCTCGGTCTGTTTGGTAATCAGTTCAGGTATTTGGCTTTTGACCGTGTCGGGGGCGTTATCGAGGAGAAGTGCGATCTCTTTTGACGGGTCATTGCGCAGATTTTCTTCATTCCTGAATTGTCCCAGGCGGGCCTGCCCCAGTTGTTTTCGTAGTGCCCGGAGACGACTTTTTGTTTTGGTCAGACTGGGTAGATTTCTTGACTGTTCGAGGATAACTTCTCCAAATACACCGCTCATCCCGTCAATATCCAATTGGGCTTTGAGGAGTTGGTGGTTTCTGGTCAGTTCTTCCAGATTGAATCGAGCCTCGCGAAGTGAAGCTCCCACTTTCTGCCTTTCGGTTGTGATTGATTCAAATTCCCCGGAAAGTTGTCGAAGTTGCTCGGCCAGTTTTTTGACCTCCGGATGCTGCCCGGCGGTTTCGATTTTCGCTTTGGCTGCTGAATTGGCGACCTGATCTACCTCTTTTTGGAGTTGGGTATTCTGCCATCCAACGAGGTCGTTGAGAAGAGACTGGCCGAATTCGATCCGCCGGGAAAGCAAGTCGCGCTCTGCGCTCAGGCGGGATTCTTTGACGGTATGACTGAGTCGCTCCTGTTCCAGCAAGGTTGTTTCCACCTGAGCTGCCCGGATTTTTGCGAGTGCTAAAACTTGATCGCCGCTGAGAGTTCCACCTCCATTTTCACCCGCGTTTGCGAGAGTGGAAAATTGGCCTTCCGCATCTGCTATTTCGTTCTGTAACTCGACTTTACGGGATACAATTTTGTCCGGCCTCGCGCGGTGGAGTGCGATCTCTTTTTCGAGGCGGGTGAGCTGATTATTCAGGTCCGCCAGTTCGGCCCTTTGCTCTACGAGTATTTCCTCAATGGCAGAGGATTGACCGGTTTCCGGAAGTTTCAGGTTGGAGGTTCCCGGAGCCGGCAGAGATTCAATTTGGGCCCGAATCTGCCTGGTTCGCTGAGTGCCGGTGGCGAGTTCCTGGCGGAATTTAACCGTTTCCGTTTCATTGGTTGCCGCTTGTTCGAGCAGGGTAATCGCTTCCCGCAATTTATTCTTTTCGGCTTCGATTTCCGGTTCTGAACCAGTGATCTCCAGACGGGATTTGAGTTGATCAATGTTTGGAAGCTGGGCGGTTTCCGCAGCGGTCTGCGCAAAAGCGACTGTTCCTGTTTCGATTACAAGGAAAATCGAAACAAGCAGAATACGAATCATATGATTTCCTAATCGGGAAAACGCCATAAACAACAAAGGTAGTCTTTGAAAAACGTCCGGTGAGCTTCAAGATTGGGTCTAAAAGAACGGATTCTGCCAACTTTTATCCGCCGGAAGCAAAGGCAAACTTCAGCACAAACAGCAAACTCAGCACAATGAGTAGCCAATGCAGTTTTTTCCATCTTCCGAGGATGACCATCACGGCGCAGTACGAGACGCAGCCAAGGGCAACGCCATTGGCTATACTGAAGCTCATCGGAATAAGTAGAGTTGTCAAAACGCAGGGTGCTGTTTCGGATAAATCAGTCCAGTCGAGACGACGAAGTCCTGAGAGCATAAGAATCCCCACCAGAATCAGCGCCGGAGCAGTTGCCGCAGCGGGAATCACCAGGATAAGGGGGGCAAAGAACAGAGCGATGATAAAACACGCGGCCGTGACGATGCTGGTAAGACCGGTGCGGCCTCCGGCTTCGATACCTGTAGCCGACTCAATGTAGGCGGTGACAGGAGAGGAGCCCAGACAGGCTCCCAGCGAAGTGGCAGAGGCATCGGCGAGCAGCGCTTTGGACAGTTTCGGCAGATCGCCGTTCCCGTCGACCAGGTTGGCGCGCCGCGATACAGCGATCAGTGTTCCCATGGAATCGAATAGGTCGACGAACAGAAGCGTAACGATGATCAGCCAGGCGGATTGCCAATGCCGGATCGGATATAGCCAATCGACCTGCATAAATACAGGGGCTATCGAGTCGGGTAGACCGAGGATTCCATCCGGTACCGGGGTGATTGTTCCCTTTTCACCCGGGATAACGAGCCCAACTACAGTGATGGTCAAAATCGCCATCAGGATAGCGCCTGGAATTCGATTCACCATTAGCACGACTGCAAACACAGTGCCGAGAAGCGCGAGTGAAGCGGGGTTGGGCAGCCATCCGTTGGAAAGTGGACCGAGGGTAATCAGGGTGGCCGGGTGATCGACTATGATTCCGGAATTTTGCAGTCCGATCACGGCAATAAACAATCCGATTCCTGCCTGAATACCGATTTTCAGAGTATCCGGGATGGCTTTGATGATGAGTTTCCGTATTCCGGTCAATGAGAGAATAATAAAGAGAATACCGGTCCAAAACACCATCCCGAGAGCTCCCTGCCAGGGAATATTCATTCCCAGACATATCCCGAAAGTGAAGAAAGCGTTGAGACCCATGCCGGGTGCTATAGCGATGGGGTAGTTGGTCAAAAGGGCCATCAACAGAGTTCCAATCGCTGAAATAATGGCGGTGGCTGTGAGCAGCGCTCCCTGATCCATTCCGGTTTTTGCGAGCATATCGGGATGAACCACGAGGATATAGGCCATCGCCGCAAAGGTTGTGATCCCGGCTATGACTTCGGTTTTGACTGAGGTGTTGTGTTCTCCCAAACGGAAAAATCGATCCATCATATCCAACGCTAACACGCAAAAACAGGGCCGATCAGCAAAATGAAAATCTTTCTCGACACTTGTCCATACTTTGTGTTTACATGTAAATGCAATGTAAATATTATGAACGTCTCAAAAAGGAACCAAAATCGGATGGGTTTTACCCTAATTGAAATTCTCGTTGTCATATCGATCATCGGTATTCTGGCCGGTCTTCTCTACTCAGGGGCGATGGCCGTCCTTCAACGGGTAAAGGTGTCGCATTCGGAAAACACAGCGCTTAATTTGCGCAATGCGATTGTCGCCTACTACACTGACTATCGCAGATTTCCCGTTTCGAGTGGTAATTCCACCGATGAGTATCTCGATTTCACTACAAATGAAGACTTCATGGGCCCGCTTCTCGGGGCGGATACTCCGGAAGCGATACGTTTGAATCCGAAAAGGACCGTGTTTTTCTCCGCGCGGACGGCGAGACGATTTGGATCAGATTCTTTTGTGAAGGGCATCGCGTTTCGAGACGAATCCGGTTCCGGAAGTCTGTGGGATGCGTGGGGGCATTGTTATGGAGTTCGGATCGACGTGAAAAACCGGGAACGGTTGAAGAATCCGGCTCATTTTCAACCGAATCTGCAGGGCATCGGTGCGCCGGATTGGGGCTCCGGAAGTAGCGGGGAACTAAAATACCTGGCTGAATCTGTAGTAGTCTGGAGCGCCGGCAAAGAAAATGATCTTGCCAGCGATAATGTGACATCGTGGTAAGCTAAAACTCCGCCGAACCGGGAACTCTCGGAAAAGGAATCACGTCCCGGATGTTACTCACACCGGTGACAAACATGAGCAGACGTTCAAATCCCAGACCGAAACCGGCGTGGGGGACACTGCCGTAGCGGCGGAGATCGACATACCAGTAGTACTCCTCCTCAGAGAGATCGTGATGTTTGATATTGGCGCGCAGCACATCGAGACGCTCCTCCCGCTGGCTGCCCCCGACAATTTCACCAATGCCGGGAACGAGCAAATCCATCGCAGCCACGGTTTTTTCATCATCGTTGCGGCGCATGTAGAAGGGTTTGATTTCCACCGGGTAATCATAAACGGTTACCGGGCATTTGAAGTGCTCTTCGGTCAGGTAGCGCTCATGTTCGGATTGAAGGTTGTGACCGTATTCGACCTTGTATTCGAATTTTTTATCGCTCTTCAAAAGTAACTCCACAGCGTCGGTGTAGGAGATTCGTTCGAAATCCCGTGTCGCGACAAATTTGAGTCGTTCCAGGAGACCTTTGTCGACAAATTTGCCTAGAAACTCGAGGTCTTCAGCGCAGTTTTCCAAAGCGTCGGAAACCAGATATTTGATCATCTCCTCGGCGAGGGCCATGTCTTCCTGAAGGTCGCAGAACGCCATTTCCGGTTCGATCATCCAGAACTCGGAGGCGTGGCGTGAGGTGTGCGAGTTTTCCGCCCGAAAAGTGGGGCCGAAGGTGTAGATATTCGAAAGGGCACAGGCAAAAGTTTCCCCTTCGAGCTGGCCGCTCACCGTCAGATAGGCCGGCTTGCCGAAGAAGTCTTCGTCCGGGCTCTTATCAAGGGTTTTACCGTCGAGCGTTGTCACCCGGAACATTTCCCCGGCACCTTCACAGTCCGAAGCGGTGATTATCGGGGTGTGTACGTAAACGAAGCCTCTTTGCTGGAAGAAGTTGTGGATGGCATAGGCCATGCGGCTGCGCATCCGGAAAACGGCTCCAAACAGATTCGTCCGGGGGCGCAGGTGGGCGATACTTCGCAGAAATTCCGGAGAGTGACCTTTTTTTTGCAGTGGATAATCCTCATCGGAATTGCCCAAAACCATGAGGCTTGCCGCCTGCATTTCCCATTTCTGTTTCCCTTGTGATGCGACCACTTCACCCTCTACCGCAATGGAGGCTCCAGTTCTCAGTGAATGCACAGAGGTTTCATATCCATCAATCGTGGCATCGACGATAATCTGCAGATTAGCCAGCGATGAGCCGTCGTTGATTTCGATAAACGAAAACGCTTTGGAGTCACGTTTGGTGCGCACCCAGCCTTTGACGGTGGCACTTCCGGGTGAATTGGAGGAACGAAGAATCTGAGCGACGGTAGTTCGGGACATTCGGCACTATCCGAACTTCCCTGCCACTTTTCAAACCCAATCTTCCGGCAGAACCGTTACTGCGGGTTTGCTGCTGCCGCCTTTTTCCTCTTAAAGATTGGTCCGCGTGTTCCGCCTTCCTTCGGCCCGAACAGCATCCTGCCCAAATCCTTCAGCGGAGTTACGCTGCGTGCCGTTGCCTCGGGCCTTGAATCGGTGGCAGCAGTATCGGCGGCTGCGACAGTCGGGGCTTCGCCCGGTGCTGCCGGGTCGCCTTCCTCCGTCTTTGTCGGGTCCGGGCGTTTGGTGGCGATTACCAAAGGAGTGTCTTCCGGTTTGGGCGGAGTTTTCTTAATCGGAGCCAGTTTTTTCGAAATGGTCGGCTTGGGCTCTTCTTTCATTTTGTCAGCAACTGCGACAACTTCTTCGACTTTCTCTTCTACAACCGGCTTATCGGGTGTTTTCATCGCAGCACCCTCCAGTTTTTCGGTGGCCTCGACCTTCGCCACAGTATCGGCA
>JARGOZ010000080.1 GCA_029213025.1 Verrucomicrobiales bacterium
CATAGAGCGGACGTCCCTGCTCTATGATTCGAGGCTCGGGCATCGCCCAGTGTTCGTGCCAAAGCTTCGCAAAGCGAGTCCAGCCGAAGCTCTTCCGCTGGCTCCGACGATTCAATCATTGGTAGATCAAGCACTGGCATATGAGGGCGTGTTCCCATCGCTACTAAATTTTTAGTGGACAGCTACTAAAAGATTGGTAGCTTAAGAAGTCATGAAGGATGAGCTGCCGAAACCGACGGAAAGGGAGATGGAGATTATCGGTGTTTTGTGGCGTACAGGGCCTTCCCCGGTTCGGGAGGTGCTGGAGGAATTAAACCGTGATCGCAAGCCGCCGCTGGCTTACACAACTGTGCTGCGGTTCTTTCAGATCATGCTGGAAAAAGGTCTCGTTACCCGCCGGGAAGGCGGCAAAGGTCACATCTATGAAACCAGTGTGCCGGCGGAGAAAACCAAAACCCAGCTCACTCACGATTTACTGAACCGCGTGTTTGCCGGCTCGACCAAAGACCTCGTTCTGCACGCGCTCGGCGGTCGGAAGATGACGGCTGAAGAACTGGATGAGATCCGCGATGTAATTAGTGAAATGGACCAGGAGGAGAAAAAGAAATGAGCGAATGGATTTTTGAAATGGCGTATCGAACCGGTCTGGCTCTACTGGAGTTGCTGTGGCAGGGGAGTGTCATTGGTCTGGTTGTCCTGCTGATTTCCAGACTGTTTCGCGATGCAGCGATCCGCCATTTGGTGAATATGACCGGGCTGTTACTAATAGGTGTTTGCTTTGTGGTTTCGCTACTTCACACCGGCGGGAGGACTGCAGCTTTGGCTCTTACGGCGCCTGTTCCAGTTATACAACTGCCGGCTGGAAATATCGCTGCGGAGGAGCAGGTTCCAATTGTACAATATACGCAATCCACGCCGGAGTTTGTTGATATAGAAAAAACAGAAGTCGCGGAAGCGACCGGCAGGGAAGTATGGATTTCTCTTTGTGCTTTCGGCTGGATAGTGGGCGTTTTGTTACTTTCGATGAGTCAATGCCTGGGGGTTTTACGCATTCGCTCACTACGAAATAAGGGGCGATCCGAGCCTCCTGCTTTTCTTTTGCAGGCTTCTGCCGTGGTTAAGAAAAAGCTGGGCATTGCGAAAAAGGTGCCGATCTATGTTTCGGAAAAAGTGTTTACCCCACTACTCATCGGTTTACGGCGGCCGGTCATTTTGATGCCGCTTTCGGCGGTGAGCGGTTTGTCGGAGGAAGAAATCTCCGCCGTGCTGGCGCATGAGCTGGCCCACCTGCGTCGAGGCGATCACTGGAGCAACGCGCTGCAGAATATGCTGGAAACACTGCTTTTCTATCATCCGCTGGTTTGGGTGATGAGTCGCCAGATCCGGAGCGACCGGGAAATCGCGGCTGATGATTGCGCGCTCACCACCGGTGCCAATCCCCGCGATCTGGCGCGCGCTCTCGCCAGCGTGGCGTTGATGCAGCCTCCCCGCCCTGCGGTAGCGGCATCCGGCGGACCACTGCTTTATCGAATCAAGCGACTGACGCGTATCGATGCGCAGCCTGCCCCGGCAAAGGCGGAGATGGCAACTGTGAGCGGTGTTTTTGCTCTGGCGACTGGATTGCTCTTTGCCGCATTGTTTCTACCGCAGCTCGCGGCGCAAAATGAGGAAACAATCCTTGTCGCACCGGGAGAAGATCTGCAGGCGGCAATTGATGATGCGAAAAACGGAAGTGTGATTCAGTTGGAGGAAGGGCTCTATCCCGGACGCATAGAAATATCCAAACCGCTCACGATCCGTGGTGTCGCCTGGAACAAAACATCGATCCTGCCACCGCTGGAAGATGATGGCCTCTATTTACAGACGGTGAAAATACAAATAGCCAATGGTGTCGTTCTGGAGAATGTGCGGATATCCCCCCATGAAAATCCGGCAAATAGTGGTGGTCGGTTATATAGAGATTATGCCGTTTCGCTGACAGATGGTGCGACTGCGAAGTTTCAAAGCTGTGCCGTGGTCGGTCCGGGCAGCAGCGGTGTTCTGGTTGAAAAGGGCGCGGAACTGGAAATGGAAAAATCTCTTGTGGTGGCATTTCACGGCACGGGCATCGCCGTTTGGGGAAAGATGGATGAAGATAAGCCCGGCCGTTTGTTATTGAAGGATTCCGTGGTGCGCAACTGCAATCACCGGGGGATTACACTGGGCAGTGGATGTGATACATCGGTGATCGAGCGCAACTGGATTTCCGGATCTGCCTGGCATGGGATCCGATATGACAGTGCCTCGCCGCGCATCGAGAGGAATGTGATTTTCAACCATGTCCGCTCCGGCATCTATGCTTCCGGCAGGACAGCCGCGACGGTTACGAGGAACCTGTTTGCCAGGAATGAGATGAGTGGGATTTCCTGCTGGTATTCGAATCAGGACAAAATCGTGGGTAATATATTTGTCGAAAACAAACGTGAAGCTCTTGGCGTCCTCGGTGCTTCCAAACCGGTAGTCCAGGACAACTGGTTCATCGACGAGGAAATAGGTGTTCGATATGGAGGTATACAGGGAAGCGGAGAATTCACGGAATCAGCCGGCCCTCCGGTAATGAAGGGGAATTTGCTGGTAAACGTAGAGAAAAGCCTGTTCTCAGTGGAAGAAGAGCCTTTGCCTGATGGCAATGAAATTGTCGATAAAGATTCCATGGAGGAAAGGCGGGATCGGCTTCCGGATTTCGGGCCCGCGCAAACGGAGGAGCAATTCGAAATCTATACTTCGGAAGAAGGCCCTGTTTCGTGGCTGGAACGAAACCCTTGGACAGAAATTCTGCCGGAGGAAAACCGTTTCTGGCTAAGCTCCACGAAAACGAAGAAAGAAGCAACTCCGGAGCCGTCTGAGCAGGACATCCGCGATCTGCGTGCTGCGGCTCAGAAATGGGTGAGCGATGCTTTTCAGCTGAATGATCCCGATGTCCGCGATGCTGCTGTGGAAAAGATCCGCGCAGCCCTGCAGTCCGATGACGCGAACGAAGTCAGAAAAGGTTTCCTGGCTTTCAATCGCCTCGGGGCGATCCGTTTTGATAAAGCTTCGTTCCACGACATCGTATCGTCAAAACTCGATGCTGACGAAATCTTTATTCGTAACCAGGCTGTGACCGCTCTGGGAATGTGTGGATTGAAAGACGGCGACCTCGATCGTTTGATCGCAATGGTGGATGATCCCAGCGACACCATTCGCAAAAGTGTAGCCGGACAAATTATTGGGGGAGTGGAAAAAAGACTGACCGGACGGGCGGGAAACGCCATCTTGAAGTTGCTGAATCACAAAGACTACCGCTTTCGGAAAACGATATTGAACTATATGTGGGGCGGGAAATATTCCCGACAGCTGGAGAAGCGGATTCTTGAACTTAGCCGACAAAACGAAGACAGCTACAATGTGCTCTACTATGCCTTGAGCACACAGGCAAATAAGTCGCGGGCCTCGGTGGAAAGATTGATCGAATATTTGCCGGATTCGGATACTACCAACGTGGGCCATCGTGCGGCGTGGGGGTTGGCGCAGGGTGTTTCTGAAAGTGAGTATAATCTGGTGGCGAACAGCGCACTGAAACTGGTCGAAGGCAGAACCGGGAATCTTTACCGCGATGGGATGAATCTGTTGAGAAAATATGCCGGAGAGGAACAGCGCGAAACTATAGAAAAACTGCTGGCTAATCCCGCTGTGGAAGGTGATATGGAAAAGCAGTTGCAGGAAGTGCTCGAGGGCCTGAAATAGAACGCGGACAGGAGTGTCCGCGACACAGTGAAGACAAATCGGTTGCCCCCAGTACGCCCTTCAAAATCTGTAATTGCTTGAAGAGTATTGTCTTTCAAATCCCATATCAGGATAGTTCCGTCCGACCGTAAACACATGCCTTTTTTCGATGTTGTCGAAAATTGCTACGACATCAAATTCGCTATGAAGTTGTTCTTCCTGTTTATTCCATACCGGCTTGTAAGGTTCACTTATATCTTTCACGTTTTCTACGAATGGCGCGACTCGCCCGGAACTTGTTCTGACCACCAACCAGCAACCTAATCCTTCAGCCATTTGTACCGGATTCCCATCAACAGAAATTTCCGAAGCTAAGATCGAGGCAACTAATTTAGTCGTGGAGAACAATTTTCCGTCAGCCCCTATTCCAACGAGGAGAGTGGAGTTTCATCGGGCGGAGGCTTCCAGGGCGAAAGCAGCGACCGGGCTTGATCATCCACTCGCCTCGCGCTCGCCGCCACATTTTCCGCCTCAAAAACACAGTAGCGAGACTTGTCATCTCACTTTCTCGACAGCCGGCTCATCAGCGGGTTCGATCCAGTAGAGATAGTATGTCCCGCTGCCATTAAAAAAGGAAATATCCACTGCCGGGCTCAATGAATTAATCTCTTGAATCAGTTCGGTGTCGTTGCCCCATGCCAGCCAACTGCCATTTTCCAACTGTGCTGCTGCAGCCTCTCCACGCCCACGCAGTGAAACAGCTTTTCCGGTGAAGTCCGGTAATAGCGATTTATTGATTTTCCCGCTGTAGATGTGCCACCCGATGATCTGCCCTGATTTGTTTAGAGCAACCGCGTGCTTTATGGGTCCTCCCAAATAGCAAATTTCGGCAATATTGGATACCTCTTCAGGCACCTCCAGGAACCCTTTATCGAAAGCCCACACAACTACACTGCCATCTTTTCTCAGGCCTACCCCGATTTCTCCACCAAGACAAAATCCACAAAATCCCGGGAATTGTTCAGCTCCTTCGCAATCGAACTGTTTTCGCAATCATATTTGTCTGTCGGATCGATATCAAACATCCGGATTGCCCCGTCTTTGGTGAGCACGGCTGTGCAGACCGGGTTATGCACTGCCTTCACCACCTCATCGGCTATACTTTCCAACATTCTGTGGGAATCGGAATCCTTCGAATACCATTCCATCTCCATACCCGCAGCATCCGAATTCATGGCGACCATATCCCCATTGGCTCGCTTCGCCCGCCACCACCAATTGGCAGTTTTGACTTCTGTGAAGTCGTCGATTCCTCTTGCGGACTCCAGTTTCGAAGCAAGGTCGGTTCGTTTGCCGTTTTCGATAGAAATTCCCTTGATCCTGCCTCCTCGCTGTTTCATCGCTGCGAGTGCGAGTGGGAGATCCATTTTAGGGGCAGCTAGTTCCGGTTCAGAATTGCCTCTTTTTTCCTCCTGTTCAATCCAGACGAGATATTCCTTATCCTCAAAATCTCCGACAAAAAACGCTTCGGGCGGCAAACCTTTGAGATTCGGGAGGGCTAACTTTAATTCGGCTCCTGCCTTATCCTCGGTGAAATGCCAGTTTCCGTCTTTTGTCTGGTGCAGAGGTGTGCCACACCGGGAAGACAGTGCGATCACATCGCCCTTGTTCTGCCATGGCAGTTTCGTCTGTTGTCCTTCTCCATTCGCGACGAAACAGTTTCCTTCACCATCCAACCCGTAAAGTTGCCAATCGGACATGGCGATATCTACGATGTTTTGTTTGAATGCTGCCGACAGTGGCACTTCGCCATCCGGCCCCCAGGCTGACACCTTTCCTCCAGACAGAACGGCGGAAAAATCCGACACGAGAACGACACGGCTCACATCGCTTAGCATGCGGGAAGGAAATTCGCGCCAGTCCGACAATCCGAACGGTTGGACGCTTCCGTCTTTCAACAACCCCAGCCCGCCTACTACATCTCCTCCACCTTTCAGGCAGTAAACTTCGACAAAAGCGCGTTCTGCATCCGGGACAGGAAATCCACTGACGGAATTACTTAGAACACTGCCATCGGAATACAGGAATGCCGGATTAACGCCGTGAAACTGCGATATACGGGCTACATTTTCCGAGTATATTTTTCCTTTTCCGGAAAAGACCTGCCCCCCGGAGCGCAAGATTACGAGTGGTCCCTGTCGATATTGACTGCCAACCTGCACAATATCATCGTAAGCGGCAAATTTTTCGAGATCCGGCACATTACCGACGCCCCGAAGGCGACCTTTGATCATATCGGGGTGACCGATTCCACGAAAAGCCAAGTCCGATTCAGTTTGTAGAAGCATTCCCGGCGATTTCTGAAACGTTTTTTCTTTTTCGGAGGCAGCTTTTGACAGGCTGTCGGATTGCGAACGACCGACCACCGGCTCGATCCAAAACATATACGATGGATTGCCCTCACCGTATTCCGATACCGAAAACGCTTCCGGTGGATGATCTTTGATTTTCGGAAGCGCTGCCAACAGTTCAGCGCCGGGACTTCTGTGAAAGAAATGCCAATTGCCATCAACTTTTTGATACATCGGAGAGAGCCCCCGACTGGATAATTGCTTTATCTTCTCATGAGCCAACCATGGCAAATTTTTGGGAGAACCGTCGCGAGCGATGACATGACACTTTGCGTCAAAATCAAGAGCGAACAGCGAAACATCACTGATGCCGATCTGCTTAATATTTCGGAGAAACTTTTCGGGAAGGTCAATTAATCCTTCGGCATTCCATGCGAACACTCGCCCTCCGGAGATTGCTGCGAACAGGCCGCTTGAAGCGACGATTTGCCCAATATTCCCGAATTCGTCGTCTGGAATTGGTTTCCAATCATGCAGACCAAATTGAGCGACCTTACCTTCTTTGAGCAATCCAAATGCGCCTAAACTTTTCTGGTCATGGACTACGTTGAGCAGATCAACACATCTATGATCCCCTGTCTCCCATCTAAAGTTACCGGCGGCAGTTCCAAGGGCGCGGCCTGAAGAATCCAGACAAAAAGGATTATGACCAAGATTTTGTGAAATTCGCGCTGCCCCGTTTTCTTCAAATGACGTTCCAAACCTCGTAATCATCTCACCATTTGCTCTGAGACAAACCGGTGGTCCAAAACGCCACTGTGTTCCCACCTGTACAATGTCATCATACTCAGCAAATTTTTCGAGGTCGGGCACATTACCGACACCCCGGAGCCGACCATTGACCATATCGGGGTGATCGATTCCACGGAAGGTTAGTTCCATTTGCTTCTTTTCCGGAGGTGCTGCGGACGCCTCCACTGTTTCGACGCCGCTCTTCTCCCACGGTTTCAGCCAAAACGCCGCACCGGCCAGGGCCACTATCAGCGCCACCGCCAGCCCGGCAATCAGACCTCCCCTGCCTCTCGCCTTGTTCGGCGTCTGCGACTTCCTGCCCCCACGAACGATTTCCAGAGCCTCGAACAAGTCTTTCACCTCACTGAATCGCAGGTCCGGATCCTGCGCCATGGCGCGCATAATGGCGTTGTCCATACGAGTGCTGATCTCGGGAACTGACTTCGATGGCAGCGGAAAATCGCCCTGAGGAAGATTACCTGTGATCAGTTGGTAAATAACTACGCCAAGGGAATAGATGTCTGCACGCTGATCTACCGTATCTGCATCGGTCATTTGCTCCGGAGCCATATAAAAAGGCGTCCCCATTCCCGCACCGGCCATGGTTTGAAAACTATCTGCATCGCCTTCAACGATCTTGGCCAACCCGAAATCCGCTACTTTCACCCGGCCTTTTTGATCGAGAAGGATATTGGCAGGCTTGATATCCCTGTGGGTTATCCCCTCATCATGGGCGAATTGAACAGCTTCGCAGATCTGGGGGATCAAATCGAGAACTACGGCGGGGGCTGCTTTTTTCTGCTGGATCAGTTTGCGGAGATCTCCGCCGTCAACGTACTCCATAATAAAAAAGTAAAACCCTTCACGCTCTCCAAAATCGTAAATCGTGACAATGTTTGGATGATCCAATCTAGCCATAGCCCTGGCTTCGCGCTCGAAACGGGCTATAAATTCAGGATCGCCGGATAACCCCTGGTTGAGTATTTTTACCGCCACCATGCGGTCGAGCTTTTTCTGACGGGCTTTGAATACAGCGCCCATTCCTCCGGCTCCAAGAAGTTCCAAAACCTCCAATCTCGGAAAGAGGTTTTGCATTTGCTCCAGATCCGGAAGCGGAGCAAATGCGCCTGGAGAGGTGTCCGTAGACTTTGGAATGAGTTGGGGAATGAGCTTTTTTATGGTTTCATCGCTCCAATTCGGAATGCCGACGGAGTCCGCATTCATCGGCGTCGTTGGCGGGTCATTCGAGGAATCTTCACCACCATGTTCTTCTTCACTCATTAACGTCTTAAGCGGTTTGATCGAGCGATGCACAGCCCCGGCATGCATGAATAGCCGGTTTCTGAGATTCGTAAAGAAAGCCAGTGTGAAGCAGCAACATCAGAAAAATGGAAATCGAAATCAGGAGAAAACCTGCCTCACACTGGCGATAAAACACTTGAAGTCAAACCGGTACGCAAAAAAACCCCTCTTTTGTCACGGATAAAAAATGGGAGATTAAAATACCTTAGCCGGAAATCAGATTTTGAAGAGCAGTACCTCCAAATAATCCTGCCAAGTAATGAAAAATGGTAACCCCAACTAAATTCGTGTGCCGAAGATAGAAAAAGCCAAATAATATTCCTCCGGCTGTCGCAGTTCCGGCGGCCCAAAGTCCCGCCGGAATCTGGATTAATCCGAAAATGATGGCTGTCAATAAAACGGATCGCCACCCTGATTCATCGTTAAGAAATTCGCGAAGCGAATTTTGTACCACCCCTCTGCAGACCAGTTCTTGAAGAAGAACATAGATTAGATAAGTCAAAAGGCCACTTCCCACGGTCGGAATGAGCGACTTAAAATCGAACGCGAAATTTTCAACGACTCCACTTTGGGCAATTCCAAATATGCCTCCAACGAGGATGCCCACGACAAGAAGAGCTGCGATAATTCCTTCAAACAACGAACGAACAAAGTGATTTCCGTTTACGCCGAAATATTCCACGCATTTTCCGGCGTTTTTCAGAAAAAACAGAAACGGAATAAGTGCCAACCCAAGGATGCAAATATCTAATACCGCATTGTTTTCAATGAGCATCTTTCCGACCACCCCCATGAGAGCGACTGAAAGAACCGTAAAAAGAACCGCTTTCCCGCTTGAGATCCGCTCCCGCAGACCCTGTGTTTCTGAACGGAGACTTTTCAGCCTTAATTCGTCTCCATCCAGAATTCTTTCCGTATTTATCCGCGCGATCTGATAGGTCATTTCGTGAAGAACATGTTTACCGTCGGGGTGTTTTTTCTCCAAGTCCTGCCGTGACAAAGACACGCAACCACAATCCGTCAGTGCGCGAACTGAGGCGGTGCGAGAGTAGCTGTGTAGAAAACTGATCTCCCCGAACACACACCGTTCATCGATTCGGGTCATACTGACTTCATTTCGGGCGGATTTATCGTGTTTGATGACCTCGATTGAGCCTCTTACAAGAAACCAAAGCAAATCACTACGATCTCCTTCCTCGACAATCATCTCTCCCGCTTTGAATTTCCGGGGAACAACAATCTCTTTTAAAGCTGCAAACTGGTAGTCGTCAAGATGACCGATAATGTCAAAGTTCCGTAAAGGATCGTTTAGAAAGGTGGGTTTTTCGCTGTCCATGATGCATGAGATGCTGAAGGTAACCGCATTAGCAGGCAATGAGCCATCAATTTGTTTCCAGCTTTTACATTCAGGAGGTTTTTCGAATTGCAAGCCTTAAGCCTGCTGGATGCCACCACTCCTCCTTTACAATTTCCAATTCGCGCCGTTTAAAAGAGTAACCAAGAAGAACAGCATCCGGTGTACCATCCATCCTCCTTAGTTTATCTGATGCAACATTCGGTCCCGCACCTCGTGCGGTTAAACGAAGCTCGTTTCCTTTTGCTGGAATTCCGCGAACCGAATGACCGATCATGTGATCGCTCCAGTTTGCTCCAAAATATCCGGAATATCCGGCGGGATCAAAAGTGACCTCGGGATCGACACGGGAATTTTCGTCTTTCTGATTTTCGATATAAAAATCGTCACTGAACACATCAGAGCACCATTCCCGGTTTAAACTCAATAGATCGTGGAGCCCCAGAGTATTTGGACGCGTTAAACCCACAGAAAGATTATAGCCGATTAGCGATTTCGGACGAGAAACTTTCGTTCCTAATATAGATTTTGAAGGGTAAAACCTGACATCTTTATTATATCCGTCGCGACAGGCTTTTTCCCACTGAGCTTCTGTCGGAGGATAGAAATGATATCCACCGGGAAGCAATCCAGCGAACCGGTCATTCATTGTCCTACAGAATATTTCCACAGCCTCCCAATCGTCAAAAACGGCCGGGGAATTTCCATTGTCACCACTTCCTCTGACGGCGATTTGTCCCGATATCATTTTTTTTTGATCAAGGGTGAGGAGATATCTGGATATCCAATAGTCTTCAGAAATAGATACTACATGTCTCGGCATTTCATTATGCGACGCCCAAGACTGATCGGATCCCATCGTAAACTCACCTGGGGGAATATGGACAAATTCTATAGCAACATCGGTATCCTTATGCGTTGTTGGATCGGTAACTGAACCAACTACAACTGACAGGTCCGGCTGATCGCCTGCTTTATTACTACGAGCCTTGCCTCTCTTTCGCGGCTTTTCCTGCCCTTTTAATACCTTTACGTGTGCTCCGTGTTCATTTTCTCCATCATCCGCGTTTTCAATGAGGTGCTTTTTTTCGATGGCATCCTTTAATCGATTAAAATGAAGCCGGAAGTCCTGCCCGGAATCCAGTGGCAAGCTGTTCAACTGCGAGACAGCAGCCACGCTTTCCGGAAGTTCTTTCGAGTCAGGCATAGAGGTGCCTCCGATCATGACCGGGATAATGGAAACTCCATTTTCCATTGCTGTTAGCAACTCCATTTCCACATAATCTATCCCGGAGGAGTATTTTTCGAACAGCCCGCTCCACTCCGGTCCGATCACAGCCAGTAAAACATCCGATTGAGCAACTCTGCTTTTGAGAACATTGGAAAAATTCTCACCAAAAGGGATGGAACTGACGTCCATGAATACATTCTTCTCACCGTACAAGCCGGAAAGATGATCGCAAATTCTCCCTACCAGAGCTTCTGCATTGCCATTCAGATCCGCCCTTCGATAACTGATAAAAACTCGCATACCTTTGAACATTTGGAACTTGCGTTTCCCCCTGTCGAATACAAGAGTTTTTTGGTAAGGTGGTCCTTCCCGAGGTAAAAACGTCAAATTTCGAAATGGGCAGCCATACTCCGTCACACAGCTTCTAAAGCTCGCAAGGTCCCGGTACTACTGCCAAATCGCTCTTTCTCCGCACCCGCGTGCTGTAACTGCGATAAAAACAGATGACATATCGGCTGCTGATTCACGCCCATAATAGGACGATGGACTGTCGACAGGCCGGTCCGGGCATTGGCCGGCTCATCGAGCCACATAGAGTTGAAGCAGATGTGGATACCGTGCCGGAAACCTTCACTGGCGAGGATCGCTGGTGCGCCCCAGTTTTGATTGCCTGGAGTTTGCTTTTGCAAGGCCTAAAATCAAGCCCTGGTCACGGGGTGTCCCCGATTTGGATAAACTGCTGCCACAGGCTGCTTTCGATAAACCGGAAGTACGGTTTTCGACGAACTACCACCCAGCTCTTCTCCTGCGTCGAAATCTCACCAACCACGGTTTCGTCCGAAGCAACCAGAATCATTTTCTCACGCTCGGTTTCCGGAGTTACCTGAATCAAATCCTCCGCAGGATATTCGGGGCTGCGGGTAATCAAAGCAATTAAGATAATCTCATACTCCTCTTCACCCTTATTCATCAATCAGGAAGTTTCGAGATTCTTTTCGAGACCATCAAGAAGTAGATCCAAAGCAAAATAGAAATCCTGCAGACCATCGTGATTCCCATCCATGACCTCGTGCGACATCCCGTTTAAGTAGGGATATTGATCAGCGGGAATCAAATCTATGTAACTCTTTGCAGCCTCCGCATACTCTTCCGGAGCAAAGGGAAAGTTCAATTTTTGCAGGGTAAATCCATAGATATGACTGTCGATCGCATTCCACGCATAGTCAGCCATCGCATAGCTAAACCCGGCTTCGCGAAGGCAGCCAATCGTAGCATCCACATAGCGCAACATGGCCGGACCGACGTTCGCCCGTGATACGATCAACATAGTGGCCCAGGGGTGACGCATCAATACCTCGTGGGCGGAGCCGGCGCGCCGCCGCATCTCCGACTTCCAGTCCTGACCCGGAATGGGCACCTCAATCTCTCCGGCCACAATATCGACAATCCCATCCAGGATCTCATCTTTGTTAGCTACGTGCCGATAGAGCGACATCGCTTCGACGCCGAGTTTCTGACCCAGTTTCCGCATCGACAGCGAATCGATGCCGATCTCATCAGCGAGGCGCACTGCCGCCTGCAAGACCCGCTCCCTGCTCAGCGGCTCCCGTTGCTTCGATGATTCTTCCCTGTTTCCCGCCATTCCGATATTTTTCCTTAGCCCATGAAGCCATTTTCGTCGCGACGAAAAATTCATTTGCCAGCGAAAATTTACACCGTAAGCTTACGCTGTAAACAGCAATTACTTTTGATTATGCAGACTATCGATTTACCGACAACGGATACAAATACCGCCCACACCGGCTCAGTGCCTACACCAGAAGAAATGAAAGCCATCTGTTACGACAACTACGGACCATTTGAGAACCTCAAGCTTCGTGAAATTGCAACACCGCAAC
This sequence comes from Verrucomicrobiales bacterium, assembly GCA_029213025.1. Taxonomy (GTDB): domain Bacteria; phylum Verrucomicrobiota; class Verrucomicrobiia; order Verrucomicrobiales; family DEV007; genus Arctic95D-9. The sequence goes on from JARGOZ010000080.1 coordinate 12,673, forward strand.
CCAAAGACAACGAAGTGTTGATCTGGTCCAAAGCGGCCGGACTACACATTGGCGATTGTTTTACCGTCCGGGGAAATCCCTGGTTAATGCGAGTCGAGACAGGTTTTCTCAAGCCCAAAACCGGGATTCCGGGTTTCGATGTAGCGGGCATTGTGGAAGCAACCGGAAGTAAGGTAACCCGCTTCCAACCCGGCGACGAGGTCTACGGCACCACACATGGCACCTGCGCGGAATTTGTGTGCGCCAGTGAGGAAACCCTCGCTCTGAAACCGGCCAATCTCACTTTCGAACAAGCCGCCACTGTTCCCACCTCGGGCCTGGCGGCCCTCCACGCTCTGCGCGATGTGGCGCAAGTCCGACCCGGGACAATTGTCCTCATCAACGGAGCCTCCGGAGGCGTCGGAAGTTTCGCCGTTCAAATTGCCAAATCGATGGGAGCTGAAGTGACCGGAGTATGCAGTACGCAAAGTAGGGAATTCGTCCACGCTCTTGGTGCCTACCATGTGATCGACTATACCGCCGATGACTTCACCAGGGGCGATAAACGCTATGATGTGATATTCGACAATATCGAAAATCGCTCTCTTTCCGACTGCCGGAGAGTCCTCACTTCCGACGGAACGCTGATTCTCAACAGTGGCACTGGTGCGACCGGGTTCGCTTTGATTTCCCGGATCATTGCACCGCTGATTTTGTCACCGTTTACCAGGCAGAATCTGCGCAGATACCTTTCCGTGCCAGGTCACGCCGACCTCACGGAGCTGAAAGATCTCATCGAAGCCGGCAAACTTACCCCCATGATCGATAAAGTGTATCCTCTCTCCGAAACCGCCGCCGCGCTTGCCTCTATTGAAAAAGGCCACACCCGGGGAAAGGTCGCGGTGCTTGTGTAAACCGGTAAAAACACGCGATCAATGTTTTGCCCCGACTGCAGGCCGGGGCGAAATAGGAGCATGCGCAAGATTCGTGAACTGACAGGTATTCTGGTGTTACTCCTCACGATTGCTTCCGGTGCGGAGCGCCCGGATAACATTCTGATCATCACCTGTGACAATCTCGGCTACGGCGACCTTCCCACCTACAATCCGGACACAACCATCCAGAGCCCGCGATTAAATGAGCTGGCCTCGGAGGGAATGAGACTCACCTCCTTCTACACCGCTTCACCGACTTGCACCGTCTCTCGAGCCTGCCTCCTCACTGGTCGGATTCCGCAACGCCACGGTTTGGTACATCAACTCGGAGGCGTCGAGGGCAACTATGGAACCGGGCTGAATCAACAGGAAATCCTTATCCCGCAGATCCTGAAACAGGCACCCATCCCCTACTCGACCGGCTGCTTCGGAAAATGGAATATCGGATTCGCGGAGGGTTCCCGCCCCACGGAGCGGGGATTCGATGAGTTCACCGGACATGCCTCGGGCAATCTCGATTACTATCATCACAACTACCGGGAGAAACATGACCTCTATCGGGGCATAGAGGAGCTACATCTACCCGGCACCTATTGCACCACGATATTCGCCGACGCAGCCATCGATTTTATTAAGAGGAAATCCAAATTTGCCGACACGCCCTGGTTTGTCTATCTGCCGTTTAACGCTCCGCATTTTCCTACCCAAGGCAACAAGCGTCCCGGCCAACCAAACATCTATCAGGCTCCGGACGATGCATTTGAGGAAATCGGCTTGAGCCCGGAGGAAACCGACCCGAAAAAGCGATATGACGCCGTGGTTTTCGCTCTCGACCAGGCGATCGGCCGGGTTCTCGACCAGCTGACGGCGTCCGGGGTTGATGAGCGGACTTTTGTCTTTTTCATGTCGGACAACGGTGCCTTTCGCCTCAACCGGAAGGGCCTGGATGTCGGCATCAACGATCCGCTCCGGAGTGGCGGGGTGACCTGCTGGGAAGGCGGCCTTCGGGTGCCTGCCCTGGTTCGTTGGCCGGGGCGAATCAAGCCGGGAACCGTTTGCGACGAACCTCTCTGGTCGCCCGATCTTTTCACCACCTGCGCAGCGATTTCCACCGCGCCACTGCCGGCGAAAGTGAAACTCGATGGGAAGAATATTCTACCTGTGTTCACGGCAACCGCGAAGTCACCTCATGAGTCTTTTTACTTTCAATACCGAAACCATGCCGCCCTGCGCAAAGGGGATTGGAAGATTGTCAGGGAAAAACCAGCCAATCCCTGGCAGTTGTTTGATCTCTCCGGGGATCCCGGCGAATCGACGAATCTATCATCCACACACCCGGAAAAAGTGCAGCAATTACATGAAGAATTTGCAGCATGGCAGACCACATTCTGAAAATGCTACGCAATAAAGGCATCGCGACAAAGGCACATTGCGATATGGTCGCTTCGTGATGCGATATCTGACATTTCTTATCTTCACGGTCATCTCGATCCCCCTGTGCGGTCGCTCAGAACCACAACGGGTTGAGGAAGACTTTTTCAATGGAACCGACCTCTCCGGATGGAAAGGAAATGAAGGTTTCTGGACAGTCAAAGAAGGTGCGATTGTCGGCCACTCCGATTCCAAAATCTCGAAGAACGAATTTCTCTGGTCCCCGGTAAAAGTGAAGGACTTCCACCTGTCGCTGGAGGTCAAGCTGGAACCGAATACCTGTAACGCCGGCATTCAGTTCCGTTCCCGCCCCATCAACGACTACGGTCAGGCGCGCGGTTATCAGGCCGATGTCGGACAAAACGTCTGGGGTCGACTCTATCACGAACACGGACGCAAAAAGCTCGACTGGCGGGGCGCCGGCGAAGCGGCCGTGAAACCCGGTGAATGGAACCACTACGAAATTCTCGCTGTCGGCGACCGGATTTGGACAGCCATCAACGGCAAACTGTCGGTAGCCATTCAGGACCCGAAAGCAGATCTCGAAGGGCAAATCGCCGTGCAGATTCACAGCGGCCCGCCGCAGACGGTGCAATATAGAAACCTGAAGTTGACCCACAATCCGGCGGTGTCCCTCGCGGGAATGTCAGAGGAGGATCTCAATGCCGCGCTGATCCCGCCGGAAGATATCAAAAACAGCGCCGCCATCATTCCCCGTAGCGTCAGCCCCGGCCTGGAGGAACGCAGGTCGCTTCCTCATTTCAAAAATGGATTCCAGACCGGCAAAAATCCCGTCATCGTTCTCACCGGCGGAACGGATGTAGTCAAACAAAGCCGCAACGGATACCTGGAGACGCTACTCACCCGCCTCAGTGGAAACAAACCCGTCCTGGTTCGCAATTTGGGTTGGCAGGCTGATACGGTTTATGCGCAGCAGAGACCCCGCGAATTCGGAACTCATTTCGATACTCTGAACCGAATCGATGCCAGCATCGTTATTGCTACCTTCGGACAAATGGAGAGCCTAGACGGAGTACAGAAAATCCCCGACTTTCTCGCCGCATATCGAACTTTGCTCGACGAATACGAAAGAAAAACCAAACAGATCGTCCTCGTCACTCCGCACCGGTTTGAAAAACCGGAATCCGATCTTTTGCCCGACCTTACCGCTCACAACGAATCAGTAGAGAAATACAGCGAAGCCATCCGGGAACTGGCTAAAGAAAGAAACTATATATGTGTAGACCTGAAGAACTTCGAAGTTGCCGGGCAAACTCTCGATGGAATCCATTTCACCGATCAGGGCCACTGGAAACTGGCGTTTGAAACCGTGAGCCAATTGACCGGCGCGGCTCCACTCAGCGGGGACGCGGTGAACGAAAGCGGTGCCTTTTCCGATCCGCAGCTTGAAGCCCTCCGGCAAGCTATAGTGAAAAAGAACTTTCTCTGGCACCAACACTGGCGACCGACCAACTGGGCCTTCGCCTACGGCGACCGGCAAAAGGTGCCGTCCAGTCACGATCACCGCCCGGGCAAACCCCGCTGGATGCCCAAAGAGATAGATCAAATCATCGGACTCATCGAAAACGCGGAAGGCGACATTCAGACACTCAACAATCAGATCAAATGAGATACATCATCTTCTTTCTCCTGCTCCTGTCCAATCCCGCCTGGTCGGGAAGTGTGGAAAAGCCCGCCGCGGATCACTCCCCGGAAGCACAGCTCGCGGCTTTCGAAGTCACGGAAGGTTATGAAATCAGTCTGTTTGCATCCGAGGAGAATCAAATCGCCAACCCGATTGCGATGCATTTCGACGGAAAAGACAGACTCTGGGTTTTGTGCTCTTTGGTATACCCCCAACTCGTGCCTACGGAAAAAGCCGACGATAAAATCTATATTCTCGAAGATACCGATAACGACGGCAGAGCCGACAAAACCATTGTGTTTGCTGAAGGACTGAATATGCCTACCGGTTTTGTTCCCGGCGATGGCGGAGTCTACGTCGGCGAAGGTTCAGATCTCGTTTTTCTAAAGGATACAGATGGCGACGACAAAGCCGATTCAAAGAAAGTGATTTTTTCCGGATTCGGCACAAACGATACCCACCAGAATATCAACTCCTTCACCTGGACGCCCGATGGGGAATTGTTGTATTGTCAGGGCTTGCACGCCTTTTCGAGGATCGAGACACCGTGGGGAATCAAAAAGCTCGATGAACACGGCGTATGGCGGATGCGACCGCGCCGGCTGCAGCTGGATCCGTTCCGTGGCGTGGCCGGTCAAAACCCGTGGGGAATTGCATTTGGACACTGGGGAGAAGGATTTGTGAAAGGCAACGGAACCAGTATTTCCGAGCTCACTCCGGTAGCCGTGCCGACTCTCAACCGCGCCAACGAACTCGAAATCGGGAAAACGGCGATCAAAGCGATGGGCGCTCTGGTTGTCGACTCCCCCGCCCTGCCGGATGACATTCAGGGGGATATACTCATCGCCGGTTACTACGCACATGTCATCGACCGGATGAAACTCTATCCCGACAGTTCCGGGCACAGAACGGAGAATGTTCCGCCGCTGTTCCGGACAGATCACAGCAGCTTTCGACCGGTTGACATCAAAACCGGACCGGACGGCGCCATCTATATCGCCGACTGGTACAATCCGATCATCGGTCACTACCAGGCATCCCTTCGTCACCCCGACCGGGACAAAGTTCATGGTAGAATCTGGCGAGTCACGGCAAAAAATCACGATCTGCTGGAACGTCCAAATCTCGCTTCCCTAAGTATAGAAACAGTGGTATCCAAACTGGGTTCCCCGATTCGTTACGAAAGAGACCGCGCCCGGGAGATTTTATCAGAAAAACCTACCAAAGAGGTAATTGCCGCGCTCGATAAATGGACTACCCAAACTGACGACGAGCATCATCTCTACGAAGCGCTTTGCGTCTATGCCTGGCATGAAACAGTGAACCCCGGGTTACTCGAACGCCTGCACAAAGCCAAAGATCCCCTCGCCCGCGCCTTCGCAGCACGTGTCGCCGGGCGCTGGCAGGATAGACTCCCGAAGGCTGAATCGTATATTGCCGCATCGATTCACGATCCCCACCCGAGAGTGCGTCTCGAAGCGATCGTGGCAGCAGGCTACAGCAAAAGTCCGGCTCTGTTTGCCAAAGCTCTCGAAGCCCTCGACCATCCGGTAGACCGTTTCATCGATACCGCTCTGGCCCAAATTTCCTACTACCAAAAGCCGGTCTGGTTCCCGGCATTAAAAGCGGGAACTTTTCAAACCAAAAAACCGGAACATCTCGCCTTTGCTCTACAAACTACGGCCGGGTCTGACGCGGCCGGTACCGCCCGGACAATGCTGGCCGATCCGCAATTCGAATCAATCCGGGAAATTCTTCTGATTCTGCTTTCCCAAAGCCGCAAGCCGACAGACCAGGTGACCGTACTAACCGGTGCCGACGGAAACGCAAAGGTGCTCGAAGCTCTCGCAGATGCGGTGGCTCTACATAAGCTTATCCCGAAGCCGATTCCTGTTGAACTCGAAACGATCATAAAATCAGACAAGCCGGAAACCCGGGCCGCTGCGATACGACTGGCCGGGTTGTGGAAGGTGAAAGACCAGGCCGCATTTATAGCCGAATCTCTGCAAAGCGAAAACTCGCAGGTCAGAAACGAAGCTGTCGCAGCACTTGGAAAAATCAAAGGCGCGGGTGCCATCGAAACGATCACCAAAGCAGCGACTCAAAGCAACGACGCCTCTTTTCACCAAGCCAGCCTCGATACTCTGGCCGCGCTCGATACAAAAAAAGCCGCAGCACTTGCAGCGGCATTGGTAAACAAAGCAACGACTCAACCCCAACTGAAATCTATAGTCACTCCCTTTATCCGCAAAACAAGCGGACTCGATATGCTTGCCGCAGCCCTGGAATCGTCGGGAGCAGAACTGACGCCGGAGCAGTCCGGAAATATTCGTACGGTGATCGGCAATGCGGGAGCCTATTCCGCAAAACTCGATGCCTTTCTCGGGGCCAATGCCCCGGGAGATAAAATCGGTATCCCCGAGTATAGCGAAGGCCTCATAGCCAAACTCGCTTCAGAAGTAAAGAAAGGCGATCCCGACCACGGCAAGCAGGTGTTCCAAAACGGAGCGATCAGCTGCATCGGCTGTCATCAGGTAGGTAATCAAATGGCATCGCTCGGGCCCGATCTTTCAGCCGTAGGAGCCGGACTTCCTGTGGAGCTGATTATCGAGGCAATCCTCTGGCCCCGCCGCCAGGTGAAGGAGGGATTTCTCTCCAGTGTGATCACCACAAAATCGGGCCAGGTTATTAGCGGTTACATTCAGAAAGAAAACAAACAACGTGTTTCCCTTCGCGACGCCGCCACCGGAGCCGTAACCACCATTGCGGGGAACGACATTGCTGCGCGGGTCGACGCCGGAACTCTGATGCCTCCGGGTTTAACCGCAAATCTTTCCCGGGAAGAGCTGATCGATATGGTCGCCTATCTCACGACCCTGAAAGGCAAATAACGGTTCGCACCTCTAGCGGTCTTCCGCTTCGAGTTCCAGGGCATGATATATATCATCATAGCCTAAAGGCGCTTGCGGATTCTCCTCTTTCCGCCAGCGAGTTTGGAGTACTTTGGGAATCTTATTTACACCGCCTTCTTGCACTCTCAAAAGGTCCGAAGGGGTCGAGTAAACTCCCTCACGAATGGCGATCACCCGGTAGTACAAAAATGGTTCTCGAACGGCGAATTCGGAATCCACAGTTCTACCGAGTAGATTTTGATTGGGTCGACTTTTCAGGATTTCGAAGTTCTCTTTCCTCATCTCACAAATTTCCACATCCGTGTAGATGTCCGGAACAAAATCGAGCCGGTCGGATCCGAAAATCAGGTATTCCACATTATCACCGCAACTGTCCCAGGTCAGCACTCCTCCGGACAAACGCAGGTTTACCGGACGAACCGGTTTCGAAACACGAAACAAATACGGCGCCGACCACTCTCCCCACACGCCCTTTTTTCGCGCTTTCACCCTGATGAAATATTCCGTTCCCCGGGAGAGAAATGTCGAGTCGATTTTCGAGAGTTTGATCTGTTCGGTAGCAGAACCAACGTTGTCAAAATTGGGGATCAAAAAGCCAAAGCCGGAGTTGTCGCTGATTTGCCACCACAACTTATCCACACCGGCATCCGACAAAATCGAAAATTCGGGTTCCGCCTGATTTAGTCGGCAACCATCGGGATCGATCCTCGCCACCGGCAATGTAAACTCCGGACCCACCGGATTGAGTTGGTAAGTTACCATTACATCCCCCGACCTGGACGATGAAACCAACCCGATCGAGTTGTGCCCCTTTCCCAGTAGAGGTAGAGAAAGCCGCGCCGCCTGACAATATACCGTCATAGAAGCGGAACACTTTTCCGGAGGTATCTCTATGGCATAGACCGGCCTTCTGGTATCGATATCCATTACTGGTCGTTGCTGTTGGTCGACAATTTGATAGATCGGATTAGGAGTCTTCAGCCGAATACCGTCCGGGCTGTTTCGCCGTTCCCCGTTTATCTGCCATTCCACCACTGCCAGAGACACTTTTCTACTTCTGTCATCAATCGCACCCGGCGTTCCGATCGCCACAGGACAGACTTTATCGTTGTGATAAATGAAAGCCTCACCGGGATAAAGATCCCAACCCTTTTTCAGCGGTTCCACTATGAAAGTTGGATCGATTGGAATCTCGACAGGTTTTTCCGGTTGGGCGAGTTCAAAAACCGAAGTTGCCTGCCAGGATTCTGCGAAATCGTAAACTCTGTTACGACCGTATACTTTTGTTCGTATACCCAAAAAAGGATCGCGGCATAAATCGCTGTAGGAGGCATTCCGCCTGTTGTCCCACATCCGGTAGACGACCTTGGTATCACCGTCGAGGATATTCCATTTGTCATCAAAATAGTATTCCGCGAGCGCATGGCCATTGAGGCGAAAGCGCCGCGAACGAATACCTACACCGGCAGCCAGCTGAATCAGCGCACTGGTATCATCGGTGCAAAGCGTGCAACCAAAGTAATTCAAAACAGAAAACGGGTTCTGATTCTCCGGCGTATCACTGGTGGAATGAACCCGATGATCGATCCAAAAATCATATAAACTCCGGATCTCCTGATTTCGATCCTCGCCCTCGGGATTGATATACTCCCTCAGACCTTCCATCGAGGAAATATCGCGATCATTGACAATTAAACCGGTATTGATCAGAGGACGCCTACCGGTGTTTTCTATCTTTACCGACTGAACATAACGGCCATGAACTTCGCCCACCTGGTAACCATATGGATCCCGGTAATGCGAATCATCTATTATTGAGTCTACGTTCACCGCAGCGGTTTGGCGGGGAGAAAGTGATATTCGAAATTCCCCGCCACCGGCCTCCACCTCCTCCGGAGAACCCATAAAGAGAGCGAATACTATCACCAAAGTTACCAGGCACGCGGCAAAACCCAAAAGTACAGAAAATCGCATCTCCCTGAATCCTGTTATTTGTTACATTCGGATGATTGTACCCTGTACAGTCGCTGACCTAACAGGGTACAGTCTGCCATTGTACCCTGTTGAATCACTGCAAATTCAGTCTGCCGCTTTTGCATACTTTTTCTCTCCGGCATGAATTGCAATAGTCAGCGAGTTTTCATCGGGTGCCAAAGGACAAGCCAGGTTTTCATCGTAGTGACACCACGGGTTGTAGGCTTTGTTAAAATCAAGCCACACCCGGTTGTCGTTCACTGCCTCCATTTTGAAACCGAGATACCTTCCCCCGCCATAGGTGGATTTGCCGTTGGTCAGATCCTTGAACGGAATGAAGAAAAAGTCGGGTCCATCGTAGACCCGTTTATAGACGGCAATTTTGTGATTGGCTCCACCTTGTTCGAATTTGATCCACGCATACCTCACAAAGGGAGCATTTCCTCCTGTGGTTGTTACCATCTTTACCGGGTTTTCGTCGGTAGCGATTTCGAAAGTTCCCTCAACACGATAGTGAGAATCCGGCTTGTAGTACCGAATCCTCGACAAATCGGCATCAGTCCGGATCGGGGAATATTCCTTATCGAGAAACGGATCAAAAAAGCTGCTGCGGTACGATTCGATTTCCGATGCGTATTCGGATCCACCCGGGACCTCATCCGCCAGACAGAAAAAGTACGGCGTCACCGCAAGGAGTACTGTAAATACATTAATTTTCATGAACACCGAATAAATTTGCTGTTAACCGGGAAAGTGCAAATTATTCGATGTCCGGTTACTTTTTCAATTTCTCCAAAACTTCCTGCGGCGGCGTCCAACCGATTCTTCGCTTCCGGTTTGGAACGTAGCCTACCGAAAGAAGGAACAACCCGTCCGCTCTGGCGATTTCGTCCGGCTGCAAATTAATCTGCAATTGGGTAAATCCATTGGCTACCCATGTCTCATAGCCGTCCCACTCCGCCTGTTGCAGAATATTTCCATTCAGGCGGACATCGACGATTTCCGGTTTGTCGTAGGGTAGCCGCAGACGGAAACCCATCGGACAATCTTCGGGCAGCGGGGTTTGATTGAGCGGTTTTCGACCTTTTTCAAATGCGATTTTGATTTCCGGACCGGCTTCGATAAACTCGCGAAGAGCATCGACATCGAAGTGGGCGCGGTCCGTCAGTCGATCCAGCAAAACGTCCGGATCGCTGTCCACAAGTGCCACGGCTTCCGGTGTCGTCGCGATGACGAACAGCGACCGGCCATCCGTTTGCGGATAGAGCAGGCCGTGGCCGAATCCACCCTGACGCTGCCATATCGCAATCCGCGAGCGGCGGCGGGCGGCGGCAGTTTTTCCTGCTGCGGTGACGTAATTTCCCAAAAAAGCATTCATCCGGTCCACCGGATATCCCGGCACTTTTTCCCCGGGCCACACCTCGTTGCCCATCGCCAGCCAACCTTTGGCACGCGCAACCCCGCTCTCTTCCCAGCCGATTTCCAGAGCGGCGATTACGGTGTGGTATTTCAAGTAGCCATACTGCGCCGAGTAAAAAAACGGTCTACCCCGCCAAACCTGGGAGGCGACCGGATTCAAAGGCAGCCCCCAAAACGCCCGCTGCGCATCGGCCTCAAACCGGTCACTGGGATAACCGGCCGCCACACCGGCCGCGATCATTTTCTCCGTGATCCGCCAGTCCCAGGGGCGGAGGGAGTAATTTGAGTAAGCGGAGCCGGTGATTTCTGTCATCGTCTGACCCTGGTATCGCTGCCGGCTTCCGAGTTTATCTTCGGAGTATTCCTGGAGACCCGTCCCGTGAAGATCGAGATGGGCTTCGGGCTGAAACTCGTCGACCACTTTCAGAAAAGCGTCCAGTCCCGGGGATTTGCCCGGATTTTTCAGCTGCAGCTTTTCGATATCCCAGGCATTGGCACCTCCACCGGAATACGGGTCCACTTTCGCTTCATCCCCAAACCGGTCAGTCACAAAATAGGCCAGCGGATTGATGATCGGCATCACCAAAACAACCTGATTTTTCCTCGTTGCAACCGCCCCGGGATCATCTCCGGTGAGCCACTCAATAAGATGAAAACAAGCTGTCGTGCCGGACCTCTCCGGCCCGCCATGAAGAGCGGTAATCAAAGAGTGTTGTTTGGATTCATCAGGAGTATCGGGATCAGTGATACGGATGGTAAAAATCCCGTCGCCCCCTGCGCTTTCCCCCGGTTTTTCGATCGTCAGCATCTCACCGAATTTTTCGTCCCAGAATTTCAGCGTCGCGACATACTCCTTTTTCGTCAGCCGATGGGGTGCCGGCTCCTGCCATATTTTCGGAACTTTTGACAGAACCTGAGCCGCAGCAAAACCGGACACCAAAATACAACAGGCGGCTAAATATAGAGATTTCACGGTCCCAATCAACCGAAGGTGAGAGTCTGCGCAAGTTACTGCATCCGGATAAGTTCGAACCGGGACCTCTGCCAATCGAATCACATTTTTTCGGAAACTTTGTTTACAAGCAAACTGGCATTTTATATGCTCCACCGCTTAGAAACAGCTGTCTATAAGCCAGTAATCCACTACAAAATCTATCCTGCCGATCGATCCACTATTCTGCCAACTACATGAAAGTCATCCCGAAGCTCTATCCAATTCTCTACATCATTGCCGGAGTCCTGTGCTGGAACAGCGCCACCGCAACTCCGGTCACAGGAATCACCTTTGCCGCCAATCCGGGTCGAATTTATCTACCGATTGATGAAGCCGCGCGATTACTCGACTGGGAACTGGTCGAGGACGATTCGAAAAAGCAGATCATCCTGAACGGAAAGAAACTCAGCTACTGGTCGCTGCGCCGATTGATTGGCGGAGTGAAACTGGTCAATGTATCAAACCTGGTAACCGCCGGTGCGGAAGCAACGAAAGACGAGGAGACAGAGCTGGTCACCCTCTCAACCGGAACCAAAGAAATCGTGCTCTCCCCCGGGGAAAAGAAGGTGTTTGTCGATTTGGAGGCACAGCAAATGAAAGCCTGGGAAGGCGAGCGTCTGGTGCTCGATTGCCACATCAGTTCGGGCCGATACGGACGCACTCCATCCGGCAATTTCCGGACCGGCCCCTACAAAGCGCGGCGCCACTATTCCAGCCGCTACAACAACGCGCCGATGCCCTACAGCGTGCAGTTCCGCGGCAACTTTTTCTTTCACGGTTTTTCCCATGTTCCGAACTATCCGGCCTCGCGCGGCTGTATCCGGATGCATCTCGATAAAGGAAATCCGGCCCGCTTTTTCTACGAGTGGGTGGATCGCGGTGTACCGGTGGAAATTGTGAAGAAAACGCCGAAACCGGAGGAAACCGGGACTGCGGAGCCCCTTGTTTCACAAAATTAGTTCACCAGTTTTTTGACGTCGTCCATGCTCATGGCGACGTTTTCGCGATAGCCGGTCATCCCGTCCACCCCGACGGGAACCACCGAGGTTTTGATCGCTTTATTGGAGATCGAATCATCCCGGGTACCAAAAATTTTATCGAAACGGCCCTTTGTTGATCCACTTTCGCGGGCCATCTGATTTTCCATCGACGACTGCTTTGCCTTAAACATTTTGGTAAACTGATTGCTCAGGCTGTCGGTTTCTCTCGCCATTTGTGCCCCGCCGTCGGTGGTCTCATAACCGGCAAATTCCTGACGTTTCAGATATTCGGGAGTTTTGAATTCTTTCTCGCCGAATTTGCTGTCCTTGATCCGCGCCATCTTCCTGTCGAAGGACTTACCCGATTCTTTCGCCGTGTTCGACATCATATCGCTGTACAGATCAGACCTCTGTTCTTTGCGAACCACTTCTCCCTTGCTGTTCTTGATCACCTTCTCGTTGTTCAGCGTGTTGGCGACACGCTGAGCGGCTTCGCTCTTCTCGATTTTTTTCGAATCACTGTCAGCAAACTTGTAGCCCGACTCACGCTTCATGCCGACTTTGCTCACTTTGCCGAATTTTCCAAACTTCGAACCGCCTTCCAGAGAGGTCAAAACATCCGGCTCCTCGGTAGTTTCACACTGACAGCAAAAGACTACCGCAAGAATAGCGGAGAGCATCAGCTGGAAAGCCTGCCGGGTGAAGTTCATGTTTCGTGTTGGTCCCGATCCGGTGCTTTTTGAAAAAACCGGCGGGTTGGAGTCTGTGTTCGGCCGGATTATTCCATTTTTCGAAACACATTACAATCTTTCTTTGCTGTCACTTTTGCGGCACATAATTCAGAAATGTAACAATTTTAGGTTTCCAAAGTAAATCACCGCTGTAGGATAGTAATCTTTTGATATGACTCAACAAAAAGGGCAACTCAACAGCGCGGACTGCCAAGGTTCGGAATTTATGTCTTCTCAGCCATTTGAATCAGGGTTGGTGGCCCCTTCCATCCACGGAAAAAACTTTGTCCTCGACACCAATGTCCTGATCCATGATCCGGGCTGCATTTACAAATTCGGGGATAATCATGTCTGCGTTCCTTTTGAAGTGCTCTCTGAGCTGGACCGTTTCAAAAACGAACAAAGTGACCGCGGCGCGAGCGCGAGGGCTGTTCACCGGCTGCTCACCACGATTTTCGAGGATTCTCCTGAAGATATCACCACCGGTAAATGCACCGGGGAAGGCGGAACAATCCGCCTTGTAGCAGCCGACCAGGGCTCAAACGATGCGGGACAGAAACTCGCTCCCTATCGCAGAATTTTGATCGATGATGAAAAAATCGATCACCGAATCATCGCCTGCACCATCCTTGTCTCCGATGCCAACGAAGGCGAAACCATTCTGGTAACCAAGGATTTCAACATGCAGTTGAAAGCCCGGGCACTCGGCATCGCCTGTGAGGATTACAAAAACGACAAGGTAAATCAGGATGAGGTTCTCGATGTGGGTCTGCGCCGCATCACCATCAGTCCCAATGACATGCAGAGATTTGCCAGCACCCACGTCCTCGAAATGGACAACGATGACCTCGGCGCGAATCAATACGTTTTGCTGGAGGCCGGTGAAAAGAGAACCATGCCGGCCCGCTATCTCGAGGGAAACTTTCACAAGCTGAACATTCCCGACGCCCTGAAGAATCCGAAGGGAATCAGTTTGAAACCGCTCAACCTCGGCCAGCGCTGCCTGATTGATGCGCTTTTGAATCCCGACATCAAACTGGTCACCTGCTTTGGCGCAGCCGGCACAGGCAAGACTCTCGTAGGTGTGGGAGCGGCATTGCATTCCTTTTTCCAGCGCGATTTCCAGGGGGTGACCATCAGTCGACCTGTCATCCCGATGGGCGAAGGAATCGGATTTCTGCCCGGGGATATCGAGGAAAAAATGAAGCCGTGGCTGCAGCCGGTGTACGACGCACTGGACTATCTCATGCCTCCATCAGCGCGGAAAAAAGGCGATGGTCCGGCAGCGCATCCCTACCAGGACTTGATCGATTCCAATGTGATCGAAGTGGAAGCGCTCTGCTTCATCCGAGGTCGCTCGATCCCCAATCGCTATTTCATTCTCGACGAAGCCCAGCAGCTTTCCCCACTGGAAGCAAAAACAATCGTCACCCGGATGTCGCGCGGATCGAAGCTGGTAATGATCGGCGATCCCGCGCAGATCGATAATCCCTATGTCGACAGCCGCAGTAACGGCCTTGTCTATACCCGCCGGAAAATGGCAGACTCCTCTCTGGCCGCGCACATCTCGCTGGAAAAAGTAGAGCGAAGCGAACTGGCTGAGGCCGGCGCGCAGATGATGTAGAAACAGTCACTTTCACCTGGGATCCACGCCCGCTTGCGGCGTGGACTTCCGTGCATGGGCTACAGGTTCCATTCGTCAATTCTCTATATGGAACTCCGGAAAACAGACAGAATACTCCTTCACTTGAGGTGTCCCTGTCGAAACTGGCAACATGTACGGTTTCATCTCAAAGGCATCTTACGTGAGTTCACCTCAAAACAATAACCCCTAACCCCCTCTGAAACTTCGGATTTCCCAACGAACACGCCGTAGTGAAAATCTGAAGTTTTAGTTGTATTGGTGGCAGTCGCAACTTTTCCCACCGGCTGCGAGATCACACAACTCCAATACGGCTTCTTTAGCCACCCTGACAGGCCACGTATCGCGTAAGTTCTGCGCTTCTGTGGTAGCTCCGGAATAGAGAAGGAAAATGCGGTCTCCGAGGATAGCAGACCCGTTTTCATCCCCTACAAACAGGGAACACAGTTGCCGGTAGAAACGACGGCTGGATTCTTTGTGAACTTCGATCTGCTTTCGAATCAGTTCTTTCCCCGGACCGGTGACGGCACAACTGTTCGAGTAGGGACAGCCCCGGAAATCGTGCCTGGTCATATAGTCCATCAGCGCGTCAAAAGAATCGGCAATTTTCCCTACCGGACACCCTTCTGATTCCAGTATCAATTTCTGCCGGTCTTCCGCCCCTTCGTGAATCGCCATAAGCCAGGCTTCAACTAATAATTCTTTCGAAGGAAAATGGCGGTAAAACGTTGCCTTGGCCGTTTCCGACTGCTCGATAATTTCATCGATTCCCACCTCGGTATACCCCTTCCGGAAAAACAGCTTTGAAGCTGTTTCCAGTAGTCGGCATCTTGCGGAAGGTTTCTTCATCATCATAGTAACTTTGCCTCTTTAGACCGAAATCCAGAGAATTTCCTTACAAAAATTTCCCGGTTTCCAATTACCTCAGCCCGGTGAATGGTTGTATTACTACAGATGAGACTGTTTGGATTTATACTTTGGCTTGGGATCGCAGTAACCTCTGCTCAGGAGGATGTCAAAATCACTGACTGGGGCACCCTGAAAAACGGTGAGTCGGTGAAATTCATTACTTTGCGGCGCGGCGCGGCGAGCCTGAAGATCGCTACCCTCGGCGCGCAAATCACAGAGCTGAATGTGCCCCTGGAGAACGGCAAACACCGCAACGTCGTGCTCGGTCATCCCGACCTGACAAGTGCCGAAACGCAAGGCACTCTCGGCGCGGCGATCGGCAGATATGCCAACCGGATTTCCCAAAGTGGATTTACTATCGACGGAACGCGCTATGACCTCGAAAGTGTAAACCCGAAAACCGGCATTCAAATCCATGGAGGAAGGACCGGTTTTCAACGTCAAAACTGGGAGATCGAAACCGCTCCCGAATCAGCGGGATTCAAACCAACTCAGGTGGCAATTACGCTGAAACATTTCAGCCCGTCCGGGCACGAAGGGTTTCCCGGCAACGTTACCGTCTGGGTGCAATACCGGTTAGCCAATAGCGCTGGTGAGAGTTCTGAAAAGAATAAATCTCTACTTGTATTGGAAATGGAATTCCGCGCCAAAACCGACGCGCCGACCCATATCAATTTGACCAACCATGCCTACTTCAATCTCGCCGGCGAAGGAACTATTGAAAATCAGGCGATGACTCTCCATTGTCCGGAATACCTGGAATTTGACGACAGGAATATCCCCACCGGTAAGGTCCTGCCCGTGGAAAATACACGATTCGATTTCCGCAAGCAAAAGCTCTTCACTACCCTCGACGAATCGACCCGTCTCGACCATTGCTTCGTGGTGCCGCCGGATGGCGAAATCGGCCACCTGACCCTACCGGGAAAAAATGACCTCACCATGTCGATTTTCACTAACCAACCCGGGGTGCAAATCTATACCGCAAACCATTTCAAAGGGAACCCCTTCCCCAAATACGGAGCCATTTGTTTTGAAACCCAGCACTACCCCGATACACCGAACCGACCCGAATTTCCCTCCACGCTGCTCAGGCCGGGCGAATGGCTGACCGAAACCACCCGGTATTTTTTCTCCCGAAGTACGAAGGCTCAGTATTAACGAACTACGCCTCCCGCATCAACTCAATCGATTCCGCCATATCCGCCGCCTTGAAAAGCGAGGTCCCGGCGACCATCACATTCGCGCCGTGGGCTCCGGCGATTGCCACTGTTTCAGTATCAATTCCACCGTCCACTTCAATGTGGTAGCTCAAGCCGTGCTTCTGCCGCCAGGCTTTCCCGGCAGCGACTTTCGGCATCGTTTCCGCTTCCATAAAAGCCTGCCCGCCGAATCCGGGACGAACCGTCATCACCAGCAGAAGGTCGATCTGATCGAGCCACGGCTCCACCAGCGCGAAATCCGAGTCGGGATTGATCGCCAGGCCGCATTTACAGCCGCTTCCCCGGATTTTTTTCAAGGTATCTCCGACATCGTGCTGCGCCTCGACATGCACAGTGATCCGGTCGGCTCCGGCTTTGACGAACTCGGGAAAGTAGACGTCCGGCCGCTCAATCATGAGATGGACATCCAGCGTCAAACCCGTGCGCGGACGAACCGCAGCTACAAATTGCGGGCCAAAAGAGATATTCGGCACAAAATGACCATCCATCACATCCAGATGCAGCCAGTCGCCCCCGGCTGCTTCGGCGCGGGCTACTTCAGCAGCGACATTTCCCCAGTCGGCCGCAAGAATTGAGGGTGCGATGATTCGGCGGTTGCAGTCTTCCATAAGTTCGGTGAATATCTTCGCGCCTCCCGTGCCGTGCAAAGAATTTATTTTGAGGAATATGTCAGCTGACGAGCCGTACAGCGAAGAAGACACCGTTATCGACCTTTCGAGTGATCTTTTTATGATGAGCCAGGCCATGCGCCAGGCTCAAAACGCCTACCTTGCTGAGGAGGTGCCGATCGGTGCTGTCATCGTCTCGGAAGGCAGAATCATTGCCCGGGCACACAATCAGGTCGAAACCCTGAAGGACGCCACCGCCCACGCCGAGATGCTCGCCCTGACCCAGGCCCAGGCCGCGATAGGCGACTGGCGCCTCAACGAGGCAACTCTCTACGTCACCAAAGAACCCTGCCCCATGTGTGCCGGCGCTATCGTCCACTGCCGCATCAAAAGAGTCATCTTCGGCTGCGTGGACGACAACGGCGGTGCCTGCGGTGGATTTATCAATTTGCTCCAGCAACCAAACCTGAACCACCAGAGCGAAGTGACCCGGGGCGTACTCGGTGATGAATCAAAACTACTCATCCAAACATTTTTTGCCGAAGCCCGGGAGAAAAAGAAAGCCGCCAACCGGAAAAAAGCGAATGACTCGCCGTTTCTCAACTGAATCACTACACCCCGGAATGGCCCGAAAAAAATTTCATGAATCATCCAGCCTCGTAAGTTTTGAAGAAAACGAGGCAGACAACGTGATGCGGACACTCCTGTCCGCAATTCGAAGGCACTGGTTTTCCATCACTCAGCAAATCGCGGACAAGAGTGTCCGCGTCACGTATTTTCCAAATCCCAGTGGCAATCGACTGTACCCTAGACCGGCAGAGCCGGAACCAAAAGGATTTTGGGTGTAGGTTG
>JARGOZ010000001.1:0-17605 GCA_029213025.1 Verrucomicrobiales bacterium
TTTCCTTTCAGAAATGCATCCACAGCCACTTCGTTAGCGGCATTCATGACGGCAGGCATCGTTCCCCCGGTGGTTCCCGCCCTTTTCGCGAGTCGAAGTGCCGGAAAACATTCCCAGCGGGGTTCTTCAAATTCCAGCTTTGCCAGTTGGGCAAAATCCAACCGGGGCAGCTGATTGGGAACCCGTTCCGGCCAGGTCACCGCGTATTGAATCGGGAAACACATGTCGGTCACACTGAGCTGCGCCAGCACGGAACTGTCGATAAATTCCACCATACTGTGGACGATACTCTGTGGATGGACCACGACATCGACCCGCTCCATGCCGATATCGAAAAGCCAACGGGCTTCAATCATTTCCAGTCCTTTGTTAAACAGTGTGGCCGAATCGATTGTGATCTTTTTACCCATCTCCCAGGTCGGGTGCTTCAGCGCCTGTTCCACCGTTACTTTGGCGAGTTGTTCTCTTGGCAGCATGCGAAAAGGTCCACCGGAAGCGGTGAGTATTAACCGGGATACCTCATTGGGATCGCGACCTTCCATACATTGAAAAATCGCATTATGTTCGGAATCGACCGGCAAAACGTTGACTCCCTTTCGACGGGCGGCTGACATCACTGTCTCCCCGGCCATGACGAGAATCTCTTTGCTTGCCACGGCAATGTCCTTGCCCGCTTCGATAGCAGCCAATGCGGGTTCCAATCCGGCTACTCCGATGATGGAAATCAAAACCATATCGGCCTCCGGCAACGTGGCCAGTTCGATGAGCCCATCTGAGTTTGCGTGGAGATTCACATCGGAGGCGACGGATGATTTCACCTTATCCAGAGCGGATTCATCATACAAACAGGCGTGTTTTACGCCGAATTCGTTGATTTGATCACTCAGCTTTTTCGCACTTCGATGAGCTCCCAGACCGACAATTTCCATTCTGTCCGGGACATCGCGGGCGACTTTGACCGCGCTCTGACCGATCGACCCCGTGGAACCGAGAATAACGATCTTTTTGGGGCGCGCCGGTGTAGACATGATCAATTAAAGTCCACTCTTTCTACCCCAGGAGAAGCAGCAGGTAAACAAAAAGAACCGGTCCGGTGAGTAAAATGGAGTCGATCAAATCAAGGACGCCACCGATTCCCGGCATGACGTGTCCGCTGTCCTTTGCTTTCAAACTCCGTTTCAAGATCGATTCCACCAAATCACCCAGCACCGCCACCAGTGCCAAGGTGACCCCCAGGATCCCGGCGTGGACCGGTGTAATCAATGGGATCTTGTCGTGAAACAGATAGTAGGATCCAAAACTGCCCAACAGAGCGAAGAAAATGGCTCCGCCAAATCCCTGCCAGGTCTTACCAGGACTGATATTCGGGATCATTTTGTGTTTTCCGATCAGGGAACCGACGATATACGCTCCCATATCGGTAAACTTGGTCACAACCAGCAAATAGACCACATAAAACCGGGTATCTCCCTGCCCTTCTGTCAGTGGTAGATTCAAAATCCTCGGCACAAATCCAAAAAGAATTACGATATAAATAAAACCGAAAACGGTCAGCGCAATTTCATCGATCATCCGGTAGCCATCCAGACCAAATCGAATCCGGTCGAGTGCTATCAGGAAAATGAGGGCGGCGATAGCGAGTCCATCAGCCAGTTGCGTAAAATTCCGGTCCCACCCCCAGAGCGAGCCAAAAAGGAGTGCGGCGTAAGCCAGTGAAACCACCACCGTCTGCCAGCGAAACCGGCGAAAACCCTTATCAGGAACGAGGGCGAAAAACTCGCTCAGCCCGACAAGAACCATTAGGATAAACATTGACAAATACAGCCACGGCTTGTCCACAGTAACAGCGACGACCACCAGAGCCCACGCCCAGACCGAACTGAGAGCGCGATTTATAAAGGTTCGACCTTTCGAAGGTTTTTGGGAAATAGAGTCAGACATTACAAGACAAACGGCCTTCGAATCAAAAGGTTTCGGAGCTGAATAGCAACGATTTTATTTCCGTAAATTGCAGGTCCGAAAACGGGAAAAAAGCGGTGCGCCCGTCCCTTCAACAAGCGCACCGCCAGATACAGCTGTGAATGGCCTAACCCAAACCACTCACAACATTTTCTTCTGTTTCCACACAGAAATTGATAAAATTATGACTGACCCGAAGACGCAGAGGTGCCTTGCCGTAAAACTGGAGATTACTGTCGAAGATGACAGTTCTGCAAAAATGGGGGTGATGATTTCGTTTCAACGGAAAAGTGGGGTTCCTTTAAAAACTACGTAATACCCATATCAAATCAGTCGGGAAACTCAAGATTTTTCTCTTCTTTATTTGGAAAAGTTGACTGTAAATATCAGTAAATTACCGGACCTAACAGGGTACAGTCTCACACCTAACAGAGTACAATGCAGGACTTAACAGGGTACAATCGCCAGGATCACCCTATTTTCGGCTTACCTTAATGAACAGAGCTATCCCCAGACCGATGAACAGGACGTTGGGAATCCAAACAAGGAGATGAGGAAAGAGTTCGGGCTCTTCGCGCTTCATCTGAGCCATGGTCAACAGAACGTAATAGACGACAGCAATCACCAGGCTGAATACAAAGCCGGCAGTAGTTTCACGGCGCTGAGCGGTAATCCCGAGAGGGACTCCAATCAGAGCAAAGGTGATGCAGGACACCGAAAATGCCATTCGCATGCTTAACTCGGTGAGTAATGTAGCCTGAACCGTCGGCTCCAATTCTTTGTCCTGACTCTTTTCAATCAGGTCAAAAAGGGCGAGGTTTTCCGGCTGTAGACGGGAATTGTCAGATTTAAACTTTTCCAGCGAAATTCCTGTGGGGAAAAAAGAGGTGAAAACCGGTTGGGAACTGTCCATAAAATCGCCGGTTCCGCCTTTGAACATCAAATTCGCATCCTCCATCTCGACGATCAACTCATCGGTTTCCATATCGACTCGAAGCCGGGCATTTTTTGCGAGGGCGATCGCTTCCGGAAGCGGTCCGGAACTTCTCACCATTTGAAAGTCCTTCAGAATTCCGTCTTCTTTGTTGGCGTAGATCGAATAGCCCGGAAATTCGTTAATTACTTCCTCATCTTTGATCAACAGAAGCGGATCCATCTTCGCTTTGTTAATCAGCGTGTCTTTCATGCCCTCCATCTCGGATTTGGCCCACGGCGAGAGTGAAAGATTGATCCACGCACAGATCACGGTGAAAAAGATCGAAATGAACGCAACGGGAAGGCAGATTCGGCCCATACTGAGACCGGCCATCCGCATCGACACCAACTCACTGTCCGCCGACAACTTCCCAAAGGTCAAAAGAATCGCTGTCAGAAAGGAAAACGGTATCGCAAGGCTCAATGCAAAAGGGATCACGAGTCCGATAAATTTCAGGACAAAGACCAGGCTCACCGGCCTTTCGGCCAATTCCCGCAGGATCTCTTTGAAAACGTTACCAAGAATCAGAATAATCAGAATAATAACGATCGCAAAGATCGCCGAAACCATGATGTGGCGCGCAATATAACGATCTAGAATTCGGGTCATCGTCTCTTCAACGGGTCGGCCCCGCAGTTGTTAGGGGCCCCTGATTTTTCAGGTAACAACCTCTTTTCATTGCAATCAGCAACCGGAATTTTCTTTATTGTCCCGGCAGGCGAATTAGAATCTCCGTTTTCGAATGGCCAAAGTACGACTCGATCAGCTAATTGTATCCCGCGGGATGTGCGACTCCCGGGAACAGGCGCGCCGTCTCGTTATTGCGGGCGAAGTGCGCGTCGAGGGCCTGGACGGACTGCTGAAGCCGGGCCAGAAAGTGGCTGATGACGCGGAAGTCATCGTCAAAACCAGGCCGAAATTCGTCGGTCGCGGAGGCTTAAAACTCGAGAAAGGTTTGGATACCTTCGGTATTGATCCGACCGGACTGGTAGCGCTCGATGCGGGTGCTTCGACCGGCGGTTTCACGGATTGTCTGTTGCAGCGCGGAGCCTCAAAGGTCTATGCCTACGATGTCGGCAAAAATCAGTTGGCGTGGAAGTTACGCAGCGATCCCCGGGTTGTTTCAAGGGAGGGCATTAACATTCGACACATGGTTCCTGAAGATATTCCCGAACAAGTTGATCTGGTGGTCATCGATGTATCTTTTATTTCCCTGACCCTGATTCTTCCTCCGGTTTTTGAAGTTCTTAAACCGGGTGGGTCGGTGATTTGCTTAATCAAACCACAGTTCGAACTCAAAAAAGAACAAGTCGGTAAAGGTGGCATCGTACGAGAGCCTGAACTGCACGAAGAAGCGGTTGAGAAGATCAAAAGTTTTGCAAAAGACGTCCTGCAAAAAGAGTGGCAGGGGCTTACCGAATCGCCTATCAGTGGTGGCGACGGCAATATCGAATTTCTGGCATGGCTACAATAGACGAACCTCGATTAGGCATTATAGCCAACCCGGAAAAGCCGGGCAAAGATCTTCTCGGAGATCTGCTGCGCCGTTTCCGGGCCAAAGGAATTTTCCCGCTAATTGAAGAGCAAACCGCTGCCGGGGTCGGTGAGAAAGATGGTCTGCCACTCGAAGAAGTAGCCGAAAAATCCGATTTACTCGTCATTTTGGGCGGCGACGGAACCATTCTCTACATGCTGCGGAGACTCGCTGATAAAATCAAACCACTGGCGGCAATTAATACCGGAACGCTGGGTTTCATGACCTGCGCCACAGAAGAGGAGTGTGAGATGTTTGTAGAGGCCATCGCAGAACAGTCCTATTCGTTTACCGACCGGATGATTGTCCGCTGCCTGATCAATATTCCGGGCCAGGAGCCTGTGGAGTGTTTCGGGTTAAACGAAGTCACTTTGAGCCGGAAGAATGATTCGCGAGTCATTCATGTCGAGGCAACCATCAACGGTTTGTTTGCCAATCGATATACCGGCGATGGATTAATTGTTGCGACACCAACCGGTTCCACGGCCTACTCACTGTCAGCAGGTGGTCCGCTGGTCGATCCGGGGGCGGATTGTTTCGTCCTCACACCGGTTTGCCCGCATACCCTGGCAAACCGCCCGATGATTCTCGACGCTGACAGCAAGATCGAGTTGCGAATTCCCGTGCAGCGCGATCAGCTTTCAGTAATGGTGGACGGCCAGTTAATTAGCGACATCTCGGAGGGCGCCTTTATCGAAGTGGAACGCGCTCCGTTTGTGCTGCCTTTGGCCTCCCTGCCGGAGCAGAATTTCTTCGGGGTCCTCCACCAAAAGCTCGGTTGGACCGGCAGCGCAATCTAAGCCGACTCCCGATATTCCATCTCGTAGGGTTTTACTTCCGGAGTCAGAGGGTGATGCCGGTTCGCCGGCGGAAAATACACTCTGCGACCGCTCATTGCTGCCTGGAAAACTCCATGTACCATTTCGAGAACTTTCATAGCCCTGCGACCGGAAGATTCCGGTTGCCGGTCTTGCGAAATAGCCTCCAACCAGTCAGCTACAGTCAAACGATTAGCCGCTTCCGCTCCCTCAAGGTGATCGACCGGCGGATGGTAGGGATTGCGGTGTTCCGGCCACTGCATCCAGTTCTCTGCAACCTGTGCGCTCTTTTCTCCCGGATTTTGCAGAAGAGAAAGAGTTGGACGATCTCCGCCAAGCACCTTCATGACGCTTTTCGAACCGATAAACTCCATAGCCCAGCCATTGGTGACATTTTGAAGTTTGGCATTGCTCACAAAAGTGGTTAACACGTCGTTCGTCGTGAAAAACTGGGCATTGATCGTATCTCCGATCAGAGGACCCCACGGGCTGTCCGGATTATCGACGATATCTTCCCGGGTACTGCGCTCACCATCTGTCCAGATGGTTGCCGTGCCCCACAGAACATCACCTGCGAACATGCGGACCAGATCAAAAAACGGCCCGCCGCGAACCAGCAGATCTTCGCCGCCGGACTTTTCGTCCATATCGCCGTAGATCCTCAATTCAACGAGGTCGCCGATCAATTCTTCGCGCATCTCGAAAAATCTGACAATATTCGGATCGAGGCGCATCGGATAGGAAACCGCGATTTTCAATCCGCGCCGGTCTGCCAAAGCGATCAATTCGTCGGCCTCGACCAGGCTTCGGGTAAACGGACCGGGACAGATCACGTGGGAACCGGACATGAGACAATTTTTGATCATCTCGTAACGGTTTTTCGTCCCGTATTGTGGAATCGCTACCAGATTCGGCCTGGTCCGGGCCAAAAGCTCGCGGTAGTCGGAATACCCGCCATCGAAAGAGTAGACCTCCTGAAGATCTTCCAGTGAAGCTTCATCAGGATCCGAGATGCCTTCGACAATCAATCCTGGAATATCGCGGAAAACATAATCCCAGTCACAGCCATCGACTTTTCGATTTCCATTTCCGATAATTCCAACAGTTAAATCAGTGAACAGCCCCTGAGCTTTGGAATTGATTCCATAACCAACAGGTTGAACAGGCTCAAACGGAACTTCCTCGACCTCTTCGACAATTTCTTCGGCTACCACCACCTCTTCTTCTTCTTCGACCTCAACTTCCTCTTTGTCGACAACCGGTGGGGCAATCACTTCTTCGACCGGTTGAGGTTTGGGCTTTGGCCTGGGCTTTACAGGTGGCTGCGGGAGCATTCCGGAGGCCGCCATTCCGGCACTTCCAAACACAATATTCGATTTTAACCACTGCTCGTCTGCCATAATATCAAACCATCTAGACCTTTAACTAAAACTAATCAATCCCGTAGATCCATTTTATTTCGATTTTTTTTCAGTTTCGTCTGGTGTATCAGTTTTTCCGTGAAAAAACCATCTTTTTCGGTCCAGCTGTTGTCTATCGTTTCGGGAATTTTAATCGCATTCTGCGGCGTATCGATCCAATCCGAAGAAAAAGCGGACTCTTATTACACGACGAAAGTTCCGTCGCGGGATGGAATCGGCAAAGTTTACATGGGTCGGGAGATTTCTCATACAGTGAGCGCCCATGCGATCCGCTGGCTGGAGCGCCCGGAACGCGAAGGCGAAGAGAATCCCTCGCAGGTTATGGACCAACTGGAACTGAAAGGCGATGAAACGATTGCTGACATCGGTGCCGGGTCCGGTTATTTCACCTTCCTGCTGGCCCCGTATGTGCCAGAGGGGAAAGTCATCGCGATCGATATTCAGCAGGAAATGCTCGATTTCCTTGAAGCGAAAAAGAAACTTCATAAAGCGGCGAACGTGGAAACATTGCTTGGCACAATTGAAGACACGAAACTGCCCGAAAACAGTACCGATCTTGTTTTGATGGTTGATGCCTACCACGAATTTTCCCATCCCAGAGAAATGATGGAGTCAGTGGTGGAAGGTCTCAAACCTGGTGGGCGGGTAGTTTTACTGGAATATCGGGCTGAAGATCCTTCTGTTCCGATTAAACCGCTCCATAAAATGACCGTTAAACAGGTCAAAGCGGAGATGACGGCTGTCGGTCTTGAGTTTGTGGAACTGAAAGATTTTCTTCCGGCCCAACATTTTCTGGTATTTCAAAAGCCTACGAACAAGTGAAGGGACTCATACCCTGAAGAATTTGAATCAGAACCGGAACCTGGCTGCGACTGAGTTGTTCGATCGAGTGGCAGGGAAACTCCCAGGTAACGATATCGATTCCGTTTTCATCCGCCCAGGTCCCCAATGACCCCGGGGTGGAATAGCCTATTTCTTTGACGAGAGGAAGACCGGTTTGTTGAGCCAGCCAGCGACCTTCTTTGGAATGCGCGGGATCATCAACACAGCCAAGCGGCCCGTGCAGGGAGAGAATCACGAAAGGTTTCAGACGCTTGATCACCTCAATAATGATTTTTGTTTCCTGCTCTGAACCGGGATGAGATCCGGTCAAAATCGGTACGGTCTCATTTTCATCGTAGTGCCAGCGACAGGTCGTTGGCTCTGACTGCCAGTTTTTGGTCGGAAAATTCCGGTTAAGATCGACCCCGTTGGCGTTCCCCCTGGTTCCCAGAGCCAGGCCGTCAGGATTGGCGCACAGGATCACCCCCACAGTTTCGCAGATGGAAGGAATGCACCGCAGGGCACGCGATACAGAGACTGTAGTTTCCGGTTCCTCACCGTGAATTCCGGCGATAATCAGAAGTTCGCAATTGGCAGTTGGAGGTATCCACGGCACGGGAGCGCCCATAGCCGATTTTCCCAGAACCTTGATTTGATGTGCGAGCCGGGTTTGTTTCATTATTTCTCCAATGTAGGCCACTCCGGAAGATTCTCTACATCGATCCCGCTACCGGTTAACTGCCTGAATGAGCCCTGTTTCCCTGTGGCTAAAATGCGAGAATAATGGTATCTCGAAAAACCACGAAACGATGAAATTCCAAAGCCTCATTCCAGTTCTTATCGCCACTCTTGTGCCAATCCTCTCATCCGCACTGGAGAAAAGCCCCAATGTTTTGCTCATCTGTGTGGATGACCTCCGCCCCGAATTAAACACCTTTGGAAAAGATTACATTGTTTCCCCGAACATTGATGAACTAGCCTCGCAGGGGCGTGCCTTCCATCGCCACTATGTCCAGGCTCCCACTTGCGGTGCTTCCCGCTACACACTCCTAACAGGAACTTACGGTCCCGGTTCGAATTCAGCGCTCTTTCAAAGGGCAAAAAAGATTCAGCATCCCAGTTTTCCGGCGTGGTTCAGAAAACACGGATATACCACGGTGTCAGTGGGAAAAGTGTCTCACCATCCTGGTGGACGGGGCGGGAAAGATTGGAATAAAGAGGCTGAGCCGGAGATGCCCGAATCCTGGGACCGGCATCTTTTACCGGCCGGTCCCTGGCAACACCCGAGAGGCTGGATGCACGGTCTCGCTAATGGGGAAATCCGCAAAAATGCCAAAGACATGGATGTCTTCCAAGCACTTGACGGGCCCGACGAAATTTATCCCGACGGTGTCAGTATTCCGGAAGCGCTTTCCCAACTCGAATTGCTTGGTAAGGAAGCTGGTGAAAAACCCTTTTTCCTCGCCGTGGGAATTCTCCGTCCTCACCTGCCATTTGGAGCCCCTGCCAAATATCTGGAACCGTACAGAGAGGTAGCGCTGCCACCAATCCCCCACCCTGCCAAACCCGAGGGAAAATCCACCTGGCACAGCTCCGGTGAATTTATGAAATACAATCGCTGGAGCCGCGATCCAAATAAAGATCCCGAATTCGCCACCGATGTCCGCAAACATTACGCAGCCTGCGTCACCTACGCGGATGCCCAGGTGGGTCGGGTCATGGCAAAACTGGACCAACTCAATCTGCGCGACAATACGATCATAATTCTATGGGGCGATCACGGCTGGCATCTCGGAGAACATGCCGTTTGGGGAAAGCACACCCTTTTCGAAGAGTCGCTTCGTTCGCCGATGATTATTTCCTACCCAGGAATCCCGCAACCCGGTGTTTCAAGCGATTCTATTGTCGAAACACTCGATATTTTTCCGACAGTTTGCGATCTCGCCAATCTCCAGAAGCCTGATTTCCTCGACGGCACGACTCTGCTTCCGCTTCTCGACAATCCCAAAGCGGAAGGCCATGCTGCTTTCGCTTACAAGGGCGATAAAAAGACCATTCGCACCGATACCCACCGGCTGATTATCGGAAAAAATCATGTAGAACTTTACGATCACACATCTCCAACCGGTGAAACCGCAAATATCGCGGAAGCCAACCCGGACCTGGTGCAAACTCTGTCCGCGATGATCGATTCGAAATTGAAGTTATGATTCTTTAGTTGCACAAAAGAACACCTCGTTCTAACAATCGTTTGGAATGCCTCGAGAATATACAGTCCGCACACTGCCGGCGACACCGAAGTCGGACATCAATTACGCATCGGATCTCAACGAACAACAGTTTGCTGCAGTGACGGCACCTCCGGGACCTTCTCTTGTCATCGCGGGCGCCGGCAGCGGCAAAACCCGCACTCTCACCTACCGGGTTGCCTATCTTCTGGATAACGGGATCTATGCTTCCAACATCCTTCTCCTTACGTTTACCAACAAAGCGGCCCGCGAAATGCTGGAAAGGGTCGAGCAACTCGTCCCGCACGATACTCAGGACCTATGGGGTGGTACCTTTCACTCGATTGGCAATAAAATACTGCGGAGACATGCCGATGAACTCGGCTTCAACAGTAACTTCTCGATCATGGACCGGGAGGATCAAAAAGAGTTACTGATCGCCGCGACTGTCGACGCAAAAGTTGACACAAAAACTCTCAAGTTTCCCAAACCGGAGGTCATAGGTGACATTTTCAGCCTCACCGTCAATATGGAGTCTTCGATAGAGGAATTGCTCGAATGGAAATACCCCTGGTTTGAGCACTTTTCTGAGGAACTTTTCGCGATTCAGGAAAAATACGAACTGAAAAAACTAACAACCAATTCGATGGATTTTGACGATCTGTTAGTGAAAACACTACAGCTCCTCAAGGAAAATCCCGATATCTGCAACTACTACCAAAAACAGTTTGAATGGGTGTTAGTAGACGAATACCAGGATACCAACTCCGTTCAATCGGAACTGATTGAATTACTCGCCGCCCCGCAAAATAACCTGATGGTGGTCGGTGACGATGCGCAATCGATTTACTCGTGGCGGGGCGCGGATTTCCGAAACATTTTGAATTTTCCCGATCGGTATGAAAACACCCGCCGTTTTGTCATTGAAACAAACTACCGGTCGGTCCCGGAAGTTTTGTCTTTGGCGAACGCGGCAATCCAACCGAACAGGGAACAGTTTAAAAAGAATCTCGCCCCTTCCCGGCCTGAAGCCGGTGAACTTCCGGCTCTGATTCCGATTCAGGATACCAAAATGCAAGCAGCCTTCGTGGCCCAGCGTATTCTGGAACTGGAGGAAGAGGGTATCGAGTTCCATGAAATCGCGGTTCTGTACCGTGCGCACTATCATTCTATGGAAGTGCAAATGGAGTTCACCAACCGGGGTATACCTTTTAATATTACCAGCGGGCTGCGCTTTTTTGAACAGGCGCATATCAAAGATGTAGCGTCGTTCATGAAGTTTGCCTGCAATCGCCGGGACGAAGTGGCGTTTAAAAGAATCGTAAAAATGCTGCCCGGTATTGGACCCGGCACAGCAGACAAACTATGGAATTCATGGCTAGCCTGCCCCGGCTCAAACGACGAAAAACTGGCCGAGTTTTCCGAACATTTTCTGCAGTTCAAAGTTCCGGCAAAATCGGAGAAAGACTGGCAACAATTCGCCTATACAATGGACGAATTGCTAGACGGTAAGGGTGGCGCCGAATCACCCGAAACGATGATGCCCTCCATCATTGAAGGCGTATACGATGAGTATATGCGCGGGAAATTCCCCAACTATGATGTTAGAAAACAGGATCTACGGCAATTGGAAAACTACTCGCGGGGTTTTACTGACATCGAGGAATTCCTCTCCCAATTAAGTCTGCTCGCCGGGCAGGATGCTGTTGATGCACAGAAAAAGAAGCAGGATGACGAGGTTGTGTGCCTAAGCAGTATCCATCAGGCCAAAGG
The DNA here is from genome assembly GCA_029213025.1 of Verrucomicrobiales bacterium. GTDB lineage: Bacteria > Verrucomicrobiota > Verrucomicrobiia > Verrucomicrobiales > DEV007 > Arctic95D-9. The sequence goes on from JARGOZ010000001.1 coordinate 11,532, forward strand.
CCTCGAATACAAAGTGGTATTCGTCATCTGGCTGGCGGAAGGGATGTTTCCCAGCAAAAAAGTTCTCGAATCCGATGAAGACGGCAGCGGTCTGGAAGAGGAGCGCCGCCTCTTTTATGTGGCTGTGACCCGGGCAAAAGACGAGCTTTACCTGATATATCCTCTCACCTGGCAGGGATCGTTCAGCGGCGATTATATCCAGCACCCGTCCCGGTTTCTGGAATCGATACCCGCTGATTGTACCGAAGAATGGAAGGTAGGTGCTTCTGCCTGGTAAAACCTCTTTTCAGGCCACAGGTACCTGACGCAATGTAACCGGTACAAACCGCTCCTGAGCATAGTTTCTCAATCTGGCGATATCTTCAGCCCGGGATACCGAAAGCGGGACGGTATTATGCAGTTCTTTAAGAATTGATTCTGTAGTGAGCGGCGTCTTTTTATAGAGCGATTCATAGAGCGAGGAAATTACAGCCTGTTCTATTTCCGCGCCACTAAACCCTTTACTGGCCGCTACCAGATCCATGATGGAAAAATCAGTTAGCTTTTGATTCTTTAACTCCAGATGGATTTCAAAAATCACTTCTCTTTCCGACTGGTTTGGCAAGTCGACAAAAAATGTTTCATCAAAACGGCCTTTGCGGAGAAATTCCGGCGGCAGCGCATCGAGATCATTGGCTGTGCCTACTAAAAATACCTGCTTTGAATTTTCCTGCATCCAGGTAAGAAACGTTCCCAGCAGGCGTTTACCTGTTCCTCCGTCGGCACTGTCGCCACTGCCTGTTGAGAACCCTTTTTCGACTTCGTCCATCCAAAGGACACAGGGAGAGAGAGATTCCGCGAGGCGAAGTGCTTTGCGCAAATTTTTCTCAGACTCCCCCACATATTTGTCGAACAGTCTTCCCGCATCAAGTTTCAGTAGCGGCAACTGCCATTGCCGGGCGATTGCTTTAGCGGCGAGAGATTTTCCACAGCCCTGAACACCAACCATCATAATCCCCCGGGGAGGTCGCAAATTCATCGCTTTCGCTTCCGGCGAAAAGCCTACCTCCGCTTTGCGAAGCCAGTCTTTCAAATTTTCGAAGCCACCCAGCCGAAATTCATTGTCATCCAGCGAGCAATATTCAAGTAACCCGCCGTCCCTCAGCGCCGCTGCTTTTTGATGGGTCAGTTTACGGATATCTTCCGGGCAAAGCCTGTGGTCCTCCACGATAGCATAGGTCAATTTCTGCCGGGCCTGATTGGCCGTCAATCCCTTGAGAGACCTTACCAGATCATCCTTCTGTTGGTTGGTTATCTGAATGTCGAAGTTCATCCTCCTTTTTAATCCAGAGACCGTGTGCACCACGATCTTCTCAATCTCCTTTTCCGTTGGCAGTTCGAGTGGAACGTAGGTCGCATAACTTTCCAGAGCCGGCGGAAGTTTCAAATTTGAGCCGGTTAGAACCATCGCCCTTGGGTCTGGGCTTTTTTGGAACGACTGCAGCAACTCAACCAGTTGTCGAGCCGTTAACGGATTGTTGCTTAGTTCCTCTGAAAAGTCGCGAAACCAGAAAAGAGACGGCACCGTGAGATCCTCGAGACGGATCAGTGCCTCGGTAACGCGATTCGGCTGAACTAATACATTTCCCAGCGTTCTGTGCCGTAATCCGGATGCTAAAGACCAATCAAAATAGGACCACAAGGTATCCGATGAAAGCGAAGTCAGCAAATCGTCGACACGGTCTTCCTCGACTGTGTCGATCACAATCAGTGGATGATGTGACAGAATAAGGCTCTTCAGATTATGAATAACGGACTCCATTATAAATACTATAATTTATATCTCGTAGTTTTGCCCGCTTTTTTTGATATCCCCGGTAATTAAATCGAACATTATAATTTGCGGGACCGTAAAATTTAAACTGGATCAAGGTTTATTTCTCTTTAATGGTTTCACCTGAATATGATTCTGAATACTGACGATTTCGACGATTTTCGAGAACTGCACTCCCGGTTTATGTATTTTGTTTCACAGCGGACGCCGCAGTTCAGGGGACAAGGAATCACGCGCGACCTGTATATGGAACTCTCCCCGAACGAGCGATTACCGGTTCACGAGAAATTTCGCGAAGCGGGGCCTGAACTCATTGCGGATTACCTGAAAGCAGACCCGGATAACCTCACCAAAGCGGAGCGGGAGATCATCGAATCCTGGAAACTCGCCGAACACGGTGATTTTTTCGTATTTCGGAAACTGAAAAAGCATATGATTTTCCTCGGTGGCAAGGATGCCTCAAGAGCCTTCGGGGTTCTCGGGCTGACTCAACCGGTTTCGGAATTGGTCCATCAACTCCCCGCCTCGGTTGCAACGACTCTACTGCCTTTCCGCAATATGATCGTATGCGACGGAATGATTGTGATGCGACAAATTTCGTTTGGCCCCGGGATCAAAAAGTCTTTGAATGAATCCTATCGACTCGCCAAAGAAACTTCTGGAATTATAACAGATTTAACCGCCTGGCCGGTCCGGGGTAACGTATCCCGGAAGAAAGCGAAAAAGAAACCCTCCGCCTCCCAGCGAATCCGTCGCCTTGTGAATGCCGTTCACAATAAAATGAAAACCGTCCGGGAAAAGGAAATCGCTCTGAAAAAATTTGAAGAGGAAACCGAACCTGCGTTTCGATGCTGGGTTAATGAAAATTACGCAGAAGACAAAGAAAAACTCAAGCGACTGGAACAGGAAATCGATGATCTCGATTTTATTGTAAGAGAAGCGACCCATTCATACCGCTACGGCTCGTTTCCCACCGGGGCAAAAGCTGTCGAAGCAGCCGAACAGGATCTGGAAGTACAACAGGTCGATGAAGATCTCGATGACGAAGATGATTTTTGCGGATCAAAAAATCCTTTTGACGAAATTGACGACGCGGAAATCCCCGAGTTCATTTTCGAAGGGCTTTTCGCCTCCTTTATGAAAGACGTTCGGGGAGTTGATCTCGATGATTTAAGTCCGGACGAATATCAAAAAGCACGTCAACAATTTACCGAGACGATGCACCACGCACAAAGCGGCGACAGATCTGCTTTTGAAAAAGCGCTCACCCTCACCGGCGCTGACGAATCGGAAGACAATGTGTCCGCTGTGAAAAAAGTGTATCGCAGACTCGCCCGCAAACTCCATCCTGACCGAAACCCGGATTTCGGGGACGAAGCACAGGAGATTTGGAACGAGTTAAAATACGCCAAACAAGCTCTCGATCTGGATTTCATGTTACGGCTTGAAACCCGTTGGAGGGTGATCAAGAAAGAAACCTTTTCGGAGGAGGAGGAGCCAGCCCTGAAAGAAATACAGAGGGATTTGAGCGCCGATTTACGTGAGATAAACCGAACCGTAAAAGAATACCAAACTCATCCGATGTGGGGAGTCGAAGGCACCGAACCGCCGGAGGAATTTAAACGCGAACTTTCTGAAGATTTCGCCACCGCGATCTGTGATCTTGAGGAACAACGGGATGATTTGAAAGCTGAAATTGAGCTGATCAAAAAGCGAAAAATAAATAAACCTTCTTCCCCAAAGAAAACTCCCAAATCAAAAACAGCGACAAAGACCGCTGAAAAGAAATCCAAAGATCAGGTCAAAACTTTGCCCGAACAAATGACCTTAGATTTTTGAGCGTTCCTGACGATTCACTACTCTGACACCACCGGTATCAAACGTACCGACCGGACATCAGCGAGTTCCTTTTTCAGTTTTCCTTCGGGACGGAGAATCAGGCGATTGGTTCCAGCTTTCAATTTGATATTACCGGCAGATACTTCCTGGAATGTGTTGTAATCGCCAGTGTCGATGACGGTGCCTTTGGCGGAACTGCCGTCGGTTTCGAGGACAAATTGGTCACCTGCCGAAAGGGCGTCGGCGGCGAGCAGGACGCGGACTTCGTATGCGGCGGCAGTCGAAAGATTCACATTCCATTCAGCAACGTCGTCAGCTCGCCACCAGGGAGCCAACACATCGAGCGTTTTGCGATACTTCAGACGCTGACCGTAGATCGTCGCTGCGCTCGCAGGGAGGCGAACTTCTCCGTTTGTCTGAGGCGTAATCGATTGGATTGCCACAAGTTGTTGATCGACTTTGTCCAACTCGTCGGCGCGCCAGGGAAGCGTTCGGCCTTCGGTTTTTGCGCGAACTGCGGCGATAATGTCAGGCTCAACAGGCGGCGAAACGTTCCCCCAGGAACGACGGATATAAGTAAGCAGTCCCGCCACCTTGCGGTTATCAAGAGCGGCGCCCAGACCAGGCATATGTAGATTCCAGGACTCTCCATTAACTTCAATGGGGCCATATAATCCATTTAGGACGACTCGCGCCAACCGGTTGGGAGAGCCGGAGACCCAGTCACTGCCGGCCAGCGGAGGCGCGAGACCCGGAGCACCGTGACCATGCGGCTGATGACAGGCGGTGCAAACCATAGCGTACAGCTTTTCGCCTTCACCGGCGAGTTTTTGCTGCTCAGAATTCAGAGGCGGTGCATTGAGGCTTGTCATCTTCCGCTCGGGAGCATCGGGCCAGGTGATTTTGTCGAGAACCTTATCGACACCGACGAGAATGTCGGCATCACCGGCTTTCTGCAGCGCGACAAGCCCGGACGGTTCCCGTGGTAACATCATTGGTTTTTTATAGGTGGCATCCGCGATGGCTCCAAGAATGGTGTCCCGAAATTGATCGTTCCGTTTCAACAAGGGAAATAATCCGGCAACCCGCGCAGGCTTCGCTTCCGCCATGACGCATCCGGCCAGCCATTTGACCAACTTCATGTCATCCCCCTGATAGCTTTGTAAAAACTCCAGTTCGCGGAAACCGAGACCGGTCAATGCAGCGGCGCGAAACAGGGAGTGTTCCTCCCGACTTAGAATCTTTGCCAGCGCACTGGAGGATTTCGGACTGAAAAAGGAACCGAGCGAGAGGGTCACCTGGAGCCGAACTTCATCGGCAGGATCTTCGACAAGTTTCATGATTCCCGGGAAAGCCCCGGGATCTTTTTCACTGAGTCGGACTGCTGCGGCGCGAACTTTAGCATCGGCTGATTGCATACCGGCCAGCCGCGTTTCCAAATCGAGTGAACCCAAACCGCTCAAGGTCCATAACGCATGAAGTTGACCGGGAGGTTCTGCGGAGCGCACCGCTGCACGTAGCTGATCAGCCCCCTCACCGCGCTCAATAAGGAGCCGCTGAGCAGTAAGTCGATGCCAACCGTTGGGATGCGAAAGTGTTTCTACCAATTTCGCAGTATCCGCCGAAGACAGTTTGGGTGCTTCCCGGTCAATAGGACGATCTTTTGCTACGATCCGCCAGATGCGCCCGAGGTCATTTCCATGGTCGAGTTTGCGATCATGGATCTGGTTGATGAGCCAGGGAACTATGAAAATGCGGTGCTCGATAATGCCGTGATACATATCAGCAATGTATAGTGCTCCGTCCGGACCGACCCTGCTATTGACGGGACGAAACCGTTCGTCGGTGGAAGCAATCAGCTCCTGTTCGTCGGGGTAAAATCGTTCCGCCTTCGGAGCGATGCTGTCATTGACCTTGAGTCGACCGACGAGATGCCCGCCCGACTCGGGAATAAAGAAATTTCCGCGAGCATCTTCCGGAAATTGATGACCATCGTAAGCACACAGTCCGCTGGAAATCGTATAAGTCTCGAGTCGCCCGTCTTCACGTAGCTCCATCGCCCCGAGTGTAATCGCCGGGGTAACCCGGATCGGCCAGACTTGTGTAGCCGGACTGCCTTTCGGAGCGAGGCTCACGTTTACCCCGAACTCTTCGCGGTCATTGCCGCTTTGTTGATAGACCTTATACAGATGTCGATTGCGCAACAGATAGTCAGCCGGAATGTAGTCTCCGTGGAGGGGACGGTTTTCGTAGCAGGTGAAAAACCGCCCGGACTCGTCGAAGGTAAGTCCGAATTGACCGCGCTTGATGGTGAATTGCTCTTCCAGCCTCTCTTCCGTCCACCGAAAACGTTTCGTTGAATCGGCGCAGTGCAACCAATTGTCGATTCCATAGCGCAACCCGTTGTCGGTATGCTGAGGAT
>JARGOZ010000001.1:17615-24420 GCA_029213025.1 Verrucomicrobiales bacterium
TCCCATCGTACCAACTTTGCGGCGATTGTCGGCATTCAGGTCGCCATCCGTATCCTCACAGAACCATAAATGGGGCGGCTCCTGCAGCAGAACGCCACCTTTGACAAATCCAAAAGATCGCGGCATTACCAGCTTGTCGAGATATACCGTGCTTTTGTCAGCACGGCCATCAGCATCGGTATCTTCGAGCACTACCACCCGACAGATTGGATCATTTTCATTACTGCCTTTTACATCGCGCATGTAGCCCTGAAATTCGACAACCCAGCATCGCCCGTCGGGATCGAACTCGAAAAAGATCGGCTTTTGCACCATTGGTTCGGCGGCAAACAGTTCGACGCGATAACCGGGAGCCACACGAAACGATTTTAGTGCTTCTTTTGGCGCCAAAACAGGAGCGGGCGGAACATTGATCCGCTTGAGCATATCCTCGCCTTTTTCCCAGTCGGCAATACTGGCGATCGCCGAGGCGGGGCGAACCCGTGGTCCAACAGGCGCTGCCGTAGACTTTTTCCCGGCAGGAGCGGGTGCCGGAATAGTATCGATAAATTTGGCATCGGTTCGTTCCAGCTCAGCCAGAAGCAGGTTCCGGTATTCCTTTACGGTATCGGAATGAGTCGGGTCGACAGCGAGATTGTGTAGTTCTCCGGGATCGGCTTCGAGATCGTATAGTTCTTCAATTTCATCCGGTACCAGCGTTCGAATGTATTTGAGTTTGCCTTTGCGCAGCATAAGCCACCAGGGCACACCTTTGGCGGTGCGGTCCCCGGTCACGGCAGGTGTTGTGTTATCGCCGAAATCGGAGAGAAAATTCTCCATCATCACTGGACGGTCATCGCCCTGGTCAGGCTGGATTAGGTGAGGTCGCAGATCGTGTCCGTGCATTTTCCACGGCAGCGGCAGATCGGCAAAACCCAAAACGGTGGGGACCACATCGAGCAGGGAAGCTGGTTGGCTACAGACTTTTCCTTCGGCAACTTTTCCCGGGTAACGAAAGATCAGGGGCATTCTGAGACAGGCATCATACGGACCAACTTTCCATGCAAACCCCTGCTCGCCCCAGGCGAAGCCCTGGTCGGAGGTGAAAACAATGAGCGTGTTCTCTAGTTGTCCGCTTTCCTCCAAAGCCTTTAAAAGACGCCCGACACCGTCGTCGATTGAGCTAACCAGTTCATTGTAGCCACGAACCATTTTGGGAAGCGGACGTTTTCCATAGCGCGGCGAGCCGTCAGCTGCCTTACGGAACATGGAGCGATCATACATGTAGGATGGTTTGTCGGGTCTGGGACCGAAAACGTCCTCAGGGATAGGCACTTCGCCGTCGGCATAACTGCCCAGATGGCGCGGGTGAACCGTATTCGGCAGGTGCGGCGCGTTGTAGCAAAGCCAGAGAAACCAGGGTTTGTCGTGTTCCCGGCCGACGTAATCGATAGCCAGATCGGTATATACATCGGTCGCATAGCCGGGCACAACTTTTGACGGTGCGCCATCAATACTCAAATGTTGATCATTATACCAATCGCCCTCCGGCAAATTTTGATCCCACACCACAGAGTGATCCCATAACCTGCCGTGGCCGGCATTTTGCCCGAGGTGCCATTTTCCGATCATAGCAGTGTGATAGCCGGCTTCGCGCAGATTCTTTGGCCACATGGGGGTTACCTCAGGATCGTAGGCATTGCCGAGGGTCGCCCAGGAATGCTTCGATTTTTCCACACCATCGCCATCCAGGTCCACTCCGGGGATGCTGTGCGACAACAAACCTGTAAGTACACTGGCACGGCTCGGCACGCACCACGAAGCTCCATAGGCTGCGGAAAAACGAACTCCTTCAGCGGCAAGGCGATCGATATTTGGTGTCTTCACCCATGTTCGGGCCCCTTCATCGGCATAACAACTCAGAGTTCGGTGGCTCTGGTCATCGGTATAGATAAACAGAATGTTCGGGCGTTCTGTTTGCTGAGCGAGGCAGACCGACAGTAAACTACCGACTGTTAAAATGCCTACTAAGAGGCTTCTGTAGCATCTGGCGTTCATTGAGAAAGTTTATTGAGAATGTTACGGGTAATTTGAATCGTTTTAGCGTCGCCGCCTTTGATACCGTGAGCCCAGTCGGTGGTGGCGGCGGTAAAGACGGTACCGCCTCTTTCATAGAGCCCCATACAGGCTGCGCCCATTCGGTCAGGATCCCAGCGGTCATACCACTCGGCGTCGCCCGGATGCCATTGGGCCGGTGCGGTTCCCAAAACGGTAAAAGTTTCCGGAGTCCCGTCCCGGTTAGTCGGGAACGGCAGCCCGTCGCGCCATTCGAGTTCACACCCGTCGCACTCGTAACCGACGATACTGTCTTTGCCGCCGAATTCGTCATCTCGCTTTAAGCCGGTGCCGGCAAAGATCCAATGGTCCGGCCTATGCACTTTGAATGCACCGGTACCGTCCATCAGCATGTCGTGGCTGCGATGAAATCCACCGTGCAAAAATCCAACACCGGTCATCTCATTTTCCGGGCGCTTTAGCAGATGATGCCCCCACAAGGTTGAGAGTAATGTGTGATCACCACTCGGGAAAACGGGGTCTTTCGTCAGGTGAGCTTTCCAACTGGTTAGCGCCTGACCACCCTCTTCGTTACGCACCTGCCAACAGCAAACATTGCCGCTGAAAAAGGCGACATTGCCACCTCCGGCGATATAGTTCTCCAAATTATCCCGCATCGGTGTTGACCAGTATTCATCATGCCCAACGCTGAGCACCAGCGGGTAGTGATCAAGGATTTCCGGATGGAATTCGAGATCATTATTTACTGCGTAATCAATCCTGTAGCCATTCCGCTCCGCCCACCGGACAAAGGGGTATTCCCATTTAAAAAACTGGCTGGCTGGCGGCCTTTGAAAAGATACCCGGTGCCCCTGCGCACCACCCAACCCGTTGTAGGCATAGAGACTAAAACCGCCCCAGTTGTTGTAGGCATTGTAGGTATTTGTCGACAGCTGCAGCAAAATGCGGGCGTCTTTCCCGGGCGTAGCGGATCGAACTACAAAAAAGCAACTGGCCTCCGCTGTCCGCCGGTTGCGCTCCGAGTATTTTCCTCCGCGATCATTTACTGTGTGCAACACGTGGTAGTAGCCGCTGCTCCATTCTTTGGCGACGGGAATACGAATCGCTTCCGGCCAGCCGCAGCCATGTGATGAGGCATTTTCCGGAACCGGATGTTGTCCTGCAACGAGACCGGATTTTTCCCAAACGACCTCCTGCTTCCCGCCCATACGGGAAATCTGCATGGTGTACTCCGACGCTGAGGTCGAAATATGAAATCCGATTTCCCCGCCTGGCAAAACGCTTAACTGTGAGGCGTAACCTTCGATATACAGAGAGGGCGTTTCCACGGCGGATGCCGGTGAAGCCGCCAGAGCCGCCGTTCCCAGAGCCGTTCCTTCCACCCAGCGGCGGCGGGATATTTTTGAATTCATATTAGGTAAAAACTTTTCGTTGCCTGGTTCACACCCTTCGGGGCCGCGGGATTCAATTTCTCCGGACATAGCAACTTTCACTCCAGGTCATACCGGTGCATCCAATATTTATACATGGATTCGCCGTTTACTTCCTTGATGCCATATTCCCGCTGGATCTTACCCAGATACTTATCGAGCCAGCGGCTGTAGACGGCGATGGATTTCTCCGTTTCCACGATAACTCCGTGATCATTGGTTTCTTCCACCCACCGATCGAGATCCGACCGGTAGTCCGCGATCATTTCCGCATATTCGGGATCCGATGCGAGATTGTTCATTTCGAAGGGATCTGTGCGCAGATAGTAAAATTCTTCGGGTGGACGATGCCCGGCGGTTAAGCTGCTGACAAAGTCCCCTCCGCCTTCACGTCGGGGGTGAGTCATTATCACTGACACTGTAGCTTCAGCCAGAAGGGTGTAGCGGTTTACTGGTATATAGGAAATGTCGTCGACAAAGTTTCGGATGTATTTGAAATCTCTACTTCGTACGGCACGGATTCGATCACGAATCTCCCCGGTCCGATCTTTAGCTGCATAAATCCTGGAGCGTCCGGAGTAATCGTCGCTGAGAAACGATTTGCCGTGCATTTGTTCCGGAATTTCGATGCCTGCCGATTCCATAATCGTCGGCCCGAAATCGATCATACTAATGAGCCGTTCGTCCACTGTTCCGGCATTTTTTCCATCCGGCCAACGCACGATCAACGGTACCCGGAGGCCGCCGTCATACACATAACCTTTATCCCGGGGAAATGAGCGACCATTGTCACCAAACACCATGACAATCGTGTTGTCAGCCAACCCGTCCCTTTCGAGCCGGTCAAGGATCGCGCCCACTTTGCGATCAAAAATCTGTACCTCTTCCAAATAGCGGGACCAATCCACCCGCACCAAAGGATGATCCGGATAATACGGCGGCAGGGTCACCTTCGAAGGGTCAACCGGGCGGGTCATGTCGCGCGTCCACGGCCGGTGAGCCTCTGTGATATTGACCTGCGCAAAGAACGGTTGATCAGCAGCTCTCTGAGTCCAGTCCGTCCCGTCAAAAGCGTCGCCTTCCACACTGAAATTCCAGTCCAGTTTTCCGGCGCGGGTCATTGGTTCCTGCGGCTTGTCGCCCGGCTGGCCGTTGCTCACGAAATATCCGGCGGCGCGGAACAGGTCAGGTATCGTTTTAACTCCATCCGGCAGCGGGCGCTTGATCAGAGTCCGGTGATGCAGTGCGCCGATACTGGTTTGATACATTCCAGTGTTGTAGGCCGAGCGGTTAGGTGAACAAACGCTGGATGAACCGAAAACTTGCGTAAATCGAACCCCCTGTTTTGCCAAAGCATCCAGATGAGGAGTTTGCAACGCCGACTTTTGCTCACCATAACAAACCAAATCCGGCGACAAGTCATCCGAGATAATCCACAACACATTGGTCCGCTCAGCAAACGCGACTCCCATCCACACAGCGATAAAAGAACAGAAAAAAACAAATCGAAAAATGCGGATTGATATCATAGAAAAATGTTCCGAAACGGTGTTTCAATAAACGCCGCCACCCTAATTCTGATGAAGAGTGAAATCGAGAGCTTTTTGGTTCGAGCCATATGACCACTGGAATATTTTATGCATTTCTTTTGGAACTCCCGACGATCCTTTGTGTTCCATTCCAAAGCATGACTACTCGAATTCAATGGATCACATTTTTCGCACTCACCTTCGCAACATTTCCGCTTCCCGCCCAACAGCGCGAGGCGATTTTGAAGCGTTTTCCTGATACGGATTTGGACGGCGACGGAAAACTGAGCGACACCGAGTTCCAGGCTTTTGACGAAAAACGGCAGGTGATGATGGCGAAGCGAAATCCCGGGGCTGACAAAAATAAAGACGGCAAAGTCGACCGGGAGGAATTCATCGCGTTCATGAGAAACCGGGGCGACAACAAGCCCCAAAATCCGCGCCAACAAAAGCAATCGATCAAACCAACTCACGCCGATGTTGCTTATGGCGACCATCCGCAGCAAAAGTTCGACCTCTGGCTCGCAAAACCTGCGGTTGAAGGCGAACCGACTCCTCTGTGTATATTTATTCACGGAGGCGGTTTTCGATCCGGAGATAAAAGTCAGGCACAGGCGCGGATCATTCAGCGCTACCTTGATAAAGGGATTTCCTATGCTGCATTAAACTACCGCCTTACCAACGGCGGCGAGTTCGCCTACCCGGTGCCGATGATGGACAGTGCCCGCGGCCTGCAGACGATTCGTTCGCGCGCTGCCGAGTGGAATATCGATCCGGAAAAGATCGCCTGTCACGGAGGATCAGCCGGAGCGGGCATTTCCCTGTGGCTCGGTTTCCGGGATGACATGGCCGATCCCGACAGTGAAGATCCTGTTGCCCGCCAATCCACCCGAATCATTGCCGCCGCCACCGGAAACGGGCAGTCCACCTACGATATGCGCACGATTCGCGACTGGTTCGGAGTGCCGGATCTTCCTTTCGAAGACGCCCTGATTCCTTTTTACAATCTACAGGAAGGTGAAACGGCCGATACTCCGCGAGTGGCAAAACTGGCGGAGGATGCTTCCTCCATCAATCATCTCACCAAAGACGACATCCCGGTGTTCATGACCTACAGCCGTCCGAATACTACGGTGGAAATCGATACCCCGAAAGGGGTCTGGATTCATCATCCGTTGTTGGGCCTGAAGCTACAGGAAGCGATGCAAAAACTCGACTTGGAGTGCGTAGTAACGCTACCAGGTCAAACTTCGGATATCTATCGCAGCACCGAAGATTTCCTGATAGAGAAATTGCTGGCTGAATAGTCTATTCATTGCTTTACCTCCGGGGAAGTAATATCGGATGATTTTATCCGGATTCGGATCGAGGTTCCAAAACCGATATGTCTGACTTTTCTCCCTGGCTGGAACTTTTGATTGACCAACGCTGGGCTGCACTCGGCACCCTGGATTCAAATGGCGATCCTTATGTGTCGGGCGTCGCGTTTTGTCCGGTGATATCTCCAGGGCCGGGCTTGCTGATGCATCTCTCTCAGCTGGCGGCCCACACCGGATATCTGCAAAGCCGACCTTCCTGTTCCCTTTTGATCGGTGAACCGGATAACGGTACAGGTGATCCGCAAAAACTCGTCCGGCTGACCTTACGTGGAAAGGCGGCGCCGCTTGCACGCGATTCCGAGTTGTTTGTGGAAGGCGCGAAAAACTATATTACAAAGTTTCCGGAGTCTGAAATGAGGTTCGGTCTCGGTGATTTTCAACTGTTTAATTTTATTACGGAGAAAGGAAATTT
>JARGOZ010000001.1:24450-56425 GCA_029213025.1 Verrucomicrobiales bacterium
GTTCGGAAAAGCCGGTCGATTGAGCGGTGATAAAATCACGGATGCCCTGAGGACAATTGTACCCTGTTAGATTGCGGACTGTACCCTGTTGACTCCGCGACTGTACCCTGTTAAGTCCGCCCCGAAACTTATGGCGATTGAACTGACAGACAAACTCCTCATGGATGCGGGAGGCTGGAAGGAGATGAAAGAAGCCCGGCAAATTCACAAAGCCGGCAAGGTGCGGGACGCCAGCTACCAGAACGGCCTGCTTCAGGGCACCGTAACCTACAGCGGTAAAGATTTGCAGGTCCGTATGGAAATTCGTTCGCGGACCGATATGGAAAATTTGTGTCCCTGCTTTCATGCCCGGCGGGACGGGATTATTTGCAGCCACTCCCTCGCTGTAGGACTGGAGGTTTTGGCGCCGACCGAAAAAGCCGAGTCCTCCACCTCCCCCGCCCTCGCGAAAAAGGTCGCCGTTCCCCTTGCAAAAGACTGGCCGAAAATTGTCGATTCCGCCGATGCCAATTCCATTGAGGCACAACTTCATCTCATCTTTTCTCCGGATATCGCTTCCGCCTGGAAAAAGAACAGCCTTTTACTCGGAATCGAAGTCGCCGCAAACGGTGAAAGAAAAATGCTCTCCGCATTCAAAGGCAAAGACCTGTTTGTTGATGCCCGGGACGCAGCCCTGATTCGTTATTTGCAAATTCTGTCGCCGGACCGGGTTCCTTCTTCTCTTACCCTGCCGGGCGAGGATTTTCTACGTCTACTCTCGAATATAGCAGGTCACCCCCGGGTGATGCTCGGTAAAAAGCAATCAGTGGCGATTTCCTGGCTTCCGGTCCGGCCCGGACTGAAGCTGGTCGGAGAAAAAATCGTCGCCGTCTGGCCGGATACCATATCACCACTGATCGCTGTCGACCGGGCGTGGGCTTTTCAGAACGGACAACTGCGACCGGTCGCCCCGGGATTGCCGAAGGAAATGTATGATGTCTTTGGTCAGGGCCATCGACTCGATCCGGCCTGGATGGCCCGAAATGCGGGGCGGCTGGAAGAATGGTTTGAACTGGACGAAGCGATTCTTGAAAATCTGCCGGAAGTCCAAAGGCCGCAGATAGCGGTGGAGCTGGAAGGCTCTCTCAACCACCAGGAAGCGAAACTCTATTTCATCTACGGGGATACGACAGTTCCCGCCTCGATTCGCGAGCCACAATTCGTTAATGGCGGCGTCAGCGACACGATAGCAGAAAAAGACGTGATCGATACCATTGAGAGCTTCGGTTATAGGGGAAAAGGAACCGGCACCTGGGTTTTGAAAAATAAAAATGCGATTCTACGTTTCCTTGCCCACGGTTATCCGAGGCTGAATCCCGATTGGATCGTCTCGATTGGCGAGCGATTTGAACACGCGTTGAACCAGGTCGAACCCGTCCAGACCAGCTTCAATTTTCAGGGTTCCGGAGAAAACTGGTTTGCGATGGATCTTTCCTTTTCCACTCCGGGTGGCGAAGGGATTTCAAGAAATGAAATTCAGCGAATCCTCCAAATGGGTCAGGAGAGCCAAAAAATGAGGAACGGAAAAATTGCCGTGGTGGACACCGGTTTCATCGAAAGTATTCAGGAGACAGTTTCCGATGTGAATCCCCGCCAGGACAACACCGGAACGTACACCATTGATCGTTCCCAGGCCGGTTATCTTCTCGAAACAGCCAGGTCATCGGGTATCGAAGTAAAGGGAGATTCCCCGTGGACCCCGGATTTCGAATTTGAAGAAATTGATCCGTCTCTCTCCAAAATTCTGCGTCCCTACCAAAAAGACGGTGTCGACTGGATGTTGGATCTGGCGGCGAGAGGAATGGGCGGAATTCTCGCCGATGACATGGGACTTGGGAAAACCCTGCAAACTCTCGCCACAATACATACCATCGGCGGAAGTGCTCTTGTGGTTTGTCCTTCTTCACTGGTTTCCAACTGGGTGGCCGAGGCACAGAAATTCGTTCCTGATTTAAAAACCGTTGCGCTGGAAGGCCCGAACCGCGACGCGGTTTACGCGGAGAACGAGGACGCCAATTTGTTCGTCACCAGCTATGCCCTGCTGCGACGGGATGAAGCGAAATGGAAGGAACGCGGCGAATTCACCATCATCGTACTCGACGAGGCGCAAAATATCAAAAACCCGGAGGCGAAAGTCACCAAAGCGGCCCACCGTCTCCAGGGGTCCTATCGCTATGCTTTGACAGGAACGCCGGTGGAGAACTCGGTTCAGGATCTCTGGTCGATCACCCAGTTTGCTCTGCCCGGATATCTCGGCACCAAAGCGACCTTTGCTGAACGGTTTGAAAAGCCGGTATCGAAAGGCGATTCAGGGTCTCAAATTCGCCTGTCACGAAGATTAAAACCGGTCATCCTGAGAAGGTTAAAAACCGAGGTGGCCAAAGATCTTCCGGAAAAAATCGAACAGGTTGTCTACTGCGATCTGAAGCCGAAGCAAAAAGCGGTTTACGATCAAATTCTGCGGGAGAGTCGCGAAGCAGTTTTCGATGCCGAAGGTGGACGCAAACGAATGATGGCGCTCACTGCGCTGCTTCGCCTCCGGCAGACCTGCTGCGACCTTCGCTTGCTCGGCCTTCAGGATGTGAAAGATGATGATGCTTCGGTGAAGATGGATGCTCTCGAAGAACTGCTCACTGAAGCGGTCGAAGGAGATCACAAAGTTCTGATTTTCAGCCAGTTTGTCGAAATGCTTCAAGTGTTGGTTCCATTTCTCGCCGCGAAAGGAGTCAAGTTCTGTTACCTCGACGGTTCAACGAAAAACCGGGGCGACGTGGTTCAGCAATTCCAGGAAAATGATGATATCCCGGTATTTTTGATCAGTCTGAAAGCCGGCGGGGTTGGCTTGAACCTGACTGCTGCAGACACGGTCATTCATGTCGATCCGTGGTGGAACCCGGCGGTCGAAGCCCAGGCAACCGACCGGGCTCACCGGATCGGTCAGACCCGGGTCGTGACGTCCTACAAATTAATCACCCGCAACACGGTCGAGGAGAAGATTCTTGCCCTGCAAAACCGAAAGAAGGAGACGATCAAATCCATCGTCGACGGCCAGGCCGACCTTTCCGATGCAGGCCTGACGGAGGACGAAATGATGGAGCTACTGGAAAGCTGATGTCTACTTTTTGACCGCCTCGTGAATCACGACATCGTCAAAGCGGATTTCTTTTCCCGTCACGGTGAAGTGCACGCTTTCCTTGGTAGGATGAGCGATTCCCGGTGACTTCAGGGTGCCGATCAATTCTCCGTCGAGATGGACCCGCATTTCGTCGCCGGAAATTTCGATCATCGCCTGATACCAGCGATTCGCCTCCAGATTTGCTTTTACAGCAATTCCCCGGTCCTTGATCAACGCATCAGCCTCTTTTTTCGTTTCGGGGTTGCGACGCATTTCGAAAATGTCGTTTCTCATAATTCCCTCTTTGTCATCGCCAAGACGAATTTGTTTTTTCGCGAACGCGACCCGGCAGACATGACCGGCATGGGAATACTCTTTCAGATTTTTATCATCAAAGACGACATTGAACGTCGGCGAATCAGTTAGATTGAACCGGAAAGTCATCACGACATCTTTCATCGGCAGATAGACACGTCCGACCGATCCGTGGTCCGCGCGGTCCTGAGTTCCTTTGAGAACGCCGTCTTCAACACGAAAACCGGGGATGATTACTTTCCAGGAACCAAGATCAGTCCTTTCAAAATCATCGGAAAACAGGAGCTTCCCTTTTTTTGCAAGTGGCTCAGTGCCGGCAATCGGACTAAACAGCAAACAACACACACCAAACAACAACAGGTAAATTTTCATATCACGAAACGAACCCTATTCGAAATGGAAGTCATCACCGAAGCCGCGCCTCTTGACATCGCCCCGGAAATTGGATTCATTGACGACCATCAACTTCATGAAACGTCTCACTCTTCTTTTCGCTGCCACTCTCCTTCTGCCCCAATTTGCCATCCACGCTGAAAACTGGGATAACTGGCGGGGCCCGAACTACGACGGTTCTTCCAATGAGAAAAACCTGCCTGCCAAATTTTCCAAAACAGAAAACGTGAAGTGGAAGGTCGATTTCCCCGGTGAAGGCGCTTCCACCCCGGTCATCTGGGAAAATCACGTGTTTGTCACCTCCGCGAAAGGCAAAGAAAGCTCGCTCGCGCTCGCCTACGACCGGGAAACCGGCAAACTGCTGTGGGAAAAAGAGTTCGAAGGATATGGTCATGACGACCGAAGCAACTTTTCAGCCCCTTCCGCCGCTACCGACGGGGAGATCGTCGTTTTCTTCTTCGGCAGCGGGAAAATGGCTGTCTACGATTTTGACGGCAATGAACTTTGGCGGAAGGACATCGAGAAAGATTACGGGGAATTTGCCTTCCAGTGGACCTTCTCCAGCAGCCCGGTTCTACACAAAGGCAAAGTGTTTCTCCAGGTGCTCCAGCGCAACGAACCGGCCCGCGGTCGGGGCAAAGAAGGGGCTGAGTCTTTCCTTCTGGCCCTGAACGCCAAAAATGGTGACGAAATCTATCGCCACGTTAGACCAACTGATGCGCAGATGGAGTCCCTCGAATCCTTCGCGACTCCCCTGCCGGTTACGGTCGATGGCCGGGAGGAGCTGGTCATAGTCGGTGGCGATGTGATTACCGGCCACAATCCGGAAACAGGTGAAGAAATCTGGCGTTGGGGAACATGGAATGAAGGCCACAAAGAGCAGTGGTGGCGCCTCGTCCCCTCCCCGGTTTACGCAGAAGGCGTATTTCTTGCCTGTGCCCCCAAAAAAGCACCTGTCTATGCCGTAAAAGCCGGTTTACAGGGAACTCACTCCGGGGAAGACGGCCTCGCCTGGGTCAGCGAACCAACTAAAGAAATCCCGGTAACTTCCGATGTAGCGACGCCACTTTACTACCAAGGCCGTTTTTACATCGTCGACCACCTGAGAACCCGCTCGTTAAATTGTATCGATCCGAAAACCGGAAAAGTAATCTACAGCGAACCACTGGGGAGCCGGGAAAAATTCGAATCCTCACCAACCGGGGCTGACGGGAAAATCTATCTGATGAACCACCTCGGAGATGTATTTGTCGTTAAAGCAGGCGATAAGTTCGAAATTCTTCACAAAACAGAAATGGGTGATTCCATGAAGAATCTGAGCCGCGCTTCAATCTCCGTTTCCCGGGGTAACCTGTTCATCCGGACGGATACTTCGCTATATTGTATCGGTGAATAAAGAAAGCCGAAAAAATTTCCCGCAACTTTCGTTTTCACAGTGAGTTTCATCGATCAACCGATGAAACCACTTAGCCTGTTTTTCTCTATCTCTTTGTTTCCTGTCTTGTTATCGACAGCACAGGAAATTCCGGCCGATCACCTCGATTTTTTCGAAAAAAATATTCGTCCGGCTCTGATCAAGCACTGCTACAAATGTCACTCGGAAGAAGGTGATAAAATCAAAGGAGGGCTTCTATTGGATACGAGGGAATCATCCCGCCAGGGAGGAGACTCCGGTCCGGCAATTGTCCCTCACTCTCTCACCGAAAGTCTTCTCTTCACGGCCATTTCCTACGAGGACGATTCCCTCGAAATGCCGCCGAAATACAAGCTTCCCGAATCCGTAATCAACGACTTCAAAAAGTGGATCGAAATGGGGGCTCCGGACCCGCGGATCAAAGCCGCAAAACCGACCGGTTTATCGACCTACACCAATACCATTGATGTAGAGAAAGGACGCGCCGAACACTGGGCCTGGCAAAAACCGGAAATGCCGGACGTGCCTGAAACCACTGGCTGGGGAAATTCCAAAATTGATTCATTTATAGCAGCCGGGCTGGCAGAGAAAGAACTGACACCATCACCGGCGGCAGACGGAGCCACTTTGATTCGGCGAATTTCTTTTGATCTCCTCGGACTTCCTCCGTCCCTCAAAATGGTAAAAGAATTTACTACTGCGTATTCGACCGATCCGGATGGTGCGTTGGAGAAGGTAATTGATACTCTGCTTGCTACTCCTCAATATGGCGAACGCTGGGGGCGCCACTGGCTGGATGTCGCGAGGTATGCGGAATCATCAGGTAAAGAAACCAACGCATCCTTCCCTTTTGCCTGGCGCTACCGCGACTGGGTGATCGACGCGTTCAACGAAGATAAACCTTTTAATGAAATGATCACCGAACAAATCGCCGGTGATCTCCTGGAGGAGAAACCCGGTGAGAAAACCATAGCGACAGGTTTTCTCGCAATTGGCGTAAAAGGTCTCAATGAACGAAATGTCCGCCAGTTCAGGTTCGATGTCGCTGATGAACAAATCGACACCACAACCCGTGCGTTTCTTGCCACGACAGCGTCCTGCGCCCGTTGCCACGACCACAAGTTTGACCCTGTGCCGATGTCCGACTACTACTCCCTCGCCGGTATATTTTTAAGTAGCAATACCCATATCGGAACACCGGAAGGAATCCAGAACCGTCACTCGAATGAGTTAATCACACTTCCCGCAAGTTTTCACGGTGGGGGACGCGATCTGCCGCTCCCGGAAGCAATTGATCAGGAATTTCAACTCGCGCTGCTCAAAGATCAGGCTGCCGAAATCCAGACAAACATTCGCGACGCACGGCAATCCGGAAACAATGACGAAGCCAACCGTCTGCGGCTCGGGTTGCTCGGGGTTAACAGCCGGATTGGTATCCAGACAGCCAAACTGGTCAACTATAGCGATTCGGGAAAATTACTACCCAAAGCCATGGGCCTGTCCGACCGAAGCGAACCTTTTGATTCCCAAATTCTGATTCGCGGCGAAGAGGATAACGCAACTACAGAACGTGCTCCGCGAGGATTTCTCCAGGTGGTAAAAAGCGGAGACGAACAAATGATTTCCACCGATCAAAGCGGACGTCTCCAACTCGCGGCATGGATCTCCTCACCCAACAACCCGCTCACCGCGCGCGTCTATGTGAACCGCGTTTGGATGTGGCTGTTTGGTGAAGGACTCGTTTCCACAGTAGACAATTTCGGCACCACCGGGGAAAAGCCGGTGAACCAGGATTTGCTCGATTACCTCGCGCTGCGTTTTATTGAGTTGGACTGGTCCACCAAAGCATTGATCAAAGAGATCATGTTGACTCAAACCTATCGAATGAACTCGGAATTTCGGGAAGAGCATTTTGAAAAAGATCCCAACAACCGGCTTCACTGGAGAGCGAACAAACGGAGACTCGATGCGGAATCAATCCGGGATTCCATACTGGCGGTCAGCGGTCAAATCGATTTGCAGCGTCCCGATGGTTCTATTGTGTCCCACCTGGGTCCCGGATTTATCGGCCGGACTGTTTCCGAGGTCCAGCTGAACAAAGAGGTAAACTATCGCTCGGTGTATCTGCCCATCGTCCGCGACCTCGTGCCGGATGCGTTGAACTTGTTTGATTTTGCCGATCCCAGCCTGATGGCCGGAAAACGGGAAATCACTACCGTTCCATCACAGGCTCTCTATCTAATGAATTCCGATTTCGTGCAATCCGGAAGCGAGCAAATGGCCTCTTTCCTGAGAGACGACCTCAAACTTCGCGGGGAGAAACTTGGGCTCACGGCGTATTTTCTCGCTTACAGCCGTCCCCCCACTCCGGGAGAGATTGAAAAAACAAAAGCCTACTTTGCCACTTTTATCGAAGCCGCAATGAACGAGGGCAAAACCCGAACCGAAGCCCTGAATCTTTCTTTAACTACATTTTGCCAGGCTCTGATATCCAGCGCCGAATTCCGATACATTAACTGATTGATCCGACTGTACCCTGTTAGGTCCCAAACTGTACCCTGTTTACTCATGAACGAACTCACTTACCACTTCCAGCCATCCCGAAGACTGGCTCTGCAAACAATGTCGAGCGGATTTGGTTACCTCGCGTTTTCCGCACTCAGCACCATGGCAGCTCAGCAGTCAAAAAATCCGCTGACACCAAAAGAACCCCACTTCCCGGCTAAGGCGAAGCGGGTCATTTTTCTATGCATGCAGGGCGGCCCGTCGCATGTCGATACTTTCGATTACAAACCGATACTTAACAAAGACAGTGGTAAAGACGCCCGGGGCTTCGCAAAACTTCTCGGTTCACCGTGGGATTTTAATCAATACGGTCAGAGCGGTTTACCCGTTTCCGATTTGTTTCCCGAGGTGGCAAAACACGCCGATGATTTATGTATCATTAACAGTATGCATACCGACCTGCCCAATCATCCTCAGGCGTTCACCCAAATGCACACCGGAAATTTCCAGTTTGTTCGGCCTTCTCTCGGGGCATGGACGCTCTATGGGCTGGGTACTGAAAACGACAGTCTTCCGGGCTTCGTTACGCTGGCACCACCCAACGGTGCGCAAAACTATGGAAGTGCGTTTTTACCCGCGATCTACCAGGGAACCCCTATTGGTCGTGCCGGAAGAAACCGCTTTGCAGCCGCCGCCGATCAAACTCCAATCCGGAATATAGAAAACAAAAAGCTGTCAAAAGAAATGCAGCGCGTCCAACTCGATTTTATCAATTCGCTGAACGAGGAAAAATTGAAGCGGGATCAGTACAATCCCGGTGTGGAAGGAGTCATCGAATCCTACGAACTGGCTTTCCGCATGCAGGATGAAGTTCCGAATGTTCTCAATGTCGCCAGTGAGTCGGAGAAAACAAAATCGTTATACGGAATGGATGACCGAACCACCGAAGCCTTCGGACGAAAATGTCTCGCCGCGCGACGTCTGGCCGAATCGGGAGTTCGCTTCATCGAAATCACGCACGGGAACTGGGATCACCACCGCAATATGAAGGCCGGTCTGGAGCGCAACTGCGGGGAGATCGACAAACCCATTTCCGGGCTTTTACAGGATCTCAAAGACCGTGATTTATTGAAAGATACACTGGTGGTCTGGGCGGGTGAATTTGGTAGAACTCCGCACGGGCAGTCGCTCGACGGACGCGACCATAACAACCGCGGATACTCTCTCTGGATGGCCGGCGGCGGGATCAAAGGTGGCCAACGCTACGGCGCTACCGATGAATACGGTTACCAGGCTGTGGATAATAAAGTCCACATTCACGACTGGCACGCCACGATCCTGCACCTGATGGGGCTCAATCACGAGAAATTAACCTACCGCTACGCCGGTCGGGATTTCCGACTCACCGATGTCCATGGAAATGTAGTAAAAGACATTATTGCTTGATCGGGTCACCTGTTTCGGACAAGGCTGTATTGTCCGGAAACGACTCGACCTATGCGCCTGCTACTCATTTACCTACTGGCTCTTTTTTTCTCATCGGCCACCGCCGGTCCCAACATTGTTTTGATCTTTGTCGATGACCTCGGCTATGGAGATATCGGCTGTTACGGCAGCAAACTAAACAAAACGCCAAATCTCGACAAACTGGCAGCGGAAGGCCAACGGTGGACTTCTTTTTACGCCTCCGGATCGACCTGTGTTCCCAGTCGTCGGGGGTTGATGACGGGCAGTCACCCGGCGTTACTAAAGGCAGCGAAACTGGTAAATCATCGCAATGAGTTGCTTCCCGCGATGTTGCAGAAACAGGGCTATGCTACCGCGATCCTCGGGAAATGG
The DNA here is from genome assembly GCA_029213025.1 of Verrucomicrobiales bacterium. Classification (GTDB taxonomy): domain Bacteria; phylum Verrucomicrobiota; class Verrucomicrobiia; order Verrucomicrobiales; family DEV007; genus Arctic95D-9. Next base: position 34,071 of record JARGOZ010000001.1, read on the forward strand.
CACCTCGCCGGATATCCAAAAGATTTTACTTCTAGCGAGATGCATCCGCTGGAGTGTGGTTTTGACTATCATTTTGGCACCCCGGGCAGTAATGATGTTCCTCCACCACCCGGAAAGAAGCAGACCCGGGAGGTATTCGATAACTGCGACAAGTTTTCATTTCCGGTGCCTCTTATCAGAGGAAGAGAAGTGGTCGAGCATCCGGTAAATCAGGAACTGCTCACCAAACGCTATACCGAAGAAGCGGTGAAATGGATTACAGAGAAAAAGAACGAACGTTTTTTTCTCTACCTTGCTCACAACATGCCGCACGCTCCGGTATTTGCGTCGCCGGAGTTCCAGGGAAAAAGCGAAAATGGCCGGTATGGCGATGTAATCGAAGAGATCGACTGGTCGGTTGGTCAAGTGATGGCGACGATCAATAAACTGGATCTGGACCGGCAAACTCTCGTGGTATTCACCAGCGATAACGGACCGTGGTCCATGTTCGGTCCCCACGGTGGCACCGCAAAACCTCTGCGTGGCGAAAAAGGCACTTCGTGGGAGGGCGGTTTTCGAGTTCCGGGTATTTTCCGCTGGCCGGGCACAATTAAACCGGGAGAAGTATCCGGTATCGGAGCCAATCTCGATTTGTACGCCACTTTCGCCAAACTTACCGGTGGTTCGCTGCCAGGACACATTCCTGGCGGCATTTCCCGGGATCTCTCCGAAACGCTGCTCAACGATGCCCCGAGTCCGAGAACGACATGGTACTACCCCGGCGGTTCCGAGGCATGGCGGTCAGGGAATTACAAAATCCACACCATGACGAAGGTCCGGTCCTCTGACCCGGATACAAGGAAGAGGGCACCGGTTGAAGTGCATAACCCTCCCCTGCTTTTCGATCTTTCGACAGATATTGGTGAAGAGCGGGATATATCCGGAGAGAATCCCGAAATATCCGCGCGCCTGCTCTCGGAAATGAGAACATTCAAAAAGGCAAAATGACTGTTCGAAAGTTAAGATTGGTGGATAAATTGAAACCGTTGATTGTCAACCGCACTCATTCGTGCCATTATCAAAAATTATTCCCTGATGAAAATCAACTGTCCCACCTGCCTCGAACCACTCGAATTGCCGGACCAAAGTGCCGGCGGGGTTGAAAAATGCCCGACTTGCAACAACCAGGTGCCGGTTCCGAGGTCCGAAAAACTGTCCGTTACTACCTCATCGACAATTCGGCCCGCTCCGGTTGTCCGTCCCAATGCAGACCGGGTATCACCTGAGCCGCGGCGGCAAAAACCTGAGGTCGAAAAACAAGTCTTTCACAAGGAAAAAAAATTCTCCTTCCGTATTTTGGCCGTGGTTTTGTTGTTGCTTCTTTTCCTGGCAGCATCACTGCTTTTTGGAACTGCGGCAGCGGCATTCTATCTCGTGGAATTCACCGACGGACCAATGGTGGATTTTCGTGATCAATTTTTCAAAATCATCGGAATTACTTCGCAAGCCGAATACACAACCCGTCTCGCCGCTTTGACTGTTGGAAAAGCATTGGCACCGGCAATGTTCGCCTTTTTTGCATTGGTCGCCGTGATTCGCAAAAAGCAAATCACGGCGATAATCATGCTCACGATCCTCGTTGCATTGGGATTTCTAATCGGCACGCCGATCCTGGAAATCATATGCCTGATTCTGGTATGTGTCCCGGGCCGGTCCGATGTATGGAACCGGAACTCCCGCTGATAACAGCTACGCCTCCTTATCCAGGAGAGGGAAAGTAAACTCCTGAGAGGGAACTCTCTCCGATTTCATCAGTTGCCTGGCTTTTTCCACTACAGCTGGAAATTTTGCGGCGACATCCTCTTTTTCACCGATGTCATTTTCGAGGTCATACAATTCGATCGTCAGGTCAATATTTCCCTTCTTTTTCCGGGAGGGGCGAATGTTCTGCCGGACGGCCTTCCATTTTTCTCCCATCCAGACAGCCTGCTGTCCTCCGTAGGCCGGAAATTCCCGATAGAGGAAATCCCGACCTTTTTCACCTTCACCCAACAGAGTTGTCGCAAGGCTGATACCATCACACTCCGGGGTCTTGTCCTTCGCGCCGGTCAATTCCATCAGTGTGGGAAGCCAGTCTTCGAAACCGGTCAGGACGGAAGTTTCCGTGCCCGCCTCTATTTTCCCCGGCCAACGCACAACCTGAGGAACCCGGATTCCGCCTTCATACAAAGAGCCTTTCAGCCCCCGCAAAGGTCCTACGCTTTCGAAAAATTCGTAATCTACATCGGGAAGATAGGTAGTTCCGTTGTCTGATGTGAATACCACAATTGTGTTCTTGCTGAGACCCAACTCATCGAGACGATCCAATATCCGCCCGACATATTTATCCATCCGGGAAATAAAAGCCGCATAACCGGCGCGCGGGGTAAAGTGAGGTGTGTAGCCGCCCGTTCCTCTGCGGGTAAAAGGCTTTTCTTCCCAACCCTGCTTCAAATAGGGATCCAAATCCTCGTCCGGAACATGCAACGCGAGGTGTGGAATAATCGTAGGGTAGTATAGAAAAAAGGGTTCTTCCTTATGGTCTGTAATAAACTGCAGCGCCGCTTCATTGATGCGATCCGGCGCGTAATCCTGGCCTTTGTAGCGATCATAGCTGGCAGGATCATTGGCATCCAGTTCAGCAGGTAGAGATTCATGCCCAACCACAGGAGGATCGTTTCGTAGTGGGAAGATCTTATTGTCGCTCCAAAGAGTAGCCGGATAATAACTGTGAGCATGGCTCTGGCAATTGTAGCCGAAAAAGCGATCGAACCCCTTTTTCAAAGGGTTACCGGTAGACTGCGTATTGCCGAGGCCCCATTTGCCGAACGCTCCGCATTTGTAACCCTCACGGGAAAGTAGACTGGCGATCGTTTCCTCATCGGCGGGCAGCGGATACTGGCCCTCCGGCTCTCCCCGTGTTCTCATGGCGAGATTATTGCGCACTGTGGCGTGACCCGGATGCTTACCCGTCATCAATACACAGCGCGAAGGAGCACAGACGGCATTCCCCGAGTAGGCGCGGGTAAATTTCATTCCGTCCCGCGCGATGGAATCGATCCGCGGCGTTTTGATTTTCTGTTGACCGTAGCAGCCCAGTTCCGCCCATCCCAAATCATCTGCCAAAATAAAAACAATATTTGGCTTCTCGTTACCAAAAGCCTGAATCGCACTGGCTACCCATAAACAACAGACAAGAAATCGTAGAGTCATACATCAGCTTGGCATCATGTACATTCATCGCAACCGGCGCATTGTACCCTGTTAGGTCCGGGATTGTACCCTGTTTAATCAGGTATCGAACCCTGTTGAAAGGGCTGAATCTACTTCAGGCGGAAACCCACGCACAATCGTCCATTCCCAAATCTTACCTCATTTGGATTCTGGTTTTTATAGTTTTTATTTGTTTTTTATAAATAAAACCTTAATTTATTACGATGTGGTGGTTTTGGTATTTATACTTACCGTAGTCATCTACCGCATTTAGCTGAAACATGGCTCCAATCTTCATAAAAATAAAAACACCAAACAGACCAGGTTAATGACAAAAGCTCTGCTGACACTGCTCACCTTTTTCATGCTCAATGGCGATCTCTTTGCACGGGATTACCCAAAAGCGATGAATCCTGACACCAAAGTGATCAAATTCGCCGGTCCGGATCTGATCCGGCACCCGATCGGAATGACGTTTACACAGGACGGTAAACTTCTCGTGATCGAATCTCACACTCATTTCCGCCCTAAAACATACAACGGACCCGCATCCGATCAGATTGTCTATTTGCGGGACCTCGATGGTGATGGAAAAGCCGACGCACGTTCTACATTTTACGGAGAGGATTTGAAGGCGACTATGAATATCGCTACTCATCCAAAAACGGGAGCTATATATGCGGCAACCAGAAACGGTATCGTTCGCCTCTGGGACAAAAACAAAAACGGTGTGGCAGATGCCTACCAGGCGGAGAGAATCATCTTTTTTGATTTCGAGAGGAAATTTCTCGATAACGGCTACGGCTGCGCCGGCCTTTCCTTTGATGACGATGGCAACCTGATTTTCGGAATAGGTGGTATTCTCGGGGCCGCCTATACCTTGACCAGTGCGGACGGTGTATCCTTTTCCGATCAGGGCGAGGGCGGTAACATATGGAAGTGTAATGCAGACGGTGGAAGTCTTGAACTATATGCTACCGGATTCTGGAATCCCTTTGGCCTTTGCTATAGTCCGGGAGGTCATGTTTTCGCTACAGATAACGATCCGAGTTCCCGTCCACCGAGCCGTCTCCACCATGTCATCAAAGGCGGTGATTACGGTTACCAGTATCGTTACGGAAAGAGCGGACAACATCCCTTTATCTCCTGGGACGGAGAGTTACCAGGAACCCTGCCTATGTTGTCCGGCACCGGCGACGCTCCCTGCGACGTCTTTCATCACGAAGGAAATCTGCTCGTGGCCAGTTGGTCCGATCACCGGGTGGAATACTATCCTCTTACCTGGGACGGGACTCATTTTACTACCGAAAGACAAGTTCTGTTAACAGGAGGTCATGAATTCCGTCCTGTCGGATTTTCCAAAGGAAACTACGGAGACCTCTATATCAGCGACTGGGTTAAAGGCGACTACCAACTACATGGAGAAGGGGCAATCTGGCGGTTAAAAAACTGGGCCCCCGAACCGGCTGACGTAAATCTGAACGAAGATCATTTAACGGATAGAGACGCCAACGATCCATGGACTTTTTCCAGAATGATTTCGGGCCAGATTCCCGACGCGGAAATGTCCTCTGAGAAAAAGAAGATCTACCAATTACTCTCCTCCCGGTTTCACAACCACAAAGACAGCGATCAGCTAATTCGCGCGGCGCTTTCCAAAGATCAACCTTCTGAGACGCTTCGCTTGCTCGCCATGAAATGGGTTGCCGACAAGCAGCTGAAAGAATATCGCAAGGTAATCGAAGAGGAAGTATCGCAGCCGGATTCTCCCGTCATGTTTCACGCAGCGATCACAGCCAAAGCCCGACTCGATGGAATGGCTTCCATGGATGATGACATCGAAAAAATGGTTTCCGCCGAGCTCGATTCCGATTCCCCTACCGCACGCAGATCCGCTTTCCTTTTACTCGATGACCGGGGAAAAGTTGAAGTGGATCGCCTCAGAAAAATTTATCAAGTCGGAGACGAAGCCATGAGAAGCGGTGTCGCAGTAACACTGAAAGATCACAGCGATCCGCAAGGCGCTCTCACATTTGCCCGGGAGGTAATGAAAACGGACAAATCCATGAAAGTCCGTGCTCTTGCCAGCCTGGCTGATCCGCAACACGAAATCAAGCCGAAGCATCCGCTTGAAACCGGCGAATACGTCTTCCATCGAAACTGTGCCAAATGCCACATTGTAAATGGATTTGGTAAAAAAGGCGGCCTTGATCTCAGCGCCATCGGGGTTCGCGGCCGGGAACATATTATCAAGTCGGTCAAACAGCCCTCCGCCGAAATTTCCCCTCAATATGAAACGTGGAAAGTAAAAATGGTCGATGGAACGGAACATGTCGGATTTGTCATCGGTGAACAGGCCGGCGTCCACCTGTATAGCGATGCCGCCGGTAACAAATTTACCATCAACACAACCCAAATGGTAGAGCGCGAGCACCTTCCGGTCTCTCTGATGCCGGCGGGTCTCAACGAAGAGATTGGCGCGGAAGATTTTGAATGCTTGTTGGACTGGTTGACCCAACTGAAATAGCGTTATCCTTGACTCTTGCATCTCCGGTTCGATGAGCCGAAGGTGTAGGAGTTTCTGATGCAACCGATCCCGATCACAATTCTCGCTGGAAGCGATCACCGACCGGGGCCGTTACCCAAGGACGGCCCTGAACTCCATTCTTTGGGTGTTTATAAAGGAGCGGAAGTAACGGTGAAAGAACGACCGTTAATCGATCTTTTGATCGAACAAATCGAAAAATCGGGCAGTTTTTCCCCGATCACAATCGCCGGTCCCAGTGAAGTTTATACACCTCTCAACCTCAATGCGACGATTGTAGACACCAACGGCAGCGTCGCTACCAATTTGCGGGCTGCTATGGAAAATCATCAGGAACGGTTCGGGGATCAGCCCATTGCCCTGCTGGCCTACGATGTTCTTGTCCAAGCACATGAATTAGATGAGCTTCGGCAAAAGTACGAACAACAGTCGCCCTGTGCGATTTGGGTTCCTTTTGTTGAAATGCCGACGAAAAAAGAGGAACTCGGAGCGTTCGGTTGGAAGCCTACCTATGGTATGTATCCCGAAAAGGGTGCGGAGAAAATTCAGGTGCTACCGGGTCATTTGGCCATCATGCAGCCTTCTCAGATGCGGCTTAGACTGCTGTACCGCCTGCTTGACCTGGCCTACAAAACGAGGAACCATTCGGTCGCAACCAGGCGGAAGGTGATGCTCCGATCCGTGTTGGGAAATCTGATTAGCGAAGATTTCCGTGCACTGATGAAATTTCATGCGCCCAATCTGATGGTTTCGGTAATTTCCAACGGCCTTCTGATCGCCAATCAGTTAAGAAGAGGCGAACTAACGATTCCGGAGCTGGAAAAAGCGATTGGCAGCATATTTCTCAAACCGGGAGCCCATTCGAAACGTCCTGGCGAAGGGGTCCGCCACCCGGTAGTCGACATCCTCAGTCTGGCCGAGGATGTTGATACCGAAGAGGAAGCCGCCGGTTTGGAAGAGGAAATCGGGGACTGATTATTTTCGCCCCTTTTCGATCGCGGCGGAAAACCAATCGTTCCCCCCGGACTGTTGTGGATCCTGTCGTTGCGGTTTGGTGCTCCGGTGGTTGGTATTGCGTTGCGGTGCTCTTCCCCGCTCTCCGCCACCCCGCGATTGCTGATCGGGATTTGATTTCATACTAAGCCCTACCCTGTTACGCGCCAAATCGACTTCGACCACAGTGACTTCAACCTTTTGGCCTACTTTGACGACATCGGCCGGGTCGCTGACATATTGATCAGCCAGTTGACTGATATGAACCAAACCATCCTGATGGACCCCAACGTCCACAAATGCCCCGAATGCGGTGACGTTTGTGACAACGCCGGTCAGTTTCATTCCCTCTTTCAAATCGGATGGCTTTTCTATCCCGTCCGCAAACTCCACGGTCTCGAATTTATCCCTCGGATCCCGTCCGGGCCGGGCCAGTTCAGCCACGATATCCTGAAGAGTGGGCAACCCCACATCACCCCGAACGTAATCTCTCAGGTTGATTCGGTTCCGTAGTTGTTCGGCAGTGAGAAGGTCCTCGATTTTACAGCCCACGTTCTTCGCCATCTCCTGAACCAGAGGGTATCGCTCCGGATGAACCCCGCTGGAATCGAGGGGATTTTTTGCATTCCGGATTCTAAGAAATCCTGCAGCCTGCTCGTAGGCCTTCGCTCCCAGACGGGGGACTTTTTTCAACTGCGCCCGGGAAGTGAACGGACCATGTTCATTCCGGTAAGCCACGATGTTTTCGGCAATGGTTTTGTTCAACCCGGCCACATGCGAAAGTAGCTCTGCCGACGCGGTATTTACTTCAACTCCGACGGCATTCACACAACTCTCAACGGTGTCATCAAGGGCACTTTTGAGAAGACTCTGATCCACATCGTGCTGGTATTGGCCAACGCCAATTGACTTCGGATCAATCTTCACCAACTCAGCGAGTGGATCCATTAAACGACGCCCGATCGACACCGCACCGCGAACGGTCACGTCGTGGTCGGGAAATTCATTCCGGGCCACTTCCGAAGCGGAGTAAATGGACGCACCGCTCTCATTTACCATCACGATGGGAATCGATTTATCGAGCCCCAGTGACTTCACGAATTTTTCGGTCTCGCGACTCGCTGTTCCGTTGCCGATGGCAATGGCTTCAATTTTGTAGGTTTTGACCAGGTCCCGAATTGTCGCAATGGCGTCCTTCAACTGCCGGTCGGTGCCCACCAGGTAAACAACGTCGTTATGCACGAGTTGGCCCTGGGCATCGAGACACACTGTTTTACAACCTGTTCTGAATCCGGGATCGAGCGCCAAAGTCCGCTTTTGGCCGAGTGGCGAAGCGAGGAGAAGCTCGCGCAGGTTCTTCGAGAACACATGGATTGCCTCTTCGTCAGCCCGTTTTCTGGAGGCGTTTCGCATCTCCGTTTCCATGCTCGGGAAAAGCAGTCTTTTGCATCCTTCCTCGATCGCCTGGTGAACCTGATCACAAGCCTGTCCGGATAGAAATTTCCCTCTCGCTGCACGAATTCCGACTTCTTCATCAGCGGTAATTCCGAGTTTTAAAAAGCCTTCACTTTCACCGCGGCGGATGGCGAGAAGCCGGTGTGAGGGAATTTTGTCCAGCGGCTCGTTAAACTCAAAATAATCCCGGTATTTCGCAGCTTCCGGATCATTTTTCTTCGAAGCGACCACTTTAGCCGCCACTTTGGAAGATTCTTCGTACACCTCCCGCACCGCCGATCTTGATTCCGGATTTTCCGCCACTTTTTCTGCAATAATATCGCGAGCGCCGGCGAGAGCTTGCTCCACGTTGGCCACCTCTTTGCCAGCGGAAACGAATTTCAATGCTTCCTGCTCAAAATTACCGGAGGCACTGTTGAGAAGCATATCGGCGAGAGGTTCCAGGCCCTTTTCCTTAGCGATAGTTGCGCGTGTTCGGCGCTTGGGACGATGAGGCGCATAGAGATCCTCCAAGACTGTTAGAGAGTCCGCTGCGAGAATTTTTCGTTCCAGATCGCCAACCAACAACTGCCTTTCTTTCAAAGACTTTAATATTGCGCTTCTCCGCTTTTCCAATTCCGCCAATTGATCGAGTCGGTCGCGGATTTGAGTGATGGCAACTTCATCAAGAGATCCTGTCGCTTCCTTTCGGTATCGGGCAATAAAGGGAACGGTCCCTCCGTCGTCCAAAAGTTCAGCCACGGCCTCCACCTGACTGGGGTTGATATTTAGTTCTGCTGCAATACGGGCGATAAAGGGCGATTTGCGGGTAGTCATAAAAGTCGCCATTATTTCGCACAAATTGATTTTTAATCAATCTGTAAGCTCACCGGGATTATTTTCTTTTTTGCCGACTATTTTTTGCCCAGCTGCAAAGTCGGAATATAGCCGTCCTCTCCCTGCACACCGGGCCTCGGCAGTAGAGTCCGGGCTCCTGAAGCGATGCCAACCGGCCGGGAATTTTCTTTCAAATCCGCGACAAATCCCTTCATCATCGAATGCAAAATCATCGAAATATCGGGATTATAGTCGGAGATATCCTCTTTTTCCCCTATGTCGTGTTTCAGGTTATAAAGCTTTCCATCCCGGAAAAGTTTCCAGTCTCCGGACCGCACCGCCGCCAGTTCTCCTTTCTGTTGGTAGAAAAAACGATCATGCGGACTGTAGGCATACTCTTCCCCGAGGAGTATCGGCTTGATGGATTTTCCGTCGATCACCCGGTCCTTCGGGAGCGACGCACCAGCCATCTCTGCAAAGGTGGGATGCAGATCCATCGATGTCGACAATTCATCGGAAGTGGTCCCTGCCGGTATCATGCCGGGCCACCAGAGAATCGCCGGCACGCGTTGCCCGCCTTCGAAAGCTGATCCCTTTCTCCCCCGTAGAGGACCGGCCGACAACCCGCGGGCCGGGCCGTTGTCGGAAGTAAACAAAACCATCGTCTTCTACGCAAGATTCTCGGTTCGCAGGGTGTCGAGAATTTGCCCGACACTCCAATCCACCTCCTCTACCTGAGCCTGTTCGACATTTGCGCTGCTGCCCATGAACACAGGAGATGCCTGCCTCGGATTGTGAACAAAGGCGTGCGGCAGATAGAGAAAAAACGGTTTTCTTTTGTTCTCTTTGATAAAGGTCACGGCTGACTCGGTGAATTTCCGGCACAGATCCGCTTGATCATCCATATCTTTCACTATCCCGACGACTTCAGTGTCTTTCATGAGCGGCAGATCCGGGCAGTTAAAGTTCTTTAGTGCGGGCCACATGTCATTGGAATACGGGATTCCAAACCAGGTATCGAAGCCCTGTGAAGTGGGCAAAAACTGCTTCTGATCGCCGAGATGCCATTTGCCAAAGCAACCGGTCGCATAACCCACTGATTTTAGAGTTTCCGCGATAGTGATTTCATCCGGATGAAGCCCATAATGATCACCTGGAAACAAAACGGCATGCCCGGATCCTTTCGCCAAACCGACTCGCTGGGGATAACAACCCGTCATGAGTGCCGCCCGGGACGGCGTGCAAACAGGCGATGCCACATAAAATGATGTCAGCGTTCGCCCCTCTTTTGCCATTTGATTCAAATTCGGGGTCCGGTTCGTTTTTGAACCAAACGGCTCGATATCCCCGTAGCCCAGGTCATCGATGAATATTACGACGAAATTAGGAGTGTCAGCCTTTAGCACACCCGGAATGAAAATCAGACAAATAATGAGGCGTAGGAAAATGCGGGTCATAATTCGGGAACAATAAAGCGTAAGGAACAACTTCAACCGGCTTTTGCACTGGCGTTATAAAAACGAAGTTCTTTCATAAATGCGAAGGACCAATTCATCCGTCAAATTCGACAACATATGAAAACAATTGCCCGATTCATCTACAACCTAAATCGTCTTGCCCTGCTTCTTTTGGCATTGGCATTTTTGAGCTTCTATCTGGTCACGAAACCGGAACTGGCTGAAACGGTGTCACCCGTGGTTACTTACGCGACGCAATATCTGCCGATCCTTCTCGTTCCCGTCGCAGTCGCCATGATCGTAGTGCTCCTGATGCGCTACGTGATGAAAAGAAGAGAGGAATCAATCAACTTCGGCGACATCCTTGCGGGTGTGCTGGCCATTGCCGGACAGATTGGAGTGATCGCACTCTACCGAGCCCAGGGAAGCGAAGTGCTGAATTCTTCCTTCCTCATCAAACTGCCGGATGTCACAGCGCTGGCAGAGAAAGCAGTTCCCCTCGGGATACTCGGCGTAGCCGGTCTGCAGCTCGTCACATTCTTCCTCTACTGGGTGGCTGACCCCAACAAGCGCGGCAAAACGGCATAACCAGCCGTGTGGTTACTGTAATCCGGTGCGAATAATATTCGCTCCGGATTCTTTTTTGCTCTCGTCGATATCAAAATCAATCACCAGAGGCAAATGATCAGAAAGCTGCACATTGGGAATCCAAAAATTGTTCACCTCGATCTCCGGACTGTGCAGAATAAAATCCAAATGCCGGTTCGGTTTCCAGCTCGGAAATGAAGGCAAACTGGACTGATTGGCGTCGACCAAGCCGGTAGCGCCAAGGAAAAGGTCAATTTCATCCTCGCCCCACAGTGCATTAAAATCACCCGCCACAATATGGGGACGGTTCACATCCCGAATCAGGGAATACAGCTGAGCCAGTTGCCTGTGTCTGGTCTTGAACCCCAACGCGAGGTGGACCAGGAAGATCGTTACATCGCGCAGCTCCAGCTCGATAACCAGACGTTTCATCCCCTTTGTGAAGTAGTGAAACTGCTCCTTTTTAATCGAATCCTTAGCCAGAAACGCGTTTCCCTGCTTTTTTAATACCGGCATATTGGAAACCCTGGTGGAATCACAGTATTTCGACTCAAAACTATGGTAGTGGCCCAGCGCCTGAGCCATGATCTCCGCCTGATGGGCCTCTTTTGTCCGGAAAGACCCGGCATCCACTTCAATCAACCCCGCCACATCCGGGTCGATTTCACGGATAAACTCTACAATCTGTTGCAGGTGAGGACCGGTTTGACTCAAATATCCACTCCAGGGAAATACCGGCTTCTTTTTAGCAGTAGCGTACCTAATATTATACAGGAGAAATCGCATTGTGATCGGAACTGGGTGCGGTGATACAACCACCGGGGTATCATACGAACGTAAGGCAAAAATCGCAAGCTTTGCGACACGCTAGTTTATGTCCGGGATTGTACCCTGTTTAGTCGCTGATCATACAGGGTACAGTCAGAGTAATTGCGCCACAAAAAGATTGTAAGATCGTTTTCCGACCGGGAGTGATAAGGTGAAACCTCATGACTTCCAACGAACAGCAAAAGATTTTTCTGCGCCTTTTGTCACGGCACGACCCGGAAATCCGGGCTTTTATCCGCGCTTCCATTCCCGATCCACTGGATGTCGCCGAAGTGATGCAAAATGTCAGCGTGATCGCATGGGAAAAATTCGACTCTCTTGAAAATCCGGAAAGTGATTTCGGAAAATGGGCCTGCGTCGTTGCCCGCTATGAAATCCTGAAGTTCCGCAGAAGCAAAGCCAGGGACCGCCTCGTTCTCGACGATGATATCGTGGAAAAACTGGTCGAAGAGGGAATCGAAGCCACATCCAATCGGGAACAATGGATCGCAGCACTGGAATTCTGCCTGCAACGGCTTCCCGGCAAAAAGCGCGAAATCCTGCTCCGCGCCTATCACCCCGAAACATCAATGAAAGAACTCGCTGCAGAGCTTAATCAAAAGCCGAACGCCCTGTACCAAAGCCTTTCGCGAATGCGTCTCTCGCTGGTTGATTGCATCGAAAAAAATTCATCCCGCGATATCGAATCTTTCTCATGAATCACGAAGAAAACGAACTGATTGGAAAATATCTCGACGGGAAACTTTCCGATACCGAAAGCGAGTCCCTGCATAATCTGATGAGGAACAGCAAACAAGCCCGGCACCGTCTGCAACTTTTTGCCGCGGTTAGCGAAGGGCTCGCCGAGCGGTCCCGATTCGTCTCCCCTGTTCCGAAAACCTCACGTTTCGGCAAACTGACGCTTCCGTGGTCTATTGCTGCTGCTGCGTTGATTTTTGCCTTTATCAACTGGAAGATACCCGCCGCAAAAACAATCACCGGAGAATCCGGGGAGTCATTTCTCGCCTTGCTGGTTGATGAGGCGGGTGCCAAATTTTCCGAGGGAAACGGTCCGGAACAAGTCCGCTTTGGAGAAGGAAACTATGTGCTCGATGAAGGCGCTGTTCACGTCCGCTTTTCTAACGGAGCCGACCTGTTGATGAAAGCTCCGGTATCATTTGCAATCGACAGCGCTTACCGAATTCGCTTGCATGAAGGAAGCATGAGAGCCGTAGCTCCACCCTCCGCACAGGGTTTCACGATCGCAACTCCCGGGGTCAACTACGAAGATCTCGGTACTGAATTCGGTATATCCGTAAATAGAGAAAGCGGAGTCAGCGAACTGCATGTTTTCGATGGACAGGTAGATGCCAAAGATCCCGAATCCAACCAACTGTTGTCGTCTTTTCGGGAAGGCCAGTCGGTAACTTATACAGAAGGAACCGCAGGCCCGGCACCTCCACCGGACAGCGAAAAATTTCTCACCCCGGGATCAATCGGGTTTCTTCGCTGGAATATACACCAGCGCCGTTTTGGGAACGACCCGGATCTGCTTGCCTGTTATTCATTCACAAAACCCGGCGAAGATATCTCACGCCTTCGCAACGAAGCAAAAAATGGTGTCGCAAGTGACGGTGATATCAGTGGAGCCCGCTGGGTTTCCGGTCGATGGCCGGGAAAAGATGCCCTGCTATTTGACCGGGATAATGATTTCGTAGAAATCGACTTACCCGGGAACTACAAAGAGCTAACCTTCGCAGCGTGGGTGAAACTCGACCGGTTTGATTTCTCTCACACCTCCCTGTTCGATTCCAACGGCTGGAGTGACGGAGATGTACACTGGCAGTTCAACCGAAGTGGCAGTATGTGGATCGCAGCTTTCGCCGGTAACCGGAAAACCATCAGTCCTCCGAAAATTGTTCCCACCGGACAGTGGGTACATCTCGCTGCAGTGATTTCTTTGGATCAGCTAAAAAGCGAGGTCTTTGTGAATGGCACACCGTCGGGGGCTTCGCAAATTCCCGAAGAAACCATTCTGGAACCGGGAATCAGCCGGATTGGAAACTGGCTTTGGGATCAGGAATGGCCCTATGTTCCGATACGCGCCCTGCGGGGAAGAATGGATGAATTCGCCATATGGAAGCGTGCCTTGACCGAACCGGAACTTCAGAAGTTGGTAGAGGAAGGAAAACCGGCCCCTTTATGGACCATGCAGAAAAACTAACCGATCAAACGCGGCCTTGAGAAATATCTGTATAGCAATTCTGTTTTTACTTCCCTGCGTCTGCGTCGCTGAAAAACTGGACTTCAGTCGCGATGTCAGACCCATTTTCTCGGAAAATTGTTTTCACTGTCACGGCTTCGACGCAAAGGCGCGCAAAGCCGACTTGCGGATGGATGATGAGACCAGTGCGAAACGATTCATCACTCCGGGAGATGCGGATTCCAGTGAACTCATGTACCGGTTGCAAACTGATGATCCCGACGAGTTAATGCCACCGGCAAAATCCCATCGGGCTCTATCGCAAAAACAGATCGACACCGTTAAACGCTGGATCAATGAAGGTGCCCCATGGGGTGGCCACTGGGCTTTCGAATCGTTCGTTGGGGTCGAACACGATTTTCAGGGCAGAAATCCGGTCGATGTCTTTGTAGAACGCAAACTCAAGGAACTAAATATTTCCCCCAATAAGACGGCGGAAAAACATACTTTAATCCGGAGGGTTTCGCTGGACATCACCGGGCTTCCCCCGACTCCCGAAGAAGTAGACATGTTTGTGAAGGACGCGAGCCCTGGAGCCTGGGAAAGAACCGTAGACCGACTTCTCGCCTCACCTCACTTTGGCGAGCGAATGGCGTGGGACTGGCTCAACGCCGCCCGCTACGCCGATACCAATGGCTACCAGGGAGACCGGGAGCGAACCATGTGGCCATGGCGCGACTGGGTAGTAGACGCATATAACAAAAATCTTCCCTTTGATCAATTTACGATCTGGCAACTGGCCGGAGATCTCCTTGAAAACCCTACAGAAGAACAGATTCTGGCCACAGCTTTCAACCGCAACCATATGATCAACGGCGAAGGCGGACGCATTGCTGAAGAAAACCGGGTCGACTATGTTTTTGATATGACGGAAACCATGGGCACAGTCTGGCTCGGCCTGACGTTAAACTGCTGCCGCTGTCATGACCACAAATTCGATCCGGTCACACAAAAAGACTACTACAGTTTTACCGCGTTCTTCAACCAGACACCGGTGACCGGTGCCGGTGGTGATCCACAAATGAAACCGGTCCTGGCGGTCGCCACTACAGATCAAAAACAGAGGGAAACAGAGCTGAGCAATAACTACAAAAAAGCACTCGACGACCAATCTGCCTATGCGCGGAAAATCGCGCCTCTCCAGAAAGAATGGGAAAAAAACTACAGTTCTGAGACAAAATGGACAGTCCTCGAACCAATATCGGTAAAGGCAACAAAAACCACCCTCACGGTACTGGCCGATCAATCTGTTCTCGCCGGCGGAGAAAACCCGGACCGGGAAACTCATACTGTCGAATACCAGCCTGCTACCGAATCAATCACCGCATTTAAGCTGGAAGTTTTACAGCACGAATCCTTCACCAATTCCGGCAAAGGATTATCCCGTTCGGACAGTGGTAACTTCGTTCTTTCCGAATTTGAAGTGACCGCCGCAGGCAAACCCGTAAAGATCGCTTCAGCGGTGGCATCATTCGAACAGGGCGGACTGACTATCAATAAAACATTTGATGGCAACGCAAACAGCGGTTGGGCGGTCCTTCAACAAGGCAAAGTAGACCGTCCCCACGAAGGGGTATTCTTCCCCGACTATCCGGTGAAAGGCCCGCTCAGGATCACATTGCGACACGACTCGGTGCACAAACAACATTTTATCGGGAGATTCCGAATTTCCGTCACCGACGACCCGGCTCCAAAAGCCGGGAAATCCGGTC
The DNA here is from genome assembly GCA_029213025.1 of Verrucomicrobiales bacterium. Taxonomy (GTDB): domain Bacteria; phylum Verrucomicrobiota; class Verrucomicrobiia; order Verrucomicrobiales; family DEV007; genus Arctic95D-9. The sequence goes on from JARGOZ010000001.1 coordinate 49,938, forward strand.
AAGCTTTCCGGGACGCACTGAAAACACCGTCAGAAAAGAGGTCCAAAGAACAGAACGCATTAATCGGTAAAACATTTCGGCTGTCCGAACCTGTGTACCGGAAACTTCAGGCAACCACCCGGCGCGCGAAGAATGCGTTGGATACTTATAAAAAATCCATTCCCAAAGTGATGGTCATGGAAGACATGATCAATCCGCGAAAAAACTTTATCCTGAATCAGGGACTGTATGACTCTCCACAGGATGAGATAACCGCTGCTGTGCCATCGTTTCTGCCGCCACTCGAGCCAAACAAATCGGCAAACCGCCTTGCTCTGGCCAATTGGCTCGTATCCTCCGACCATCCGTTGACGGCAAGAGTGACCGTAAATCGTATTTGGCAAATGATCTTCGGCACCGGTCTGGTGAAAACCGTAGAGGACTTTGGTGTTCAGTCCGAATATCCCGTTTATCCCGGGCTGCTGGACTGGCTTGCCTCGGAGTTTATCGAATCCGGATGGGACGTGAAACACCTTCTAAAAACAATCTACACCAGCGAAACCTATCGAAGAAGTTCTGTGATCCACTCCCCCTCTTTTTACGAGAGTGACCCGCAAAACCGGTATCTCGCCAGGGGGGCGAGGTTTCGTCTGCCCAGCTGGATGATAAGAGATCAGGCACTCGCCGTTTCCGGTCTACTCAATCCGGAAACCGGCGGCGCATCTTTCAATGGATACCAGCCTCCCGGAATTTGGGAGGAAGCCACTTTTGGGAAAAAGAAATACCAGCAGGCAACGGGAGATGATCTTTACCGTAGAAGTCTGTATGTGTTTTGGCGGCGGATTGTCGGACCTACGATGTTTTTCGCCAGCAGCAAGCGGCAGATCTGCGAAGTAAAGATACCGAAAACCAATACCCCCATGCACGCTCTGAGTACACTGAACGATGTAACCTACGTCGAAGCCGCCCGCCATCTGGCGGAACGCGCTTTGCTTTCTGCTTCCATTGATATAGATCGCTATCATTTTGTCAGCGAACGTCTGCTGGCAAGACATCCCTCTTCCGAAGAATTGTCTATTTGGACCCGAGCCCACCACCGGGGCAGAGACTATTTTCAATCCAACCCTGCCGCCGCATCCTCCCTTTTGGATATGGGTGACTCCAAACGTGATGAGTCTATACCCGCTGTGGAGCACGCTGCTCTTACTAATCTGTGTCTGATGCTTCTTAACCTCGATGAAACCCTGAACAAAGAGTGATCATGAGCTATCATATTCTCAGTCCGGACGCCCCCTCTCCTCTCCAAAATTTCCAGAGAAGCATCAACCGGCGCCAATTTTTCGGTAAATCAGCCACAGGCATAGGTACCGCAGCGCTTGCCGGTTTACTTGGTTCAGAATCAGGGGCTGCATCGTTCCCGAACGAAAAGGCCAAAGCAAAAAGGGTCATCTACCTGTTTCAAAACGGTGGCCCCACTCATGTCGATACTTTCGATTACAAGCCGCTGCTGACAAAACTGCACGGGACGCAGTTGCCTTCCGGATACGCCGAGGGAAAACGCTTTAGCACGATGACGAAGGATGTGTCGAGTAAGCTCGTGCTCAACAGTCTCGAACCCTTCGCCCGCCACGGCGAAAGCGGAGCGTGGGTAAGCGGATTGTTTCCCCATACGGCAAAAATAGCTGATGAACTTTGTTTCATCAAAAGTATGCATACTGATGCGGTAAACCACGCCCCGGCCATTTCGTTCATGCTGAGCGGAGCCCAAATACCCGGCCGCCCCACTCTCGGTGCATGGCTTACTTACGGTCTCGGAGTGGAAGGTGCTGATCTTCCGGGATTCGTAGCAATGACATCGATCAGTAAAGGAACCAGCTGTGGCCAGATTTTCTATGACTTTTACTGGGGATCCGGTTTCCTCCCCTCGAAATACCAGGGGTCTAAATTCCGTGGTATGGGCGACCCGGTCCTCTATTTAAAAAATCCCGACGGTATCGATCCAAAGCTTCGGCGCGGAATGCTGGATGACCTAGCGGCCCTTAACGAAATAAAATACCAGACAACCGGTGACCCGGAAATCGAAACCCGGATTGCCCAATACGAAATGGCTTACCGTATGCAAACCAGCGTACCGGATCTGACCGATTTCTCCGACGAACCACAGCACATCCTTGATATGTACGGCCCGGATGTAACCGAACAGGGAAGTTATGCCTACAACTGCATCATGGCGCGGCGACTCATTGAGCGCGGAGTCCGTTTTGTGCAATGTATGCACGCTGGATGGGACCAGCACAACAGTTTGACTACGGAACTCTACAATCAATGCCGCGATACCGACCAGGCAAGTGCCGCGCTCGTAACAGATCTAAAAATGCGAGGTCTGCTTGATGATACTCTGGTAATCTGGGGTGGCGAGTTCGGGCGAACACCTTTCATACAAGGTGACATCAATAACCGCCCCCGCTGGGGCAGAGACCACCATCCCTATGCATTTACAACGTGGATGGCAGGCGGCGGCGTCAAGCCGGGAATTACCTACGGAGCCTCTGACGACCTCGGATTCAACGTGGCTGAGAATCCTGTCCACGTTCATGATTTTCAAGCCACCATCCTGCATCTGCTTGGAATCGATCATGAAAAGCTCACCTACCGGTTCCAGGGAAGGCAGTTCCGACTCACCGACGTGCACGGACACGTGGTAAAAGATATTCTAGCATGAAATATATAGTAACATTTTGTCTGCTTCTGACTTCTGCCACGGCCTACACCGGGGAGACGATTGACTTCAACCGGGATATACGCCCGATCCTTTCCGGGAAATGTTTCGCCTGCCACGGCCCCGATGAAGAGGAAAGAGGTGCTGATCTGCGCCTGGATACCGAAGATGGTTCCCGTCACGACCTCGGTGGATATGCCGCAGTAGTTCCGGGAAATCCCGAAGACAGCGAATTGATGTATCGCGTTACCACTGACGATAGTTCAGATGTCATGCCGCCGGACGGCAAAGGGCAAGCTCTGACAAAACATGAGGTCAGTCTTCTCGAAAAATGGATCAAACAGGGTGGAAAATACGCCCGGCACTGGGCGTATGAAAAACCGGTCTATCCTGAAATCCCGCAATCGGCCCACAAGGATTGGAAAGTAAACAATCCGATCGATCCATTTATTCACCGTAGACTGGCCAGCGCCGGGTTGCAGCCCTCCCCGGCGGCGGACCGCCTTACACTGGCACGTCGTGTCGCTATAGATATAACCGGTCTCCCGCCAACTGCCTCGATGGTGGAGGCTTTTCAAAACGACAGCGAACCGGGCGCCTACGAACGCTACGTGGAACGTTTACTCGCCAGCCCGGCTTTCGGTGAACGCTGGGCGCAAATGTGGCTGGACCTCGCCCGCTACGCTGACTCAGCCGGATACGCCGATGATCCACCCCGCATGATCTGGGCGTACCGGGACTGGGTGATTCGTGCGTTTAATAACAATATCCCCTTCGATAAATTCACTATCGACCAGATCGCCGGTGATCTACTGGAGAACCCGGACAAAGATCAGTTAATCGCTACCGCTTTTCACCGCAATACCCTGACCAATAACGAAGGCGGCACAAATGACGAGGAATTCAGAAATGTAGCAGTAGTCGACCGGGTAAATACCACGATGGAAGTATGGATGGGAACCACTATGGCCTGTGCCCAGTGCCATACTCACAAATATGATCCGATCACTCAGGAGGAATACTTCCAAATGTTCGACTATTTTAACCAGTCGGAAGATGCCGATAAAAAGGACGAGAGCCCGGTTCTCGAATTATGGACAGAACAACAACTCAAGCAAAAGGAGGATTGGCAAGCGGAGATATCCCAACTACAGAAATTGCTCGACGAGGAAACCCCGGAGTTGGCCAAATCCAGGAAGCAATGGCTGACGAATCTTTCCCGGGAACCAGAGTGGACCACCTTTCCTCTCCAGGCGGCTACCGGGGCAAGTCTGAAAGCTACGGAAAATAACTGGATCAAACTGGATGGCGACCTGCCGGAAAATGCCGCCTACGCCCTGCATTTTACAACCTCCCCGTCACGGGTAACCGGCCTCCGCCTTGAGGTATCAGCGGAGCAGAAATCAAATTTCGTATTATCTCAGGTCAAAGCCTACTGGAAACCGGCAAAGACCCGGAGACTGGATGGCCAATTTGTCCGAATCGAGCTAAAAGGTAAGTCGAAAATGATTCATCTCGCGGAAGTCGAAGTTTTCAGCGGCGGGGAAAACATAGCTCTCCAGGGTAAGGCGAGCCAAAGTTCCACCGGATACAATGGCCCGGCAAAACTTGCGATCGATGGTAACACCGATGGCGACTACGCCAACAAATCAGTATCCCACACCGCTGTGGAAACCAATCCCTGGTTCGAAATTGATCTGGGCAAGACGGTATCAGTTGATTCAATCAAGTTGTGGAACCGTACCGGCCAGGGACTCCCGGAAAGGTTAGCGGGGTACTCTATTCAAATTCTTGATGCGAATCGCGAAGTTGTCTGGACGCAAACACCAAAACAAGTTCCACTTCCTTCCTCCACCTTTGCCATGAACGGCACGATCGATTTACCTTTGCTGCTGGCACTGGCCGACTATGAACAAAAAGGATTCCCCGCTACATCCGTTCTCGCTGCGAAGCCGGATAAGAAAAAAGGCTGGGCTGTAGGTGGTGCTACCGGAAAGTCTCATCAACTTACCCTCACCTTAGCCCGGCCGGTGAAGTTCGACGAGGGAACTTTAACAATCAAACTGGCTCAAAACTCGGAATACAAATCCCACCTTCTGACTGACTTTCGAATTTCTGCCACGTCTGAAGCTGGAATAACTGAATGGGCGCGAATGCCGGCCGGGGTTCGGCAATTAATCAAAAATGGCGATACTTCGGATGCAAAAATCGCAGCTTATCACCGGTCGATCGCCAAAGAGTTAGCTCCGAAAAGAACCCGCCTCGCCAATCTGGAGAAATCGCTGAAAAACGCCAAGCCGGAAACCTCTGTGCCGGTAATGCGGGATCTCACCGATGATAAACATCGAATTACAAAAGTACAGATCCGGGGGAACTATCAGAACACGGGGAAAACGGTTTCCCGAAATGTCCCCGCCGTGTTTCATCCCCTGCGCGAGGACCTGCCTAACAATCGCCTGGCCCTGGCTCACTGGTTGGTTGACCCGGAAAACCCGCTTACCGCCCGTGTCGTGGTAAACCGTTTCTGGGAGCATATTTTCGGAACCGGTATTGTGCAAACCAGCGAAGAATTCGGATCTCAGGGAGATCTACCCTCCCACCCGGACCTTCTCGACTGGCTGTCGATCAAATTTCAAGAGAGTGGTTGGGATACCAAAGCTCTACTTCGAACAATGGTTACCTCTGCCACCTATCGACAGCAGACTACAACCACTCCCGAAATACTGGAAAAAGATCCTTTCAACCGCCTTTATGCCCGGGGCCCAAGATTTCGAATCGCCGCCGAAATGGTTCGGGACCAGGCTTTGTTTGTCAGTGGTTTGTTAAGTAACAAAATGTATGGCCCACCGGTCAAGCCACCACAACCCAATCTGGGTTTAAAAGCGGCTTTCGGCAGTTCCACCGATTGGAAAACCAGTAACGGTGAAGACAGATTCCGCCGGGGGATCTATACCAATTGGCGCCGGTCGAGTCCCTACCCCAGTATGGCAACTTTCGACGCTCCGAACCGGGAGGTATGTACTTCCCGCCGGGGCCGAACCAACACACCGCTTCAGGCTCTCGTCACCCTGAACGACCCGGTCTATATAGAAGCCGCTCAGGCCCTAAGCCGGCGCATTGTACAGGCAGGCGGCAAATCAATGTCAGAAAAAATCCGGTATGCATGGCGTACGACTTTGATCCGCGAACCCAACGAATCAGAAACCGGCCGAATGATTTCCTTAGTGAAGCAGGCGACGGAAAAGTATCAAAACAATGCGGAAGAGGCAAAGATGATGGCAACCAACCCCATCGGCCCGCCTCCCGAAGGCATCGACGTCGCAGAACTGGCGGCATGGACCGTGGCCGCAAACGTCCTGCTCAACCTCGACGAACTGTTCCTGAAGCGATGAAGAAACAATCTACTGCAATCTACTTTGTACCCTGCACCTTCGGCGACGACCAAACTGTACCCTGTTAGGTCACTGACTGTACCCTGTTAACTCTATATTTTCCATGGATCCACGACTTGAAAAACTACAACTCGGAACGAGGCGGCACTTTCTCCAGCAATCGGCAGCCGGTCTTGGCGGCATAGCATTGAATGCCTTGCTGGCTGACGCGGCGCAGGACCGGACGAATCCTCTTGCTCCCAAACAATCCCACTTTGCAGGCAAAGCCAAACGGGTCATTTATCTACACATGACGGGGTCGCCACCTAACCTCGACATGTTTGACTACAAGCCTGAGCTGGTGAAAAGAACTGATCAGGACTGTCCTGACGAGTTTTTGCAAGGCAGAGAATTTGCTT
>JARGOZ010000001.1:56435-98775 GCA_029213025.1 Verrucomicrobiales bacterium
CGGAGTCCCAAAGCTGATGGGTTCCCCCCGGGAGTGGCAGCGAGTCGGGAAAAACGGTATGTGGATGTCGGATGCGATACCACATTTCCATTCGGTAGCGGATGACATGTGTGTCGTTCATTCTATGTATACCGATCAGTTCAACCATGCTCCGGCAGAACTGTTAGTCTATACCGGCTCGCCACGCTCCGGCAGACCGTCGATGGGCTCGTGGGTGACGTACGGGCTGGGATCGGAAAACGAAAATCTACCTGGTTTTGTTGTTCTTATTTCAAGCGGGGTGCAGCCCAATGGCGGGAAAAACTCTTTTGGTTCGGGCTTTCTTCCCAGCGTCTACCAGGGCGTTCAATGCCGATCGAAGGGTGACCCGGTTCTCTATTCCTCCGACCCCGCAGGTATGGACCGTTCAATGCGGCGGATGAGTCTCGATGCTCTGCGGGATTTAAATGAAATTCAGAGTGCTGAAATGGGAGATCCTGAAACACTGACGAGAATTTCCCAGTACGAGCTCGCCTACCGAATGCAAACTTCCGTCCCGGAAGTGATGGATATCAACAAGGAGTCAGCAAAAACTCTTGAGGCATACGGTGCTAAACCCGGCGAATCGAGTCTCGCCAATAACTGCCTGCTGGCCCGCCGTCTGGTCGAGCAGGGCGTACGCTTTGTACAATTATTCGACTGGGGCTGGGATTACCACGGAACGAGGCCGGATTCCGGAATCACTGACGGATTAACAAAGAAGTGCGCAACGATGGATAAGCCGATCGCCGCCTTGATTAATGACCTGAAAGATCGCGGCTTGTTTGATGAAACGCTGATTGTATGGGGCGGAGAGTTTGGGCGAACTCCTTTCCGGGAGGGTCGGACCGCGAAAAGCAGCGTCCTCGGCCGGGATCATTACCCTGACTGCTTCACCATGTGGATGGCGGGCGGAGGTGTGAAAGGCGGTTTTGAATACGGCCAAACCGATGAACTGGGTTTTGGCGTAACCGACAAAGGCGTCCACGTTCATGACCTGCAGGCTACGATTCTGAATCAACTTGGATTCGACCATGAAAAACTGATCTATCGATTCCAGGGCAGAGACTATCGCCTCACCGATGTTCACGGGCACGTTGTGAAGGATTTGCTGGCCTGATCGATTCCCGGATTTGACAGCTTTGCGAAACTCCACGTTATGTTGAGCCGCATTTTATGGATAATTCCCTAAACCTGATCCCACCATACGGCGGAGAGCTGAAAGATCTTGTCGTAGACAATGACCGGGCAGCTGAACTGAAACAGCAATCGAAAAACTGGCCTTCCTGGGATCTAACACCTCGTCAGGAGTGTGATTTGGAACTGCTTCTCAATGGTGGATTTTCCCCGCTTGAAGGGTTCCTCAACAAAGCAGACTACACCTCAGTTTGCCAATCCATGGAATTAGCCGATGGAACTTTATGGCCCATACCCATTCAGTTGGATGTTCCGCAAAGTATAGCAGAGACTCTTGAGGTCGGCTGCAGCCTCGCCCTGCGCGATGCCGAAGGCGTAATGATCGCGGTGGTTCATATAGAAGATATTTGGAAGCCGGATAAAGCGGCGGAAGCGGAAAATGTATATGGAACTACCGATACCGAGCACAAAGGCGTCGCCCATCTTATGGATCGTACCCATGAATGGTATATCGGCGGAAAAGTCGAAGGATTTCAACTTCCACAGCACTACGACAATCGAAGTATGCGACACACTCCGGTCGAGTTGCGAGCCGAATTTGCTAAAGCCGGCTGGAGCAAAATCGTAGCCTTCCAGACCCGAAACCCGATGCACCGGGTTCATATCGAACTAACAATGCGGGCCGTTCGTGAACAACAGGTCAATCTGTTGATTCATCCGGTTGTTGGACTGACTCAACCGGGAGATGTTGATCATTTCACGAGGGTTCGATGTTATCAACACATCATGCCTCACTACCCGCCCCAGACGGCTATGCTTTCTCTACTTGGCCTTTCCATGAGAATGGCCGGACCCAGAGAAGCGGTATGGCACGCGCTGATTCGACGGAACCATGGATGCACCCACTTTATTGTAGGTAGAGACCATGCCGGTCCCTCCAGCGAAAAGACCGGAGAATATTTTTACGGGCCTTATGATTGCCACGATTTGCTGGATCAACTCGAGGAAAGAACCGGAGTTAAAATTCTGCGTTTTGAACAGCTGGTATATAACGAGGATAAAGATACCTACATTCAAAAGTCGGAAGCGGAATCCAGCGACCGGATCCTGAATATATCCGGAAGTGAGCTCCGCTCCCGGCTTCAGGACGGAAGAGACATTCCTGATTGGTTTACCTACCCGGCCGTGGTGACAGAGTTGAGACGAACTCACCCACCCCGAACCAGACAGGGATTTACCGTCTTTTTCACCGGTTTTTCCGGCTCCGGAAAATCAACCATCTCCCGGGTGTTGCTGAACAAAATGCTGGAGATCGGTGGACGCTCCGTAACTCTTCTCGACGGCGATCTGGTGCGAAAAAATCTGTCTTCCGAACTGGGTTTCTCCCGGAAACACCGGGATTTGAATATTAAGCGAATTGGCTTTGTCGCGAATGAAATCACCAAAAACGGCGGCGTTGCTATATGCGCCCCCATCGCGCCCTATGCCGGGGTGCGGGATGAGATTCGTAAGCTGATTTCCGCTAACGGGGGTTTTATTCTCGCCCACGTCGCCACTTCACTGGAAACCTGCGAATCGCGCGATCGCAAAGGGTTGTATGCCAAAGCGCGGGCCGGGATTATTCCCGAATTTACCGGCATCTCCGATCCCTACGAGTTCCCAGAAAATGCCGATGTAGTCTTGCAAACAGAGGACAGAACTCCGGAAGAATGTGCTCAGGATGTAATTCTTTTCCTCGAACACGAAGGCTACCTGAATATTCGCTCGTAAAACCTCAACCGACCGTCACACCGGCAGCAAACTCCTTTCGGATTCCTGCGTGGGAAAGTTTCCATGCCGGAACGGCCGAACGGAACCCTTTGAGAAGCAGCCCCTCAATTGGCTCGGTGACAGGTTGAGAATCCGCAATCTCTGCGAAGGTCTGGTCATCTATCACAATCTCTCCCGGACCCGCCCGGCCACACAATCTTGCTCCCAGATTGACTCTCGCTCCCAGAACCGTGTAGTTCAAACGATCCTCAGAGCCCATACAACCCGCAACGATTTCACCGGTAGCCAAACCGATTCCTATAGAAATCTCCGTCCCGGTCTCGATATTTAACCGCTTTCGCTCCTCCATCATCTTCACGGCGCAATGCGCCGCGTTGACGGCATCGTTCCCATAGCTTTTTAGCCCCCCGAACACCGCCATAATTTCATCGCCAACGAACTTGTCCACCACACCGAAATGCTCTCTCACCACCCTTGTCATTGCCGTCATATGCACATTTAATATCTCGATCACATCTTCCGGACGCATATCTTCGGTTAATGCAGTGAAGCCCCTGATGTCACAAAACAGCACCGTTACCGTTTTAATTTCCCCGCCCAGTCTGGGATTGAGAGTTCCCTCGATCATCGCCTGCGCCACTGATTCATCGCTCACTTTTTCGAGCAAACTTCGATACAACTCCTTTTGTCGAAGTTCCCCGGCCATTTTGTTGAATGATTCAGTTAGTTCGCCTATTTCATCATGCGAGTGCACCGGAAGCTGCATATCAAAATTACCCTCGCCGATTTTATGGGTTCCCTGAGACAATTCCCTGATAGGGACAGCGATCTTCTTCGATAAAAAGAATGAGGCAACAAGGCCCATTAGAATACCGATAATGCCGATTCCACTACCTTTTATTCTAAGATCGTTAAGATCTTTTTTGAGAGCAAACAACGGAAAGGCTGAAATCTGCCAGGCTGTTGAAAGTGGCGATTCTTCATTTAGCGCACAGTAGTGAACAAAATGAGGATCCCCGTGTATCGAAATTTCAAAGTCGCCTTCGTACTGGCCTACCGGAAGATTCGTAATCGCCTCCCTAACGGCGCTTTCCAACTCATCGAAATCAGGTATTTCCCGGGTTTTAGTGTGACCCGAACCCAGCATTTCGGAGGGGTATAAAACATCTTCGAGGAAAATTGCGTTTTCAAAATGCCCTTCGGTGACCTCCCGGTGATATCGATCCAAAAATCTTTGCGCACCGGTTTCAGCGGCGGACAAACTCATCAAAAACGCTCCGATCACTGCTCCGGAATCCGGATGTTTTACCGGAGTGATGCCAATCTCGCGAATTATATCCCCCCCTCCGGGCACCTTTTGAGGAATGTAGGCAATTTGCGATTCACTATCCTGATTCAGCATCTGCAATCTTCGCTGTACCGATCCCCGGTTATTCCGATTGGATGACCTTCCGGAAAATTTCTCAAGCGGATTGGTCAGGAAGGAAACCTCTCCGTTCATGTCCATTACAGCCAGAATCCTATTCACTTTCTGCAAAGGATTTTTCGGCCCCTTTCCCACACCCGGTCTTCCGCCCTGTTGGCCGGGAACCGGAAAAGTTGGTACTGAATCCAGAAATTTCCGGCGTGCATCGCCTTTATCCTCGTCGCTTTTTCCGGATATCAGCCTGTTTACGACAAATTCCGATTCAGCCAACTTCCTGCCCAGTTCAATCTGACTGGCTGTCCGCTTCTCTCTGGCCGTTTCCAGGTAGGTCACTTCTGCATTAAACTTTTCCTCAAACTGACGCTTGTACGTTTGTTCCACTTTTTGGCTCGTAAGATGAATAACGGCCATTGAAACAATTGAAGTGGCAAATAAAAATGCCAACATCAATCGCGTTTGAAATCGGAGTCCCCTTCTCATACCAGATGCAGACAATCCAACCCCGCTAAAACGGGAATGTTGCTCTATATATCCCAGTCGCGCATTATGCGTTAAGTAGACACTTTGCTTGTTGCAACCATTTCCAGCCTTTTTTTCTCAGCAATCTTCTCCTTCAACTCATCCCAGTAATCCATACCGGCGATGTACCCCGGACAACAGTCCGCACCGCAAACACAGGGATGTTCCTCCCAGTTTTCGAGGTCAAACCCGTAGTTAAAAAGCAATTCCTCGTCTTTTTTTATTTCGCGGATTGACCAAATCCATATTGAGCCGTCCTGAATATAGGCTTCACAATTCACTTCGCATCCGTGATTAATCAACCGGGCCGCGTTTTCAGGAACATTACCGTCGATATCCCAATCATCATCGAGAGTAAAAATATAGACAGCCGCCTCACCAGTCTCGTTATGGCGGTCCATCTGGGCCCAGCCCCGAATGTCGGATTCCTCTTTATCGATTTTTTCCCCGATATATTCTATAATCGGAGTTTCTGCAGGGATATCCGTAACCGCAAAAACACCCCGACCGTGGATGCCGGACCGCCGGACTTCGCACCAGTCCGAAATACAGGATTCTCCAGGAAAAAGGGCGCTGCTCATGGTAATCGATCAAGTAGGTGAGAATGGCACAGAAATCCTAACCCATTGCGACGAATTATCCGGCCATGCTTTTCCATGATAAAGCAATCCGGAGAATTTTTTCAAATTTTCGGGACCAAAACCCGATTTTGTCAGAGTAATCGTAAGGCAGTGCCCGTCCCCGGACCATGTAAAAGACTGTTTCTTGTCCGAATCGATCCGATTATCTTCGCAGTAACAGTAAACATCTTTGTCTTCTGCGAATTTCGAATGAGGAGATCTAATTTCCAGTTTAATCTCCTTTTCCGTTTCCCACGCCTCCATTGACCAGTCGTCAGGCGCTGTCTCAGGGCGATCATTTCGAAATTTATCGAACTTTTCGCTCCAAGCCTCGTCGATGTCAGGTTTGGCGCTGCGGATTACGGGAAGTGTGATTTGAAAATCATGCCAACCGGGATGGCAGGTTTTCGCGCAGCACATGAATGCCACCTTCGCTTTCAGAGTTACGTTGGCCGAGTCAATACTCTGCGGCACGGTGATTTTCGTAAGAAGGCAGACATCGCGTTCGTAGCCGTACGCGGTGTATTGAGCCATTTTGGTCAACTCGGGGACCGGCCATTCCAGATCCGATGCATCGAAACCCGGCGGCAAAACCCAATCAATCGATGTAGGAAGGCCGACGATTCCCGGAGCCTTCCAATAAGTATGATATTCTGGCGAATGCTGAATATACAGGCCGACGGAAAAGGTTTCGCCGGGAGAGATCGAATTGCGATCACAGACGAGTCGCATACTGCGAATCCCGGTTTTGGCAACCGGCCCGGTTTCAGCCGACTCAACGGAGTTAACAATAGACAGGGTGATTAACGCTGTGACTGTAGCTATGTAGGCATACCTCATAAAGTATCCGCAATCTATACCCCACTCCACAGCGTTCGTCAGCTAACGCAATTGCCCAGGTTAACAATCCGTAAGCGCTTGACGCCTCACGTCACCACCTCCGGGACGACCCTCTCACGAGGCCTACCATTACTCCCTGAATGATAAGTTCCTGAGCAGGAATCAGGTCGGGGTATTTCGGATTTTCCGCTTTCAGATACGGATGTTGATCTTTCATCACGTACCGCTTGAGGGTTGTCTCCCCGTCAATAAGCGCAGCCACCACATCATATTCCCGCGGATCTTTGCTCTCGATCACCACGTGGTCACCATCCAAAATGTGAGCATTGATCATCGAATCCCCACGCACTCTCAGGGCATAGGTTTTTGCATTCGGCGATACTCCCATAGAATGTGTATCCACAGAAAGGCAGCCATCTGATTGAGGTTCTGTATCATCGCCATAACCCGCCGGAATTGATCCGTAGATCGGAATATCCACGATTGGTTCGCGGTCGAGACTATCGTTAAAAATCAGTCCCCGCGCTTTGCCTTCAAGCCGGGTGATAACATTCTTCTTTTCGAGAGCTTTGAGATGACTCACGGCAGCGGTCTGACTCTTAAACCCGAAGTGCTCCTGAATTTCCCTGGTTGATGGCATGATTCCTGTGCGGCGATGTTCTGCCCGAAGAAAGTCGATAATTTCCTGCTGTCGTTGTGTTAGCTTCATAATGGAATTTTAAACAGTGTTCCTAAGAACAAAAACGCTTTTGGCAGTTGCGCAACTTATTTTTGATCTGAATACTGTCGGTAATGGAAATCCCGACACCCGGAAAATATTTCGCAGTCTTCTTTCTTCTGATCACGCCGGTGCTTTTGCCGGTTGATTCAGGATTGGCTCAGGAGGAAAAGAAAAGTTTTTTCCGGTTCAGTTCAAACAAGAAGGCCAAAAAAGAGGATAAACCGCAGTTGGGCGTAGCTTCCGGAGCCGTGCATATCCCTCTCGAACTAAGGGATATCGCCCAGGACGGGGCGGAGTTGATTTCCCGGGGAAAATGGAAAGAGGCCAGAGAGTTGTATCTGAAAATGGTGCTCCAGGCTCCCGGAAACCCGTTGGCATATGCCAATCTTGGCGTTGCGGAATACCAGTTAAAAAATTACACCGAAGCAGAGCGGAACCTGAAAAAATCGCTCGATTTAAATTCATCGATTGCACAAAACTGGATGACACTTGGCCTGATTCAATTTGAAAGAGGAGAACTTCTGCTGGCAATTTCCAGCTTAACACGCGCCATCCACGAAGACCCGAAATCAGCACAGGCGCACCTCTACCTGGCTGCTGTAGCCTATGATTACGGCTGGACAAACGCAGCGATCAAAGAGCTGAACCAGGTTGTCGATCTGGACGCAAAAAATTCGGAAGCACACTTTAATCTCGCCATGACTTACCTCGGCCTGAGGCCGCCCAGACTGGAATTGGCCCGTCGTCATTATGAAACGGCTAAAGACCTGGGTGCGCCGCCTCATCCAGGAATTGAGGAAATAATGAAAAAATCGTCCGAATAACTTACTTGTCTATTGCGTGTAGATAGAAGATAGTCGCACCTCGCAGAATGAGTTTTCAGGATTCCAAAGCCCTGTCCCATTGGCTGTGCCGCCGAATTGGTGGCATTTTTTTTGTCGTGTCCCTTTCCGTGGCATTGACGGGTTGCCAGACTTCCCAGCAGGGTGCCGGGGTAGCGACTCTTAACCATCAGGGTTCAGCATTCCCTCAGGAGAAACCGGCTGTAGCCCAACCGGATGAGCCACAGTCACCGGTAACGGTGGGACACAATGCCGAATCGGGTAATTATGGTCCCCCTGTCGTAACGGCCAAGGCGGCGTTGCTGGTCGATCATCGCGGCAAAATTCTTTACGAAAAAAATTCGGAGCAGCGCCTGCCCACTGCAAGCACACAGAAACTGCTGCTGGGCATTTTGATCTGTGATTCCGGAAATCTGAATGAGATGATCACCGTCACCTCTTCCGACACGAATTGCGAACCCACAAAAATGGGCATTCAACCCGGTCAAACCTATCGAAAGGGAGACCTTCTTAAAGCGGTTCTGGTTCGCAGCAGTAATGATATTGCGAGGTGTCTGGCCAGGCATCACTCCGGTTCGGTTTCCTCATTTGCCCATGCCATGAATGTGCGGGCAAAACAGCTAGGGATGCACAATTCCTACTTCACAAACGCCAGCGGCCTGCCTACGCCGGCTGGACAGTATTCCACGGCCAAAGACCTCGCTATCCTCGCAAATGCAGCGATGCGCCGCCCGGAAATTCGGGATGCGGTCTCTACCAAAGCGATGGTTTTCCGTTTTTCGAATGGAACCACCAAAACGATCTATAACACGAATCAAGTTCTAAAAGGCAATCCGCTCTGTATTGGCTGCAAAACCGGTTATACCCGCGAAGCCGGACGGTGCCTCGTATCCTGCGCTTCTGATGGTCGCCAAAGCGTGATTGCCGTTGTCCTTGGCAGCAAAACGCCCAATGTCTGGTCGGAATCGGACGCCCTGCTCCGCTACGGAATGCAGAGATAGAAAAAAAGGACACCGGCTTGCACCGGTGCCCTTCCCTATCCTTACTTACTACTCACGACCAAAGAGAACTATGATTTCAGGTTTGTCTTACTTCTCTTGACTCTTTGAGTTTACATCCCGGGGTGGGACATCCGGAGGCATCATTTAAGATTTCTTAATTATTTTTTGGATTGTGGAGGCGAAATTTAGCCTTTACACCTGTCCTATGCGCAGAAGCATCCCTACTTTTCTTCTCTTGGTCTGTTTGTTGTGCGCCCCGGCGGTGGCCGGCCCAGACTCCAAAGATATCATCCGGTCGGCAATGAAAAAGGCTTCGGTTTACTACCGGGACAACGCAGCCCGTCACGGTGGCTACGTTTATTATTATTCGCCTGATTTTCAAAGACGCCTCGGTGAAGGAGTTGCGGAAAAAGATGAAATCTGGGTTCAGCCTCCGGGCACACCAACTGTCGGTTCCGCCTGGCTGGCAGCCTACCTGGCAACCAACGATCCATTTTATCTTGATGCCGCTCTGGAAACTGCTGACGCCCTGATCTACGGACAATTGCAATCAGGGGCGTGGACCAATTCCATCAATTTCGATCCGGTCGGCAATCGGGTGGCCCAATACCGGAATGGCAAAGGCAAAGGGAAAAACTTTTCCACTCTCGATGATGATATTTCGCAGTCAGCGATCCAGTTTCTGATTGAATTGGACAACATGACGCAGTTTCAGAACAAAAAAGTTCACGAAGCCGCGACCGTCGCCCTGGATGCTCTACTCGCCGCCCAGTTCCCTAATGGTGCCTTTCCCCAGGGCTGGGACGAAACACCTGCTGTTGGTGCCATGCAGCCGGGCAAAAAAGGGAATTTCCCGAAATACGACTGGAAAACCGAGGGGCGGATCAAAGAGTACTGGCATCTGTACACATTGAATGACGGTGTGGCTGCTACGGTGGCAGATACCCTGCTTGTCGCTTACCGAATCTACCAAAAACAGGAATACGAAGATGCCCTGCGACGACTCGGTGAATTTCTGATCGAAGCACAAATGCCCGCGCCGCAGCCCGCCTGGGCGCAGCAATACAACTACGAGATGCAGCCGGTCTGGGCGAGGAAATTTGAGCCACCCGCAATCGCGAGTCGAGAATCGGAAACTGCCATTGCCACCCTGTTGAAAATCGCTGTTCATTTTCGCGACAAACGATTTCTCGAACCAATTCCCGCCGCGCTGGATTATCTGGAATCATCCGAGTTGCCATGCGGAAGACTGGCCCGCTACTACGAACTCCAGTCGAACAAACCGCTCTATATGGAGCGCTCCGGCAAGCAATATTCTTTAACCCACAGCGATAAGAATCTACCTTCACACTACGGTTGGCAAAATCCTTCCCGGGTAGCCGATCTCCGCTCCGCCTGGTCTGCGGTTCAACAAAGGCGCGGCCTGCCTTCCCCAGTCTTGCCTTCTATGGAGAAAGCCCCGCCAGTCGACGAAATCTTGCGCAGCCTGGACGACGACGGACGCTGGATGTCGACCTACCACGGAGAGCTTCTCGTCGGCCAGCCAAAGTTCCAGGACGGCGAAAAGTATCTAAATTCTGCTGTTTTCAGTCGAAATCTCACGATTTTGAGCTCATTTTTACGATCCGGCGCACAGTAAAACCGGGACTGTACCCTGTTTGATCACAGACTGTACCCTGTTAAGTGGGTATCCCGTAACCCCTACCTTGAATACACCGGCATTCCGGGTAAGATCCTGCGAGTTCAGCAGATCACTGCCAATTTGATACAATGAATCCCACAAAAACAGCTTTTGGAACCTGGAGCGGAGGCCGCTACATGCACTTTGGTGAACGTCTTGAAGAGGACCGTCTCGAAAATCTCATTCGACAGGCTTACGATCAAGGCGTGCGCACTTTCCTCACCGCAGATGTGTACGGTGTGGGTAAAGCGGATGAATTGCTCGGTCGCGCTTTGGCCGATAAAGACCGGGACACATACTGCCTCGTCGGAATGGTGGGACACGATATTTATGACGGCCAGAGAGCCGGCTCCCGGGGATATGCCCGTTTTACTCATGAAGAACTGCGTGGTCCCGATGGATATGCGGAATATCTGAAACGGGCCACGGAGAAAAGTCTCGAGCGTTGTCAGGAAGATCACTTTGACCTCATCATGCTGCATAATCCCGATACCATCGGCTACTCCAGCCCGGCTGTATGGGATGGAATGAAGGCACTGAAAGACGCCGGGCTCACTCGAATGACAGGGATCGCTCCCGGACCGGCCAACGGATTCACGATTGATATCGCCCATTGCATGGAAAACTTTCAGGAACTGATCGACTGGGCGATGATTATTTTGAATCCTCTCGAACCCTGGCCAGGGAGAAATGTACTACCCATTGCCAAGGAGTTTGGAGTCGATCTGATCACAAGGGTGGTAGACTACGGCGGCATGTTTCACGACGATGTAAAACCGGGTCATCACTTCAAGGATGGCGATCACCGGACCTACCGGATGGAAGGCTGGATCGAAGCAGGCAACGGGAAGATCGATAAAATGCGCGCCATCGCTGAGAAATACGGCCTGACGATGCTGCAGTTTGCGGCGGTTTGGAATCTGAGCCAGGAACCGGTGAAATGCATCGCACCCACTTTTATTCAAGAGGCCGGTGAGGGCGCGCGCCCCGTGGAAGACAAGGTGAAAGATATGGCGGCGACGCCTGACATTACCTTCACCGAAGAGGAAATCGAAACAATTGCATCGATCGGAAATAACGAAGGATGTATGGTTTTGAAAGGAGCCAGTTCCCGGCACGAGGGAATCGAACCGCAACCGGATCACTGGCCGATGCGCGAAGAACTCGAACCGGTCGCGTCCCGTTGGGATTTGAATCCCGCTTGGTAGAAATCCCCTACATACAAAGCTTTGCAGACGTTAACCGACATTCAAAACGAGCCGGATTCCCGGAATATTGCCATTGATCGCGTCGGGGTGAAGGCCCTGAAATATCCGGTCAAAATTCGCGATAAAGCGAACTCCGAACAAGGCACAGTGGCCACCATCGCGATGGCGGTGGATCTGCCCAAAGAATACAAAGGCACTCATATGAGTCGCTTTATTGAGGTGCTGAATTCCCATGGCCCCGCTCTCGATGTTCACTCAATTTCTGCTATACCGACAGAGTTGTTGCAGCGACTTGAAGCGAGCCGCGCACACGTTGAATTCCGATTTCCGTTTTTTCTTTCCAAAGCGGCTCCGGTCTCCGGGAAAGAAGGAATGATGGATTATGAAGTCATTTTCGATGTCGACTCAACCCGCAACGAAACGGAGTTCACGGTTACAATTTTGGTTCCTGTGACAACTTTATGTCCGTGTTCTAAAGCGATCAGCGCCCGCGGCGCACACAATCAAAGGGGGATCGTTACCTACACGGTAAAATTCACCAATGAAGCCATCTGGATCGAAGATCTGATCCGTCTTGTCGAAGAGTGTGCCAGCAGTGAACTGTACAGCGTCCTGAAACGACCCGATGAAAAATTTGTTACAGAGGAAGCCTACGACAATCCGGTTTTTGTCGAAGATCTGGTAAGAAATGTAGCCGCTGCATCAAATGAGCAACAGGGCATTTCATGGTATCGCGTCGAGGCGGAAAATTATGAATCGATTCACAATCACAATGCGTACGCTGTGATCGAGAAGAAAATTTAGCCTTACTCCGTTTCCACCGGCCCTTTTCTGGAGCCGGCCATAGCGATCCCGACCACGCCCTCGGTCAGTTTCCAGATTCCAAGTAGCAGTATAAACCAGGCCACAGCCCATATCGGCCTGGAAGGATTTCCCATCACGATAATAAGAGAATAGATCACAGCAACGCCGAGGATCATGACCATGGAGCCGATGTAGATGTTTTTCATGCACAGGCTCCGGATTGCATCTATGCGCTGTTTTCTCGCAACCCGGATCATTTCCTGAGCCTCCACTTCATCGACTTCGTTCACCTCGATGACCTGGTCCAATTTCTCCCGGCCCTCGTCCTGAAGAACGATCCTGGTAATTTTACTTTGAATTCGCTCTTTTCTAACCGGGGTTAGCTCGCTCATCAGGCCACGTTCGTAAAGACCGACTGGACATCTTCGTCGTCTTCAATCTTATCAAGCAGAGCTTCGATGTCCTCCATTTGCTCTTCCGAAAATTCCTGCGGATTATTGGGGATCCGTTCCGGAGCGGCCTTTTTGATTTCCAGGCCCAAATCTTCGACACATTTGGTAAGATTGCCGAATTCGGTAAACTCCGCCGTGGCATAAGCCACACCGTCATTCACTTCCAATTCTTCCAGACCGCAGTCGATCAACTCCAGTTCGATTTCTTCGATGTCTTTCCCTTCCGGGACGACAAACTCGACTACCGCTTTGCGATCAAACATGAATTCCAACGCGCCTGTCGGTAGCATTTCCCCGCCTGATTTGTTGAAATACGTCTTCAAATTGGAAACCGTCCGGTTTGTGTTGTCAGTCGCCGTCTCAACAAAAACCATTACACCATGGGGGCCCTTGCCCTCGTAATTGACCTCCTTGAAGTCGGCCATGTCCTTGCCGCTGGCGCGCTTAATGGCCTTTTCGATGTTATCCTTCGGCATATTTTCGGCCTTCGCGTTCATAATCGCGAGGCGCAATGCCGAGTTGGTATCAGGATCAGGTCCGCCCTCTTTCGCGGCGACAGTGATCAGTTTCCCCAGTTTGGGAAAGAGTTTGGACATTTTGTCCCAACGCTTTTCCTTTGAAGCCCGACGATATTCGAATGCTCTACCCATATTTGATGCAAGATTTTCTCAACTCCCCTTTTTAGCAACCAAATTCAATGATCATCCGACACGTTTTAATTTGATTGGGTAGGTTTTCCCGGAGTTCCACTGCGGGATATAAACGGAATGCTCCGCATCGACCCATACACCGTGCGGATGGGTAAAAGGGCTGCTTCCTTCTTTCCCGGGCTTTTCGAGGTTGCCATCGGCATCTTCGACCGGTTTTGAACCTCCTGGATTGGAAACCACCTTGTTTTCGCTGTCGATCACTGAAATGAGCCCTTCCAGATGCGGGGCCACCATATAGTTTTCCCGCATAGCCAACTGACACACTCTCATTCCCGGTATCGGAATTGTCTGGAGATGAATTCCCGAAAGAGTAAATCTCTTCAAAGCATTATCCGAGCGTGAACAAATCATCAGGCAGGGTCGCTCCGGATTCCGGGTATCGACAATACCCCCGTGAGGTGTGTTGAGACTTTCATCGCTGGTTCCTTTTCCGCCGAACACATTCTGTAATTTCCCTTTTTGGTCATATTGCATCACCCAGCTGCTGCCATAGCCGTCGCCGACATAAAAACTACCATCCGGAGCTGTCATCACATTAGTCGGCCGAAACGGAGCTTTCGGATCTGCGTATTGCGGGATGTCGGGCCGACCCAGCTCCATCACCACTTTGCCGTCCATTTTTGTTTTGAAGACTTTGCCCAGTTTCGTATCGGTGAGGAAGAGAAAGTCCTCGCCGTTTTCGTTTACAATGTCGAGACCGTGAGCGCCTTTGTAGGTCGTTCCCCAGGTCTCCAGCAATTTTCCTGATTTGTCATAGATTACGATATTGTTTTTCGTATCTGTCTGGAACAGGATTAACCGCCCTTTCGAATCTTCGACCATTTCGTGACAGTTGGCGACCGGCACCGCAGCGGGATCGAGATTTCCCCAGCCTTTCACCACTTCGTAGCGAAAATCCCCGTGACCGACAATGCTCGGCGCTGCCGCTCTTGTTTTCGATGTCGACAAATAAAACCCGCCAAACGCCAGAGTGGTTCCGGCAATAAACTGGCGGCGGGATGACAGAGAATCGTTCGATAAATTTTGGCTCATAAAATGACTTTAAGAAAGCCCATAGTATTTGAAAGGATCAAGCCAAACGTAAACACGTGGAAAATCGAAAAAAGACGGCTGTGCGGATTTGATTTCTATTGACCCGTCAGGTTTTTTCCGTTCTTATGGGAGGCTTGTTCACTAAATGATAATCAAACCTAAAACACGTGGATTTATCTGCACCACCGCTCACCCGGATGGATGCAAAGAACATGTGCGTTCGCAGATTGAATACGTGCAGGGCGAGGGCAACCTGGAAAAATCCGGAAAAAATGTTCTGGTGATCGGCGCTTCGACAGGATACGGCCTCGCATCCCGCATTGTTCCAGCGTTTGGTGGCAACTGCCCGACCATCGGTGTTTTCTTTGAAAAACCCGGAACCGAGAACAGAACCGGCAGTGCCGGATGGTACAATTCAGTCGCTTTCGAAGAATTTGCCGCCCAAAAAGGGCTTTACGCGAAAAGTTTTAATGGCGATGCCTTTTCGCACGAACTGAAAAAAGAGGTCATCGACACCATCAAAAATGACTGGGGCCATGTCGACATGATCGTTTACAGCCTCGCTTCTCCCCGTCGGACCGACCCCGATACAGGTGAAGTCTACAAATCCGTCCTCAAGCCTATCGGAGCACCATACTCCCAGAAAAACCTGAACACCGACACCGGCGAAGTTACTTCCGTGTCAATTGAAGCGGCTGAAGGAGACGACATCCTCAATACCGAGAAGGTAATGGGCGGGGAAGACTGGGAAATGTGGATCAACGATCTGAACGAAGCCGGTCTACTTGCTGATGGATTTACCACTGTGGCCTATTCCTACATTGGGCCGGAACTGACATTTCCGATTTATACCAATGGCACGATTGGAAAAGCCAAGGAGCACGTCGAAAAAACGGCGGCCGCAATCAACGGGAAGTTTGGAGAGGGTTCAGCGTACGTTTCCGTGAACAAAGCTCTCGTCACTCAAGCCAGTTCGGCCATCCCGGTCGTCCCGCTTTATATTTCCCTTCTCTATAAAGTGATGAAGGAAAACGGAACCCACGAAGGCTGCATTGAACAAATTTACCGACTGTTTTCCGACCATCTCTACCACACCGGCAGCCCGAAACTTGATGAAAAAGGGCGGATCCGTATCGACGATCTGGAAATGGCCGGGGAAGTCCAAAGCGCAGTGATGGATGCCTGGCAAAAGGTCGACACCGACAATTTAACCGAAATTTCGGACTTCGAAGGATACCGCTCCGAATTCCTCAAACTGTTCGGCTTTGGACTAAATGGTGTTGATTACACACAAGAGACCAATCCGGTCAGAGAAATGCCGTCAGCAACGTAAGACTTTCTATTATATTAGTTGAAAATTAATTTATCTTAACGATATTCGCACCTTATCTTTTTTACCTATGAACCGCCGTCTGTTTTCAACCATTGCGCTCATCACATTTCTGGGAGCACTACCACTTGTTTTCAATTCCTGTACCTCTTTGGAAGCCAGTGCTTCGATGACAAAACGAGGCGGCAGCAAAGGTGGCGGAAGGGTCAATCATCTTGTGCTCAGGGACAGCAATAAAAGGAACACCCGGGTAGTGATCGATATCAGCAAACAAAAGGCCTACCTTCTGGTAAACGGAAAAATCGGTGCCACATCACCGGTTTCGACAGCCCGGGCCGGCAAGCGCACCCCTCGCGGAACATTTTCAATCAGTCAGAAAGTTCGCTCCGGAAAGATTTCGACGATTTACAATGTTGAAATGCCTTACTGGATGCGCCTCAGCGGAACGCCTTTTGGAATGCACGCCGGATACCTTCCCGGCTATCCCGCATCCGCCGGGTGTATAAGAATGCCGGCCGGAATGGCCAGACTTTTCTACGACAATACCAGCTACGGAACGAGAGTGAATATCTACAGTAGCTGGAGCGGAAATTAGATTCTCTTTTCATCGAATAGATCGAAATAAAGCGGGGTTTTCACCTCGCTTTTTTTGTGCTTGTTTCCGGACGACGATTGAGTTGTGAAGTTGGGATTTCATCCGATATTCGCTCGGCCACCTCTCTCCGATAAGAATGAAATTCAAGTTCCCAGGAAGTTTCTGTGTTTACTGCCTGAGTTTGTTCTTCTGCTTCCCGTCTGTCGCCGGAGAACAAAGCATCGCAGACTTCCAGGTCTACCGGTCCGGAGAGATATCCGATATCGATACCGTTCGGGAAATTGAAAGCCTTGAGACGATCTCGGCTATAGAACTGAAAATTCTTGAAGGGCGCCAAAGACAAACTCTTCAAAGGAGAGATCGAATCAAAAACCTCTATGATCGCGGGCAAACTTCCCGGATCAGCATGGATAGCGCAGCTATGGACCTGCAGGATATCAACGATCAGGTGGATTCGCTGACAAACTTCAGAATGCTGTTGAATTCGCTTCTATCCGGATTCGGCGAAAACAGCTTTATCGAATCCCCGGCGGGGCGCCAAAATCCCGTCCCGGAATTTCAAGTGCGACTTCCCGGACTAACCCTGCGGAACGGCGGAGTTGATCTTTTTACAGCCCGGTTGAAAGCCGGTGCCGACACCACTTTCGCCACAAAAAAGTACACCGCCACAAAACTGAAAGCGGAATTCGCCCCCCCGCACAAAAAAATAGTTCAGGATTTTTACGGAGGCCGCCATACCAATCTTTCGAACCTGTCATCCGCCCGGCAGACCGAGTTGGATCGATCCCGGTTTTATCTCTCGACAGTGAATCATCTGCAGCTACTCGCCAATCATCGATTTGCCGCCCGTTGGCGCAAAGGTCAGCGAATCGAATCCTACAGCGGTTATGTTAATGATCCAGGCAACGGAGCGGAACAGCAGCCTGAAAAGATTTATTCCGGCTCGTCAGACAGCTTTTGGTTGTTTGGCGACGGAGATGCGGTTGCCAAATTTTCAGGCACTATTTCCACTTCCGACATGCATTTCGCTGAACGAAAAGCGTCTTCGACTCACACTGTCACCCGGGCAAGGGCGAATGTACAAAGTCTGCAACTCCGGTACCACCGCCTCCTGGGGCTGCAGAAGAATGGATTCTCCAACAGGGCCGAAGTTCGGGAATCCCAACTCGGCCTCAATCTTGCCAAACTGAACCTGAAAAAGGCGGAGGCGGAACAGGTAGTCGCGAACCGGGAGTTTGAACAAATCAAATCCGCCGCTGCAGTCGTGACAGCCTTTGCTGAACCGACACCAGTACCAGAGGAAAACGGAATTGGCAAAAATTCGGATGAGGCGTGGCTGAAGTGGATTGAAAACGGTCCCACCCCTGATTCAGATGATCTACTTCGACTTCTAGAACTGATCAAAGATCGATTTCTCTCCGCGACAGAAAAATCAATTTTAGAACGCCGCAGCCAATATGAGAACGAACGACTCGCAAAGTATCAGGGGATTTCGTCTGTCTACGCGGTCGAATTGGAAATTCAGCGGGACCGCCTGACTGATTATCAAACCCGTCACGCCCGCGCGCTTGAACAGGAGAATCTATCGGTATTAAAAATCCAGCAATGGGCTCGAAATATTCTCCAGCAGACACAGACTCCCCTGCCCGCTCCTCCCGGCGAGGTAATGGAGAAAATTGTTCTCGCAGGTAAAGCGGTAAACGAAGCGAAAGCGGCAGTCGCAAAAATCGAGATCAGAAAAAAAGAGCTCAGACACAAATATGACGTGGATTATCTCGAGCGCCTTCAACGACTTCGCCAATCAGGCTCAGCAAACTCGTACGAAGTCGCAAAAGCGGAAAATCAGATGCTGCGCTCCCAAGGCAGTCTCTATTCAGAAGTCAGGAATCTAGCCGTGATCAATCAGGAAGCCAAGTTTCTGGACGCCATATACGCAAGCGGCAGTATGACCTTCGATGAAAATGGCCTGACTATCAGTCGCTTTATGCCCGAAGCAGTAAAGGAACTGGAAAAACTGGCCATTTTGAAAGACAGCGTCGATGAAGGCTTGCTCCTTCAATACGAAGCCCGCCTCGCCGACAGTAAAAATCAAATTGCGGAGTTAAACCGCCTCATCAGGAGCGGCCACGCCTCACCGGTGGAACTTGAGTTCGCCGATATCCGCAAAAAGCAGATCGAAAACAATCTTGCATCCGAAAAAGCGCGGGCCCGGGCATTGCCGTATGCTTTGGCTTTGATTCAATCACTGGAATTCAAACCTGCCGAAAAACAGGATCTGAAGCCAGCCGAAGATCTCAAGCTCTAGTTGATTCACCCCGGAATCCGGCCTCGCGTTGAGCGAATTTTCGTTATCGGTAACACGGTCCTTGTGCTAGGGTCCGACATAATAGAAAACACCAATTTCAATGAGCAAAAGTCTATTCGAGAAAGTATGGGAAGCCCACGAAGTGAGAAAACTGTCCAACGGACAGACACAACTTCTTATCGGTACTCATCTGATACATGAGGTAACCAGCCCACAGGCGTTCGGCATGCTTCGCGATCTCGGATTACAGGTAAAATACCCGAACCGGACTTTTGCCACGGTTGATCATATCGTTCCAACGAAAGAACGGGTCGAACCCTATTCGGATCCTCTCGCCCAGGCAATGATCACCGCATTGCGTGAGAATTGCGAAGAGTTTGGTATCACCTTCTTCGATATCGGCAGCGGAAAACAGGGTGTTGTTCACGTTGTAGGGCCTGAGCAGGGAATCACCCAGCCGGGAACCACGATTGCCTGCGGCGACTCGCACACTGCTACCCACGGGGCATTCGGTGCTATCGCTTTCGGAATCGGGACAACTCAGATTCGTGATGTTCTCGCAACTCAGACCATTTCAATGGGAAAATTGAAGGTCCGCCGCATCAATGTGGATGGCGAACTTCCCGCCGGAGTGTACGCCAAAGATGTCGCCCTTCACATCATCAAACTGCTCGGTGCCAAAGGCGGGATTGGGTTTGCCTACGAATACGGCGGCTCCCTGTTTGATAATATGACCATGGAAGAGCGGATGACCGTCTGCAACATGTCCATCGAAGGCGGTGCGCGCTGCGGATATGTCAATCCCGACCAGAAAACCTTCGATTATCTCGAAGGTAAACCCTACTCGCCGAAAGGCGCAGAGTGGGACAAAGCGGTGGAAAACTGGAAGTCGTTCGCTTCCGATTCCGACTGCAGTTACGACGATGTGGTAAACATCAATGCGGCGGATATCGCCCCTTCCGTTACCTGGGGCATTTCTCCTGATCACGGAATTTTCGTTACAGAAAATATCCCCGATCCCGATGATTTCTCCGACCCGGAAGAGAAAGAAAGCATCCGCGAAGCTCTGGAATACATGAAGCTTCCCGCCGGTTCCCCGATCGCCGGAACCAAAGTGGATGTCTGTTTTATCGGCAGTTGTACCAACGGACGGGTTTCCGACTTCCGCGAAGCGGCAAAATTTCTAGAAGGCCACAAAGTGGCTGACCACGTCACGGCAATCGCGGTTCCGGGATCGGAAATTGTCGCTCATCTGTGTGAGCAGGAAGGTATCGCTGACACCTTCCGCGAGGCGGGATTTGAATGGCGCGGCGCAGGCTGCTCGATGTGCCTTGCGATGAATCCGGATAAACTGGTGGGAGACCAAATCTGCGCCAGTTCCAGTAACCGGAATTTCAAAGGAAGACAGGGCAGCCCGCTTGGCAGAACAATTCTGATGTCACCTGTTATGGTCGCCGCGGCAGCTGTTTCCGGAGAGGTCAGCGACGCACGTGAAGTCTTTCAGGTCGCCGTGGGCGTATAACAATCGAAAAGAAGTTCAGGAAACCGCGGCAATACTGGACTGGTTACCGTTGCTGCCTTCCGGCCCTGGCGGGATTCACCAGCCAACACTCCACGGCCCCTGAACTGCTCTTCTACTTCATCATTTAAGGAAACTCAAACGGGAAAAACAAGAATGACCGATATTGTATCTCACATTCCGACAATTTCGTTGCCGCAGAGAATTTCGCAATCGTACCCTGTTTGTTCTTCTATTGTACCCTGTTAAGTCCCGGACTGTACCCTGTTCAATGACCGTAAAAATCAATCCCGATACCCTTCCCGATGCCGGCGGCCACTACGGCGAATTCGGAGGTCAATTTGTTCCCGAAACACTCGTTGCCGCTCTCAATGAGCTTACGGAGGAATACACCAAAGCAAAATCAGATCCGGCTTTCCAGGCCGAGCTCGATCAGCTTCTATCCGAATTTTGCGGCCGGGAAACCCCTCTCTATTTCGCAGAACGACTCACCGAAAGTGTCGGTGGAGCGAAAATTTACCTGAAGCGGGAAGACCTGCTGCACACAGGGGCACACAAAATTAACAATGCTCTCGGTCAGGTGCTACTCGCACTGCGCCTGGGAAAAAAGCGCATCATCGCCGAAACCGGAGCCGGTCAACACGGTGTCGCCACAGCTACCGTAGCGGCCAGGTTCGGTCTTGAATGCATCGTTTACATGGGCGCTGTCGATATGGAACGCCAGCATCTCAATGTCGTTCGGATGCAACTGCTCGGCGCAGAAGTGCGCGGAGTTGAAGCCGGCCAAAAGACATTAAAAGAAGCTGTCAATGAAGCATTGCGGGACTGGGTAACAAACGTTCGGACAACCCACTACATTCTCGGCAGCGCGCTGGGCCCTCACCCGTATCCGATGATGGTGCGCGATTTTCACCGGGTAATCGGAGTGGAGGCAAGACGTCAGATTCTGGAAAAAGAAAATCGTCTGCCCGATGCGCTGGTCGCCTGTGTAGGCGGCGGCAGCAATGCGATTGGTTTATTTCACCCTTTTCTCGAAGACGATGTCCGCATGGTAGGCGTTGAAGCCGGAGGCCATGGAATCAAAAAAGGCGAACACGCGGCACGATTCCAGGGTGGCAAACTCGGCGTTCTTCAGGGAACCAAAACCTGGTTACTGGCCAACGATGACGGCCAAATTGAATTAACCCACTCGGTGTCCGCCGGTCTCGATTACGCAGCCGTCGGCCCGGAACACGCTTTTCTCCAGGACGCCGGACGGGTCGAATACACATTCGCCACCGACGATGAAGCTCTTGAAGCGTTTCAGGAATTGTCACGGCTGGAGGGAATCATCCCGGCGCTGGAAAGCTCCCACGCGATAGCGCACGCCAAAAAGCTGGCGAAAGAACTCGGCCCTGAAAAAGTCATCATCGTGAACCTTTCCGGTCGCGGGGATAAAGACGTTGAGCAGGCTTCGAAATTTTTGCTTTGAGCCCAAACCCGGCAGCTTACTTCTGAAGCCACAGCGTTAACCGTGCTGCGCGATCCGGTGGTCCCGGCACATGCATCCCTCCCCCGATGATGTCAGGCTTCCCGTCGCCGTTTACATCACCCACCGCGATGTTAGCCAGGTTACTTGGCGCATAGGCAATCTTTCTGGCAACGAATTTCCGAAAACCTCCCTTGTTCTCCAACCAGGCCAGGCTGGGGAAATCCGCCTCCTGCCATTGAAAATACAGAGAGGAATAGACCAGATCAATATCCCCGTCCCCATCCATATCGCAGGGCTTCGCATCGTAGCACCCGGGCATGGAGGCGAGGTGGTGTAATGTGTAGTTCCAGTTATCGTTCTCCAACCAGCGAACGCCGTGATAGGGTTTCGGAGCCGGATTTTCATCCATCATATCCCCGTTGGTATAGATGATATCCTCGTCACCATCCTGATCGAGATCATATATATAGATACTGGATGAACCAAATGACGGGTGATTGGCGCGGGCGACCAATTCGCTGCGAAAGTTACCGTTGCCCTGATTGATGAACCGGACAATCATCTCGTGCTGCTGGGTAATCAAAGCCAGAAAGTCGATCTTTTCATCACCATTCAGATGAGCCGGAATCACACGCATAATTCCGTTTAGCTCGACGAGTTTCTTCGCTGTGAACTGCATCGGCTCGACCTGTTCCAGCAAAGTCAGCGCCCCGGTTTTTCGCCAGCCGAACATCGCTACAACAATATCCATATCTCCATCGCCGTCATAATCACCCGGGGCACAATCCGTAATCCTGGGAACTCCACCATCGAGAATGACGTGTTTTGTGTATTTCCCGTTGCCTTCATTTACCAGCAGATGGAACTCCCCGATCAACTTCTCGTTCGGGTGCATGTATCCCATATAGGAGATTCCGAAATCCATGTCCCCGTCCCCGTCAATATCCATCGGAGTCGTATTGACCGGAGCGTTGCCTTTCACGATCACATTTTCCTTCCACACCCCCTTCACCTCCTTCAGCCAGGAAACTGTCGAATTCAAATTATCGGTCACGATCAACTCATTGGCCAGGCCATCTCCATCTATATCGGCAATTTTAACACTCGTGACTTCGGGTTTCTGATGAACCGGCAACTCTCCAATCGCTTTTGCTTCGAATTCGAGCAGAGCCGGCTGCAAATCATCCGGGATCACATCCAACTCCTGCGGACTGTTTGACAGGTAAAATCCAGTGATCACATCCATTTCGGCCTGCGTCAGAGGAATATTCTTTTCCTGCATAAACTCGACCATTGATTCCAGGGCTTTTGGCCAGGCGTATTTCGCCATCACTCCCGGACGCGGAACGGGATGACAAACACTGCATTTTTGTTCTACCGGGATCGGAAAATTTCCGGTTTGAGCGAAAGCCATAGAACCGGAAAAAAATACGAAAAAAAACACCTTCCACAAGCCGCGGAAAGTTCGATTTGAATGATACCGAATAATAAAGAAAATAGCTTCGAAAATACGGTATGACAAACGCGTCTATCAGGATCTAATAAGAAGCCCTGAATTTATCTAAAATAAATTGCTAAAAATCGACCTGACAGGTCCTGAAAAGGCCTATAAACAAGGCAAAACCAGCAGTTTCCCGCAAAAGTTTGGAGTGCTGAAATATAGATAAAATAAAAGCGGGTAATTCGTTGAATTTTACCAATTTCCGGCTACCTTTCGGCCCTTGATTTCGGAGCTTTTTCCGGGACCATTTCACCACTCAAAATTGACGAAATATGTCTGAAGAAAACGATGACGATCTAACGCTGGCAAAGCCGGAGGGCGAGTACGGCGCCGACCAAATTAATCAGTTGGAAGGTCTCGATGCTGTTCGAAAACGTCCCGGGATGTATATCGGGGATCCGGCTACCGAAAGGGGCCTGCATCACACCGTTTTCGAGGTACTGGATAACTCCATCGACGAACACCTCGCCGGTCATTGTGACAAGGTCATTATTTCTCTTCACGCGGATAATTCGATTTCCGTCGAGGATGACGGCCGGGGAATCCCGGTGGACATACACGAGAAGTCTGGAATTCCCGCTGTCGAGTTGGTGCTGACAAAGCTTCACGCCGGTGGAAAATTCGGCCAGGGAGCCTACAAATACTCCGGCGGACTTCACGGGGTTGGCGCCAAGTGTGTGAATGCTCTATCCGACTGGTTCAAAGCTGAGGTTTACCGGGATGGAAAAATCTATGCGATTGGATTTGAAAGAGGTAAAACTACTTCCCCGCTGGAAGTGATCGGGGAACTCAAAGATCCGAATCGCACCGGTACCAAGATAACCTATTTTCCTGATGCCACGATTTTCACCGCTGTGCAGGAATTCAGTTTCGACTACCTCGCCCGCAGACTTCGGGAACTATCATTCCTCAACCCCGGTGTTCGAATTGTGCTTGTCGATGAGCGACCCGACCGGGAAAATGAAAGAGAATTCTACTATCCGGAAGGAATCGTCGAATTCGTCCGCCAGATGGGCGAAAACAAAGAGCTGGTCCATCCTGAACCGATTTCGTTTCGCGGGAAAAGAAATGTCGACATTGATGACGATGGCAAAACAACGAAAGACGATTGTTACGCCGATGTCACCCTGCACTACACAGGTGACTATCACGAAAATATACTTTGTTTCGCCAACTCGATTCCCAATGGCGATGGCGGAACTCATCTTTCCGGCTTTAAGCGGGCGATAACGATGGCGATCAACACTTATGCCAAAAACAATAAGATGTTGAAGGACAAAGATCCACAACTCACCGGCGATGATTGCCGCGAAGGCGTTTTGGCGATTGTTTCGGTCAAACACCCTAACCCTCGATTCAGCTCTCAGACAAAAGAAAAGTTAGTCAATAACGAAGTTGAAGGTGTCGTAAGCAGCATCGTTTACGAAGGATTTACCCAGTATTTTGAAGAGAACCCGATCATGGCTAAGAAGATCGTCGAAAAGGTTCTCAATGCGGCCCGCGCCCGTGAAGCGGCCCGAAAAGCCCGTGAGACGGTCAGAAAGTCAGCCATGGCCGGCGGCGGTCTTCCAGGAAAGTTGGCGGACTGCTCCTCGCGCGATCCGGTCGAATCTGAACTCTACATTGTGGAGGGTGATTCCGCCGGCGGTTCCGCGAAACAGGGGCGTGATCGATGGACTCAGGCGATCCTGCCGATTCGCGGTAAATTGATTAATGTAGAGAAAGCCCGTCTCGACAAAGTTCTTCAAAACAAAGAGATCCAGACTATGATCACTGCGATCGGGGCGGGAATCGGTGAAGGTGATATGGAAGGCGCTTTCAATCTCGAAAAAGTCCGTTACCACAAGGTCATTATCATGACGGATGCAGACGTCGACGGATCTCACATTCGGACACTTTTGTTGACATTTTTCTGTAGACAAATGGCGCCTCTGGTCAAAGCCGGATATGTATATATTGCGCAGCCGCCCCTGTATAAAATCACCCGTAAAAAGAAAGAACAATACGTTCAGGACGATGCCCGACTTGCGGAAATTTTGATCGATCTGGGAATCGAAGACGTATCGTTGAAATCAATTGGCACAGAGGAGGTTGTCCAAGGTGATGCCCTCGGCGAGATCCTGCGTCACCTGTCCAAACTCGACCGCTACAGTAACGTAATCCGCGGTAATGCAGGGGATTTCGAGGAATATCTTGGTCTTGCCCGAGAGGAAAAGTTACCTCACTACCTCATCCAGGTCAGAGAAGGTAACGAAGTATTCGTGAAGTTCTGTTTTGATGATAAAGAACTCCGCGAATTTTCGGACGAAAAT
Source organism: Verrucomicrobiales bacterium (assembly GCA_029213025.1). GTDB lineage: Bacteria > Verrucomicrobiota > Verrucomicrobiia > Verrucomicrobiales > DEV007 > Arctic95D-9. The sequence goes on from JARGOZ010000001.1 coordinate 82,250, forward strand.
CCGGATCTGTATCTCTTCGGAAGGAAAGATATAGAGGAAGTCTTCGAGGCCGAAGATTTGAAAGAAGAAGAAGAAGAAGGCGAAGCAAAAGTTGAGGTAGAGGTAGAGGCTCCTGTCGAAAAACCCGACAAGCCTAACGTGATTCGCCGTGCCCGCCTGGTAGAGATTCACGAATCGAAACCTATATCAAACATTCTCGCCCGCCTGCGTGAACTAGGGCTCAATGTCGACCATTACTCTTCCCAGGATCAGCCTCTTTTCGAAGTAATTGAAGGAGCAGGTGAAAACGCCAAAATCAATCCTGTATTCAGTGTCCCGGAAATTCTTGAAACAATTACCGAAATCGGCAAACGCGGCATGCAGCTCCAGCGATTTAAGGGGCTTGGGGAAATGAACGCCAAAGAATTGTTTACCACCACCATGGACCCCAAGGTTCGCCGCCTATTGAGAGTCAAAATGGACGATGAAAATCAGGTCGAAGCCGACAAAATGTTCACCGTTCTGATGGGCGACATCGTAGAGCCCCGCCGCCAGTTCATCGAAGATAACGCATTGAACGTTAGAAATCTCGACATCTAAACTGTACCACCACCTATCTTTCAACCACACGAAGAGGGTAGTTCCCCTCTCCGCTGCAATTATTACTTGCCATGCCTGACGACGAAGAAGTGCCAGACGCCACACCACCCGCAGATGACGACAATGCCAGAATCCAGCCAATCCTGGTGGAAGATGAAATGTCGAATTCATTCCTCGACTACTCCATGTCGGTCATCATTTCCCGGGCTCTTCCCGATGCGCGGGACGGATTAAAGCCATCTCAGCGGCGGATTCTCCTGGCGATGAACGACCTCGGGCTTGCACCGGGGAAGAACTACAGAAAGTGCGCCAAAATTTGTGGTGATACCTCCGGTAACTACCACCCACACGGTGAAGCTACGATTTACCCTACACTGGTAAACATGGCCCAGCCGTGGACAATGCGGGAAATCCTCATCCAGGGGCAGGGTAACTTCGGCTCTGTTGAAGGTGACCCGCCCGCAGCGATGCGGTATACCGAGGCCCGTCTCACCCATCTCGGCCATTCATTGATGGTCGACATGGAGAAGGATACAGTCGACTTCCAAACGAACTACGATGAAACCCGCGAGGAACCCAAAGTATTTCCCGCCGCCTTTCCAAACCTGCTGGTCAATGGAGGAACCGGTATCGCGGTGGGTATGGCGACTAACATTCCGCCCCACAACCTGGGAGAAGTTGTCGACGGGGTTTGCGCCACAATCGACAACCCGGAAATCACCACCAGGGAACTCTTGACCTACATTAAGGGCCCCGATTTCCCTACCGGTTGTACGATACTGGGACAAAAAGGTATTCAAGACTACGCGACTACCGGTCGCGGCAGTATCAAAGTGCGCGGTCGAGCCGAAATTGTCGAGAATAAGGGCCGCGAACAGATCGTTATTACCGAGATTCCCTACATGGTGAACCGGGCCCGCCTTGTGGAAAGAATTGCCGAACTGGCTCACGAGAAAATCATACCGGAAATCTCGGCAGTACGCGATGAATCCACCGAAGTCAGCCGGGTAGTTGTCGATTTGAAGCGGGAAGCCCGCTCTCAGGTTGTTCTAAACAATCTGTATAAACATACGGCTCTGGCGAGTTCATACTCCGCTAATATGTTGGCGATTGATCATCGTCGCCCCCGTTTGCTCTCTCTTAAGGATGCTCTCGTTTGTTTTATCGAACACCGTCGCGAGGTGGTGATTCGACGCACCAGATATTTGCTCCGGAAAGCGAACGAACAGGCGGAAAGGCTCGAGGCGTATTTGCTCGCTCTCGGCAACCTGGATGACTTCATTAAAATGATCCGGGATTCAAGCAACCGGGAGGAAGCCCGCGAGAAAATCAAACTGTATGACTTCGACATCGCAGCCGCCGAGGCACTCGGTATCTTTATGCGGGGTCAGGACAGCCTTGAGATCAATCCCGGGCGCTACACTTTAACTGATCGTCAGGTCGAACACATTCTTGAGCTGCGTCTCTACCAGTTGGTTGGACTCGAAAGAGAAAAGATCAAAGCTAACTACGACGCGATCCTGGATGAGATCAAAGACTACATGGACATTCTTGCTCGCGAAGAGCGCGTTCTTGCTATCATTAAAGAAGAGCTTCTCGAAGTAAAAGACAAGTGGGCCACACCTCGCCTCACCGACTTCGGCGATGATACCGGGGAAATCGCCAACGTTGAACTGATCGCTAACGAATCAAATGTCATCACGATCTCGCATTTCGGCTATATAAAGAGAACTCTGTCATCAGAATACCGGACCCAGGCACGGGGAGGAAAAGGCCTCAAAGGTATGGAAACCAGGGAGACTGACGATGAGGAAGCCGATGATTTTGTCGAGCACCTTTTCGCTGCTACAGCTCACGACTACCTTATGTTCTTTACCAACACTGGTAGAGTATATATCGAACGGGTGTATCAGATACCTGAAATGTCACGGACATCCAAAGGTCGCTCAATCAAAAACCTGCTCAGCCTGAACCCGGCCGTAGAAGCTGACCCCGAAAAAGGTATTGCAGCTATTCCCGCTGAAAAGATTGCTGCGGTATTGAGAATCGAAGCAGTCGGAGCCGAAGACAAGGATGCTACTTTTGTAGATGATCAATATGTATTTTTCGCTACGAAGAGCGGTAAAGTGAAGAAGACCGCGCTATCAGGATTCCGCAACTTTAGAAAAGACGGTATCATCGCGATCAAGATCGAAGAGGGTAACGAGCTCATCGATGTAAAACTTACCAGTGGCGACGATGATATTTGTCTGGTCACCAGTAATGGTTACAGTGTGCGCTGCCATGAGTCCACGATTCGCTCGATGGGACGTCCTTCTTCCGGAGTTCGCGGAGTAAATCTGCGTGAAGGCGACAGACTGGTTGCTCTGGCTATTGCGGATGATGAGGCTCAGCTTCTTGTGGTTAGTCAGAAGGGACTCGGGAAACGAACTCCATTCAGCGAATACCCCACGAAAGGTCGCGGCGGCAAGGGTATCATCACAATGAAGGTAACTGAGAAAACCGGAAACGTGGTGAAGTGTCTCCGGGTCTCAGATGAAGATGAGGTAATGCTGATGACCGATGCCGGGCAAAGTGTGCGCCTGCGCTGCAATAATATCAGCGTAATTGGCAGAAACACTCAAGGTGTGAAATTGATGAACCTGAAAGAAACCGAATCGATCCAGGATGTAGCTCGCGTTGTTACCGACGATTCAGAGGTCGAAAAAGAAGAAGAAGAAGAAGCTGAAAATAACAATGCTGCCGAAGAGTCCACACCGGACGGTGAAGCAACCGAATCATAATATACGAGACGGAGTTCCCTCTCCGTCTACACACTCTTTACTGGGCGGCGACCGCTTTTCGGAGCGAATCGTCGCCCGCTTTTTGCAGGGCCAGCCTCTCCGCCGTAAAAACCGGAGGTGGTTTCGGGGTTGGCAGTTTACTGACCCAGAAAGTTTTGCCGTTCTGATCGATTTTCACACTGGCTGCTCCGGATGCCTGATCCTCGATCAAATCGATCATCATAAGTCCGGACTTGTTCGGTTTACCCATTTCGACCTGCTCCACTGCTCCGGTCGACTGATTCACAATCATGGCCCCGACTCCTCCCTGGTAGGAAAATACCCCCGCAAGAGTCCAGTACACCGAGCTGTTCGGAACCGTTTTTCTACTCTCCAGCGATCGGCCGAACATGGATTTTTTCCAAATCACCGTGTACCGATCCAACGAATAGCTGACGGGTTTTTCCTGCCCCCGGGCGGTCGATGTCAGAAAAATATAAAAAATTATCAGGAAAATCGATTTATGAATCATGAAGTTTGTAAATTTACTTCACATCTGTTGACATTTCAATGCGGGAAAATTGATGGCGTCTCTCAATTTTGAGTTTGCGTTCCGCTGACGCCCGCGATTTGGTGCGCGGATACCGTGAATACAAAAATTTGGAAATGTCGCGACTTCACTTTTGATCCTGCCGTCAGGGGCGAGATTATGGGAATCCTGAATGTGACCCCGGACTCGTTCTCCGACGGTGGCAAATTTTCTACTCTGGATGCTGCCGTTGCCCAGGCCGGCAACCTTATCGAAGAGGGCGCGGCCATACTTGATATAGGCGGCGAATCAACCCGGCCCGGAGCGGCGGACGTCTCTGTGGAGGAAGAGTTGAAGCGAACCCAACCGGTAATTCAGGAATTGGTCAGACAGTTCCCCGGCATCTGCCTATCTATCGATACGTCGAAACCCGAAGTCGCGAGTGACGCCATGGAAACGGGTGCCCATGTGATTAATGATGTTACCGGGTTTCGCAATGCAGAAATGATCCGTGTCGCCGCTGACACCGGCGCGGGTGCAGTTGTGATGCACATGCAGGGCTCGCCGGAAACTATGCAGCAATCACCCGGATATGAGAATGTAGTTCATGATGTGAAAACCTTTTTTGAAACCCAACTCGAAAGAATGTTAGCATCCGGTGTGGCGTCAGATGCGATCGTTTTCGATCCCGGTATCGGTTTTGGAAAAACTCTACAGCACAATCTGGAATTGCTGCATCGCATAGAGGAGCTGGAAACGGGAAATCGCCCGTTACTTCTTGGCGTTTCAAGGAAGTCGTTCATCGGCAAGCTGATTCAGTCTGATACTATGGAAGAACGCTCCTGGCCGACCGTAGGTATTACGGCTTATACAGCGGAAAAAGGTGTCAGATTGCACCGGGTTCACGAGGTAAGACCCAACCTGGAATCTCTCCGCATGATCGAAGCGATCTTACAAAGCATTTAACTCTGCAATTCAGCCAGCAAATCGCACCAGTCCCGTTGTTCGCGTGCCGGGTCAAATCCCTGAGCCAGTTCTGATCCATACTCCTTCAGTAACTGCCGAAAACTTTCCGATTCGATAAATTTGTCGAGTATATCGGCGAGACTTTCCGCATCGTCGGCGCGAAACAGACCCGGGTAGTGCCTGCCGAGTACACCGGTGTTGCCCGGTATAGCGGAAGCAATCACCGGAGTGCCGAGAACCAGTGCTTCGCATATCGCATTGGAACTGCCTTCGATGTAGGAGGTATTGAGGAGAAAATCTGCGTTTTTCAGTTCCTTCAGTAAATCGATACGGGGAATTACCCCCATCCACTGGTAGAATTCGCTTTTATACTTTTCCGCGTGATCCCGGTTCTCCTCCGATCTCGCATCACCATAGTGTTTGATGAGCAGAGAATTCTTCAGGTAGGGAATAGCGCGCAAATAGAGAAACGGATTTTTCTGTTCCCGCACATGGGCTACGATTAAACCGGTAATCCCGGGAGACACGGCTTTTTGATGCGACAGAACTTCTTCAGGAATCGCAATAGACTTTCGAATCTCCTTCACCAGAGGATGATCGAGCTTCTCCCTCGCCTCGCCCTGAGTAATCACTACAGCATCGGCCAGGCGGATCGATTGCAGTGTTTCGTCCTTTAGTACACCGTCGAAAGGAAATAGATCCGACCCGGTCATTACGACGATTAGCTTACCGACTGTACCCTGTTGATTGTCAGACTGTACCCTGTTATGTCCGGGACTGTACCCTGTTAGGTCGGAAACTGTACCCTGTTGAATGGAACGATACCGGAAAATCACATCGGAACTGCGCCACGCGTTCATTGCAATGAGCACATCACAATCAGGCGCAAAAGAATCCTGGTGAAGAGTGGCTTCATGCCCTCCCTTTTGTACCAATCCCGCTATGCGCCGCCCCGATACAGAATTCCCCTGAAGTGAATCTACCGGAAACGGGCTGGAGATAGAAATTTTCAATAATCAAGAATCGGGTCGGGAGACACAGCCGGCTCGGGGTATTCAAAACTCCGGCCTTCATAGTTTCGCACAATAACGCGTTCGTCATTTCTTTGAACCATGTATTCAGGGTTCACCGGGATTTTTCCGCCCCCGCCCGGCGCATCAATCACATACTGGGGAACGGCGTAGCCGGTAGTGTGCCCGCGGAGTTTCTCGATAATTTCAATCCCTTTCGCCACTGGCACCTGCAGATGGGAAGACCCTTTGATCAGATCCATTTGGTACATGTAGTACGGGCGGACGCGACACATGAGGAGCTTATGCACGAGGGATTTCATGATTTCAGCATCATCATTCACATCGCGGATCAACACACTTTGATTTCCCAGCGGGATACCGGAATTGGCGAGCCTTTCCAGACCTGCTTTCACTTCGGAAGTCAGTTCCCTCGGGTGATTTGTATGAACGCTGATGAAAAGAGGGTGATACTTCTGCAACATTTCGCAAAGCTCAGGGGTAATTCTTTGCGGGAGAAAGATCGGAATTCTCGATCCAATCCGGAGGAATTCGATGTGTTCAATTGACCGCAGGCGGACCAGTATTTTCTCGAGTTTCGCGTCGGAAAACAAAAGTGGATCACCGCCGGATAAAAGAACATCTCTCACTTCAGTATGTTCTTCGAGATAGCGAAACGCGGCTTCGTAATCCGTGTCCAACTCCTGATCGCCGGCACCACTCACCACCCTGCTGCGCGTACAATACCGGCAGTAGGATGCACACCGGTCGGTCACCAGAAACAACACGCGGTCAGGATACCGGTGCACCAGTCCCGGGACCGGCATATGAGAGTCCTCACCACACGGATCGCTCATTTCGTAATCCATCTCCCAGGTTTCCTCAACTCGCGGGATGACCTGGCGGCGAATCGGGCAGTTCGGATCTTCTTTATCGATCAGATTAAAGAAATGCGGGGTGATCGCCATGGCCAGCTTTGAGCCGGAGAGAATGACCCCGTTTCGTTCCTCTTCAGAGAGCACGAGATGCTCTTCCAGCCCGGAAAGCGATGTAATACGGTTTTTTAACTGCCAAATATGGCTGTTCCATTCCTCTTCCGAAACTCCTTTACTGGCCCAGTATCCCGGGGCCGAAGATCGAAATTTCTTTTCGAGGTCCTGACTGAGATTATGTTTCATAAAATTCTGCTAAACGGCTGTGACGTTAAAAGTCACCACTGTCTTACGCATTAGCGATCATATTTGGCCTCAATTCATTGTCAAATGATGCTCTCCACTGAAAGGAGGCAGCTACAGCGGCCCCCTGATTTTAATTTGACAACACTATCGCTTCGCGTCAGTGATCGTGCCCTATGAGCAAGTATGCAGACGAAAATGTCCTCGTTATCAAAAGATCCCTCTTCGATGAGCTTGGAGCCTTTGAAGGATTCCGCACCGACGTAGTGGATTATCTACCTTCCATTCTGGATCCGGAAAACAACTTTTTTCTGAGCAGAGATCTGGCGGAAGACGACCCGGGACACAAACAAATCATCCCCTACGCTATATTTCATCACGACGACCAAATTCTTCATTACTTCCGTGGGAAAGGCGGCGGGGAAAAACGACTCGCGGCGAAAGGCTCCATTGGCATCGGAGGGCATATCAATGATACAGACTATGCCGCCTCATCACTCGACCGGGACACCTACACGGTAGGAGTCGAGCGTGAAATCGAGGAGGAACTGCATATCAACTGTTCACACCGGCAGCGCATCATCGGGCTGCTCAACGATGATTCAAATGAAGTAGGCCAGGTTCATCTCGGTGTAGTTCATCTCGTGACGCTACAAAATCAGAATGTAACCGCAGGGGAAGACAACATTGCCGACCTCTGTTTTAGGTCGTATTCCGATTTGCTCGCAGACAGAGATCATTTGGAAACATGGTCGTCAATATGCCTGGATGCACTGGCTCAATTTCTCGACGAAGCAGAGAGTTGAACCAAATAGGCAAGCCCGGCTCCGAGCCCGGCGCCAAAACCTGTTCCCCAGCCCAGCTTCCCCCATAGTCCCCCGACTTCCTTATAGATCATTTCGCCGGCGTAATATCCAACCGTGTAAAATAGGAATACTACAGCCGAAGCTTCCAGTACAGTTCGCGAATACGGAAGTTTTGTCCTGATCACCGCAGTCATCGCTATAATACCGGTGGCCGAACCCACAATCTCGCCGAAGTGGTTCTTAAAAGACAGCCAGCCTACCGTCCAGCAAATCGAGTAGACAGTAAAAGATAGAGGAAACAGCCAGAGCAGACGATAGAGAGGTTTACGGCCCGCTCCACCGGAAAAAGGCAACAATGCCACGCCACCCAGCAACAGGAAAACCACGGCACACGATGTGTAAAGAGACCAGGTGGAATTCAATACTCTTCCGCCAAACGCCCAAACCGAAAACGAGACAACTGCCACTAAAGTGAACGCCAAAACCGGTAATACATATCGAATCATACCGGAAATCTATCTGTATCGGATTTACTCTGCAAGAATCTTCCCTACCTACTGAGCTTGTATGTTTGTAAATTTAATTAAGACATCTTAAAGATGAATTGCAAATATACTAAATATTTATACTTTTTATTTTAAAAACATTTTTTCTGTATTATGGTTTGCAGCCCCCTCCCCTTACTACCTTATTTATTATGGCAACTAGATATAGTGATCAAACCAAACAGGAAGTCGTCCAATTCGTAAAGGATTACGATGCTAAACACGGTCGCGGTGGTCAATCCGCTGCGAAGAAGAAGTACAAGATCAACCCTATTTCGATCAAGAAATGGTGTGTAGATCAGGGATACGCAAGCGGTCCGACACGTAAAAAGAAAGCAGCAGCCAAACCTGCCGCAGCAAAGCGTGCCACACGTAAGCCGGCGAAGCGCAAAGCTAAAGCCGCATCCAAGCCGGCAGCAGCAACTGCAGCAAAGAGCGCAGCATCTCCAGTCAAAGCTGGAACTACAGCAGCAACTCTGAAGAAGATGGGTGAAATCACTGAAAAGATTGAAGCCCTACAGGCTCAATTCGAAGACTTGAAGAAGAGTCTGTAATTTTCGATAAATCTACTTTAATCGAAGCCGCCCCGGAAAATTCCGGAGCGGCTTTTTTTTGCGGGTAAAATCAAGGTGCAAAAGCATTCGCACTACCTCACGTTTCTTTCTATGTTCCGGCATGGAATTTGACCTGACGGGTGAACACTCGAAGTACAGCTACAAACTATTGGCCGGGCTGGTTGTGCCCCGGCCTATAGCCTGGGTAACTACCCTCGACGAAACCGGAATAGTTAATGCTGCACCGTTTAGCTTTTTCAACGTCCTCGGAACCCGGCCACCCATCGTGGGTTTTGCCCCCGGTGACAGGGCTCCAGGTATCCCGAAAGACACGGCACGCAATATCCGTCGCACCGGAGAGTTCGTCGTAAATCTGGTAGATGAATCAACTGCCGGCCCGATGAACATGACATCCGCTGCAATCCCTGCGGGTGAGAGCGAAATCTCATTGGCCGGTCTGAATACGACGGAGAGCCTCTCTGTAGGCCCACCTCGAATCTCCGAAGCTCCTGTGGCTATCGAGTGCAAAGAGTGGGCAACCATGGAAATAGGGCGCAACAGGCTCGTGATCGGCCTCGTACAGCGCCTGTTCGTCAGAGACGGCATTCTGGATCCGGAAACTCTGCTGGTCGATACAGACAACTACGAACCCGTAGGAAGAATGGAAGTGCCTGCCGGATATTGCCGAACTACGGACCGGTTCACTATGGAAAGGCCGTAAAAACAGCGAAATCCTGCGAAAAAGCTTTGCTTAGGTTAACAAATTCGGTTGAATATTTTCCTAGTGAGCATTGCCGATACATCGTCTAACCAACATATGCTGGGCCAGAATTACTTCCAAACCCGTTCGAGGCTCGGAACTGCGGTCCGCGAGTTGGGCGACCTGTGCGAAATGGCCGGTATGGACGCGGCTCGTATTGCTATGCTGAAAAACCTGATGGCAAATCTTCAGGATCCCTTCCTCTTCGTGGTCGCAGGCGAAGTAAATTCGGGGAAATCAACTCTTCTCAACGCTATATTCGGTGAGGATTTCTGCTCTACCGATGTCATCCCGTCGACAAGTCAAATTGCCTATTTCAAATACGGTAAAGAGGCGCATGAATTCGAGTTTTCAGAAGATATTCTGGAAATCTATCGACCCAATCAATTCCTGAAGGATTTCAATATTGTCGATACCCCGGGAACCAATTCGATAGAACCTCGTCACCAGCAAATCACTGAGCATTTTCTTCCCGCAGCCGATCTCGTGTTGTTTGTGTTTTCGGTAACCAATCCCTGGGGCGCGACTACCTGGGATCTACTGGATCGCATCCATAATCATTGGCGAAAGAAGATCGTTTTTATACTTCAGCAATGCGAACTGCGCTCGGAAGAGGAAGTAAAAGCGATACTTGATCACCTTCAGAAAACAGCACAGCATCGATTCAACCGCCGCTATCCGACTTTTGCTGTTTCCGCCAAGCAGGCCTTTCTTGCAAAAACTACCGGGCTTGATACTTCAACCCTGAGCCCGTTCAGCCGAATCGATGATCTCGAAGCTCACATTTCCGGTGTGGTGGAATCTTCCGAAACCCGACTTACCAAACTGATCCATGCCTGGCGTGCTGCCTGTTTCGTACTCAATGAAGTGAAGGAGAAACTGGGGACTGCTATAGAGATAATCCGCGCCGACTCCGATCTATTGAGCGAGTTGGAGCCCGCAGTGGAGATACAGAAAGGCCGTTCGATAAAGAAACTTGAGCCTCTTTTCACATCTCTCGATCAAAGTTTCATGTCGGCAGGCCTGCAGGCAGAGCCTCTCTTAAATGCGGAATTCAGACTGCTTTCCTCCCTGACTCCTTCCAGTCAGAACGCGGAGGAAATCGAAGGGTTCATTTTCGCCACTACCATGAAAGCCGTGAGACAGAATGTTGAGAGTGGTGCCAAATCGGTGGAAGAGGACGTCCAGCAACTATGGGAACGTGTCTCTAAGGAAATGAAGCAGCACTTCAACCTGTCTCTCAGTGTAGGCGAAGACGGTATGCCGGATTGGACCGAATCTCGTGTCCGTCTCTGCAAAAGTGTCGAAAAAGCTACCTCCGATATACTGCTGGAACTTGATCTCAAAGAAGAGTTGACCCGCCGGTTTAAAAAACGCGGGCGTGCGATATGGTCCTTCATTGCTATAGCAGTGGTCGCGGTTATCGGCGGTGTTGGATTAACCGTTGCGGATCTCGCACCGTGGAACGCAATTGCCTATGCTGTAGCCGGCGTCTTCCTCGCTTGCGGGGCCTACACAGGCGGTCGTTCGGTACAAAATATTCGCTCTTTCTACAGCGCCATTCTGAACGACCAGCGTGACAAGCTGTCCGATGCTCAGCGAACTGCTTTCGGAGTTGAGACCAATCATTTTTTCGCCGATTTTGTGACGCTATTCGACCCTTTACGAACCGTCTGCCGGGAACATCGGGAAAAGTATGAACCACACATCCGCAGTATTGAAAAATGCGAAAAGATACTGGCGGAGTTGGAGCGCATTCTAACCCCGGTCGAAAAACACCTTAAACAGTAAAAGCTGCTTCACCGATATCACAAATTAGATGACCGGCTATTAAATGGCACTCCTGAATCCGGGCCGTAACCGGGGACGGAACACACAGTGCCAAATCGGCAATTTCCGCACATACACCTCCTTTATCACCGGTAAACGCAAATGTCGTGACTCCGGTATCGCGAGCGGCTTCCAGACCTTTCACTACGTTTTTGCTGGTTCCAGAAGTTGAAATTCCCACAACGATATCTCCGCGATTACAAAGACCCCTGACCTGCCTCGCAAATATCTCATCATAGCCGAAATCGTTAGCACAGGCAGTGATAATTGAGGTATCAGTCGTAAACGCAATAGAAGGTAGCGAATCTCTGTTTCGGGTAAAACGCACCACAAACTCTGCAGCAAAGTGCTGGGAATCTGCTGCGCTGCCCCCGTTGCCAAAAAAACAGATCTTATTTCCATTCTTGAGCGCTTTTACAGTGGCATCAGCCATTTTCTCTATGGTTGCCGCACATTCACTCCGGAACTTTTTTACCGTTTCTTCGTGATCGGAAATCGTTGATTGAATTATAGATGAAGTAGACATCGAACTGAAAACGGTTGAGCCGCTTCGATCTTTATTCAAATCATTTTCCACGACGGCTAACGGTTTGCAGGGAAGCGAAATTCGGAGAATGATAACATCATTGTGATTCCGATTTACTATTTTCCCGTTTTCGTTCTGCTGATCGCACAATCCAGTCCGGAGCTGTTTGGAGAGGATAAAAATAAACCTGTCGAAGCACCCACCAATATTCTGTTTGATTCTGAAGCAGAATCGGCCCGCTACCTGTCGGTTTCGGGATCGTGGCGCGCCTATGAATTTGAAGGCGAACAAATGATTCGTCTCACTCCGGAACCCGTTCAACAATGCCGGGTCGAATTGGGGGAGTTACTCAAGGATTATCACATATCCATCACTGCCAAAGTGTTGGGCAAAGAAAGAAAACGGCTTAAGCCGAGGATGGGAGTTGGAATATTCGGAGAGTATGGTTTTACCCTGAGAATTGCGGCGGGTAAAAATCAACTCGAACTGGTTCAATACGGAGAGGTAATCGCAGCAAGCCCCTTCAATTGGGTTTCAGCGCAATGGCACTTTATCGAACTTGAAATGGAACTGGAAGCCACTTTTTGGCGACTGAGTGGCAGAGTATGGCCATCCGGCTCCGAAAAACCCGCCACACCCCAATTAGTTCACGATGTTTTCCCCGCTACGCTTACCCACTCACTTTACGGGAGGGCTTTTCTCGTGGGATCACCATTCAACGGCTTACCACTCTTCTTTGACAAAGTGGAGGTCAGAAACACTTCCCGTAATCAGTGAGCCAGCGTATTGGGTACGGTCCCAAACCCGATCAGATTCTTATGATGCCCGGGGCGCAGCTCATGAATATCAACTCCGGCACCACCGACTCCTTCGATTCTGACACTGCGCGCCCCGTACATATACAATTTGCCGTCGGTTCCTTTGCCGGTGTATAACATAACATGCGACACCTTGTGCCCGGAGCGATAGGTACCGCCCCAAAAAATTAGATCTCCCGGCGATAAATCCTTTTCATCAATCACTTTGGTCTTTTTGACACGACTTCTTTGCTTCACCCATTCATACTGTTGAAAGCTGGTTCGAGGCACATTTTGGTAGCCCAGCGATTTCAAGAGATGCTGAATACTGCCGGAACAATCCATCCCCCCGTCGGAAGGCGACGAACCACCAAAAACGTAAGGCAGCTTCATTCTCGCGATGGTTTCGGCACGTTTACGAAGAATTGCCACCGGAACAGCTGGTTTTCGTTTTGGCAGAATGGAAAAGGCATTGGTCTGCTGGTCGGTGCCTTTCCTGAAAAGACCCGCCGGAACCTCACTTTTCAAAATCTGTGCGTTTCCCGTCACCGGAAAATGATCAAAAATAGACTCCGAACCAAATAGCTCATGCAGCAGAAAAACTTATACGATTTTTATATTATTCATACGGAATTAAATTCAATTTACAGTGCGCCGAAACAAAAAAATCACGAGACAACCACGCTTCAGCACTGATAAACAATAGAAAAATGCGATTCGGAATAACTTAAATTTCCGAATTACGAAATAGATTGTGAAATTTTTCACAAATAGCCGTTGCGGTCTTGGAATCTTTGTTTACCATGCCGCGCACAGGAGCAAAATACGCTCAGCCAATTTCAATTCCGCGATGGATTTCATCCTATCCCTTTCGATAACAGATTCGATCTACCCCTTATTCGCTGCCGGACTCGCTCCAGGAGCTCTTCCAGGGCTGGGGTGGTTTACCAATTCGATATTCTTTGCATTGATCGTTACCGCTTCGGTTTTGATTTTTACGAGGATGGCAACGAAGAGGATGGAGACAATCCCCGGCAAAAAACAGAACTTCGTCGAATATATAGTGGAGTTTCTCTACACTCAGGTTGAGTCGATCGTCGGTCACCATGTTGCACCGAAAGTTTTTCCGCTTTTGGCAACCATTTTCATCTTCGTTCTGGCTTCCAACTGGGCAGGGCTTATTCCGGGAGTTGGCACAGTGGGGTTTGCCGGAGGTGAAGAATATATGTCAGGTCCGCTGACGATTAAGGCTGATGCCGGTCATGCCGAGCATCATGGAGAAGACACTCACGGAGCACACGGCGAAGATAATGCGGACCACAGCCCCGACGAACATCACATAGCGCCCTTTACTCCTTTGTTGCGTCCTCCTACTACCGATTTAAACTTCACACTGGCCTTGGCATGTGTATTTATGATCGTGTGGGCGTGGGTTACTTTCAAAGAAGTTGGGATCAAGGGATTTATTGAGCATACCTTCGCACCCAAAGGCGGACTTGAAGGAGCAATGAAATGGGCCTTGCTACCTATTTTCATGTTGGTGGGAGTGATTGAACTGATATCAATTGCGGCACGACCGGTATCGCTGTCTCTGCGATTGTTTGGCAATGTTTTCGCCGGTGAAACACTATTGCATTCGATGATGGCACTGGGAAAACAACTGGGACTGGGTGGAGTTCCTATGTTCATTGCCAGCGTGATTGTTCCCCTGCCCTTTTACTTTATGGAAATCCTTGTAGGTGTCCTGCAAGCTACAGTTTTTGCGCTGCTTTGCGCCGTATTTGTAAAGCTTTCAACCGCTCACGAAGAGGCACATTAAAAACAATTTTTCCGTCGGGACCATACGAAACGAGTGGGCGGCGGAGAACAGAAACAACTAAATTGATAAAGATATGACAATGGTAACCGAAATGCTTCCTCTTCTCGCTGAGTTGGAATTCAATGGCAACTTTGCTCTCGGCCTCGCCGGAGCAGGTGCAGGCATTGGAATTGGAATGACCGGAATGGCTGCGGCCAGTGCTGTTGGTCGTAACCCTACCGCTTTTGGTAACATCCTGACGATTGCGATTATCGGGATGGCTTTGGCGGAAGCGATTGCGATCTATGGTCTGGTTATGGCTCTGCAAGGCTAAAAAGTTTTTGGGGCACCGATCATTCGGTGCCCCGATCTTTGTCATTGGCAAATCTTAAAGCAAAATGGGCGATATCTTAAAAGTTTTCGGACTGCAGTGGGGACCTTTCCTTGCGCAGGTCATCATTATCCTGATCGTTTACTTAATCCTTTCCAAATACGCATTTGGTCCGGTGACAGAAATGCTGGAAGCCCGGCGTCGTAGAATCGCCGAAGGTGAGGAGGGATTGAAGAAAATCAAATCTGACCTGGAACAAGCCGAGGAGAGAGTTCAGGCAATGTTGGACAAAGCTAATGATGACGCCGGACGCCTCATCAATGAAGCACGCGAGAGTGCCGAGTCAGTTAGAGAACAGAAGGTGCAATCGGCGATCAACGAGGCCAATCAAATTGTAGAAAAAGCCAGGGAGGCTTCCCGTATTGAGCACGAGAAAGTCATGTCAGAACTCAAAGCTGACTTTGGACGGCTTGTTATCGGTGCTACTTCGAAAGTGTCCGGAAAAGTCCTCGATGACAGCGACCAAAAGCGGATCAACGAAGAAGTCGCAGGACAGGTATCCCTTTAGCCTGCATTAGCACGTTCCACGTAACCGATGAAATCCAATAAAGAAGCCAAAAGAACCGCCAAGAAGTTGCTGGAGGCAGTGACAACCTCGGGCAAGGTGGATCTTCAACTGGTTCGCGGCATCGTGAACCGGCTTGCAACGACCAAACCAAGAGGCTATCTCGCGGTTATTAATTCGCTGTGGCGTCTGGTAAAGCTTGAAGTGGAGAAAAATCAGGCTCTTGTGGAAAGTGCTGTTGCGCTGGATGCAGCGATGCAGCAGACGGTAATTGCCGACCTACAGGCAAAGTATGGCAATCAAATCGAAGCCACTTTTTCAGTAAATCCCGAACTCATTGGTGGCATGCGCATCAGAGTCGGTAGCGATGTTTGGGACGGAAGTGTAAAGAACCGGATCGAACGCCTTTCTAATAAATTTTGTTAACTAAAAATAGATCGAAGATCAACTGACGAAAAGTCATGAGTAATATCCTGCAGGAACTGGAATCTGAAATCGCAAGTCTGAAGACTTCGGTAGCCAAATCAAACGTCGGAATCGTCCGCGAAATTGGCGACGGGGTCGCCAAGGTGGAGGGCCTCAGCGATGTTATGCTTAATGAAATGGTAGAGTTTCCCGGAGGACTCTACGGTCTCGCACTTAACCTGGAGGAAACCGAGGTCGGCTGTATTCTTCTTGGTGATGGTCTCCACATCAAAGAGGGAGATGAAGTTCGTTCCACCGGTAAACTTCTCTCCGTGCCTGTTGGTACCGGTTTGCTTGGACGGGTTGTGAATGCTCTCGGCCAGCCTATTGATGGAAAAGGTGATATTGCTTCCACAGAAACTTATCCAGTTGAAAAAATTGCTCCGGGAATCATCCCCCGCCAGTCAGTGTCTGTTCCGGTTCAAACCGGTATTATGGCGATCGATGCTATGATTCCGATCGGACGCGGTCAGCGGGAGCTGATCATTGGTGACCGTTCCACCGGAAAAACAACCGTTGCTATTGATA
>JARGOZ010000001.1:98785-105755 GCA_029213025.1 Verrucomicrobiales bacterium
AAGGATTCCGGAAACACCGCCCACAAACCGATCTATTCAATTTACGTAGCAGTTGGGCAGAAGCTCGCTAACGTCGCCAGAACTATCGCGACTCTCGAAGCCGCAGGAGCTATGGAGTACACCATAGTTGTGGTGGCTTCGGCCTCTGACTCCGCTACCGAGCAATACCTCGCCCCTTACGGCGGCTGCGCTATGGGTGAATGGTTTATGGATCAGGGGATGGATGCCTTGATCGTTTACGATGATCTCTCCAAGCATGCGGTAGCTTATCGTCAGGTTTCTCTGGTTCTTCGTCGCCCGTCCGGACGTGAAGCGTATCCAGGCGATGTTTTCTACCTCCACAGCCGTCTTCTCGAACGTTCGGCTCGACTTAGTGACGAAAACGGAGATGGTTCGCTTACGGCACTACCAATCATCGAAACCCAGGCGGGTGACGTATCGGCCTATATCCCGACAAACGTGATTTCAATTACCGACGGTCAGATCTTCCTGGAAACCGACCTGTTCTACCAGGGTATTCGCCCGGCGATTTCGGTGGGTCTTTCCGTGAGCCGGGTAGGATCATCTGCGCAGACAAAAGCGATCAAAAAGGTGGCGGGAACGACAAAACTGGACCTTGCCCAGTTCCGCGAATTGCAGGCTTTTGCCCAGTTCGGTTCTGACCTCGACGAAAGAACCAAAGCTACCCTTGCAAGGGGCAGCCGGATTGTGGAACTGTTTAAGCAGAAACAATACACACCGATTGCCATGGAGGTAGAGGTTGTGTCTCTTTTCGCCATGCAAAACGGGTATTTTGATGACGTTCCGGTGGAAAGCATCAAAGACTGCCAGAACAAACTGCAGGAATTTTTCACCACCCGCAAAGAGGCAGTTCTGAAGGAGATCCGCGATAAAGGAGCTCTCGACGAGAATCTTACCAAAACTTTGAAACAGGCAATTGAAGACTTCAAAGGAAGCTACAAACCCGCCTAAATTCTGATTTAATTTTAAATGGCCAACCTTCGTGACATCCGCCGCCGAATTAGTTCGGTAAAAAACACGGCGCAGATTACCAAAGCCATGCAATTGGTGGCTGCGTCTAAAATGAAAAAGGCGCAGGACCAGGCAACATCGGGACGCCCCTATGCGGACCTGATGAACAAGGTTCTTGTTAATCTGAAAGAGCAATGTGACGAAGACAGCCATCCCCTGCTCCAGGAGGGAAAAGGAGATAAAGAGTTGGTCCTTTTGATTACAACGGACAAAGGTCTGTGTGCCGGGTTAAACTCCAATTTGATTCGTCTCACCAGCAAGCAGGCTGATACCAACGCATCCTACGTAACTCTGGGATCCAAGGGCCGCAAAGCTATGGCCCGTGTCGGTAAAGATTTGATAGCGGACTTCACGATCGGAGATCCTGTCCCGTTTATCGAGTCCAGACGAATTTCCCAGTTCATCATCGATCAATTCCTCTCGGGAGAATTGAAGTCTGTAAAAGTAGGATTTACTAATTTCATCAATACCATGACGCAAGAAGCGATGTTCGAGACATTGCTTCCGGTTCGTGCCATTGATTTGGGCCGGGACAAAGATTTTGTCGGTATGGGTGGAGACAGTGATCCTGTCGAAGTCTCAGCCGGTAATCTCGGAAATTATGGAGGCTACATTTTCGAACCGAGTGCATCCCACGTATTGGATCGGATCGTGCCCCAATATGTAGATTATCAGGTCTATCAAATGATCCTTGAATCCCGCGCGTCCGAACACAGTGCGCGGATGGTAGCCATGAAAGGCGCTACTGATAATGCCAACCAGATGGTGAAAGATCTGACTCTCGAATACAACAAAGCGAGACAAGCTGCCATTACGGCCGAATTGCTTGAGATCACAACCGCGATGAAAGCTCTGGAGTGATCTCCGGTCTTGAGTCCCGATTTTTATACAAATTTACTATAGCAGAACCCATATTCTTTAATTAGGAGAAATAACTGATGAGCAACGAAGGAACCATCGTCCAGGTGATTGGACCAGTCATTGATGCTGACTTTTCCGCTTCCGGAAAAATACCAGAGATCTATAACGCACTCGAAGTGAGTTATGATATCAATGGAGTAGCAACTAAACTGACACTCGAAGTTCAGCAACACCTGGGAGACGGATGGGTTCGTGCAGTAGCCATGTCGTCTACTGAAGGCTTGAAGCGCCAGATGAAAATTGTAGACACTGGAGGACCTATTTCAGTGCCGGTCGGCGAATGTGTTCTTGGTCGCATCTTTAACGTTACCGGTGATGCGGTTGATAATAAAGGCCCCGTGAATGCTACCAAGAGGTATCCAATTCACCGTCCAGCGCCGTCATTGATTGATCAGGCGACATCTGCGGAGATTCTTGAGACAGGCATTAAAGTTATCGATCTGATTTGTCCGTTTACCAAGGGCGGTAAAGTGGGCGCTTTCGGTGGTGCCGGTGTGGGTAAAACCGTGATCATCATGGAATTGATCAACAACATTGCCCGCGAGCATGGTGGCTATTCGCTGTTCGCCGGTGTTGGAGAAAGAACCCGGGAAGGAAACGATCTCTACTGGGAAATGAGCGAAGCGGAGGTTATCAACCAGAAAGATCTGAGTAAATCGAAAGTGGCTCTGGTCTACGGACAAATGAATGAGCCTCCGGGCGCACGTCTCCGGGTCGCACTTTCCGCCCTCGCTATGGCGGAGTATTTCCGGGACGAAAAAAACCAGGACGTTCTGCTCTTTGTTGACAACGTCTTCCGTTTCTCACAGGCTGGTGCAGAAGTATCAGCCCTTCTCGGAAGAACTCCTTCCGCAGTTGGCTACCAACCGACACTCGCTTCGGAAATGGCACAACTGCAGGAGCGAATCACATCCACCAAGAGCGGTTCAATCACATCGTTTCAGGCGGTTTACGTGCCGGCGGATGACTTGACCGACCCCGCTCCGGCCAACACTTTCGCCCACCTCGATTCGACGGTCGTTTTGGAACGCTCCCTCGCTGAGCTTGGTATTTATCCTGCGGTTGATCCACTCGCATCGACATCAACAGCTCTTGCGCCGGAAGTCGTCGGGGAGGAACACTATGCAGTAGCCCGCGGGGTTCAGAACGTATTGCAGAGATACAAAGATTTGCAGGATATTATTGCGATTCTGGGTATGGACGAATTGAGTGAAGAAGATAAACTTATCGTCTTCCGCGCCCGTAAAATTCAGAAATTCCTCAGCCAACCTTTCCACGTCGGAGAAGTCTTCACCGGTATCCCCGGCGTTTATGTTCCCGTTGCTGAAACGGTGAAAGGATTTCAGCAAATCCTGGATGGTAAACACGACAGCGTGGCCGAAAACGACTTCTACATGAAGGGTGCCATCGATGCCGTAGTGAATTCCTAAGTATATCCAACTCAATTTTAAATAAGAGGATGCATCTCGACGTCGTAACTCCGGAAGCTAAAACTTTCTCTGACGAGATAGACAGTGTGGTTTTGCCTGGTAGCGAAGGGGATCTCGGGATTCTCAGAGCCCACGCACCTCTCGTGACAACTCTTCAGCCCGGTGAACTCAAGTATATCAAAGACGGCAAGGAACGCTCTTTAGCCGTCGGCGGAGGCATCGTAGAGATTTCAAATGACTACGTGTCTGTTTTAACTGATATGGCGGTAGATCAGGATGATATCGATGCTCAAGCTGTCGAGAAAGCTCTGGAAAGGGCCCGCAAGACACTTTCGGAGACGGAGGTAACTGAAGATGCGGAGGAAATCCAGAAGGCAATTATGCAATCGATAGCCCAACTGGAAGTTCATCGACGTAGAAAAGGGAAATAGAACCGCCCGCAACAATCAGTTTTTCATACAAATGGCGGCTTCGGTCGCCATTTGTATTTTGCCGACACGGCAAATCAAAAGAAGAACGACATTTTTTCTGTTTTCTTCGGGAGTGTCCCCTCGATGTCCCACCCCTTTGGGTATGGTCTCACTACAATGAAGACCGAACCCACCCAACCTTCCCCTGAAATTCCTGATCTGGAATCAAACCGCCTTGATCCCACAATTTACACGGACTCCATCCGCAATTTCGATTGCGCTAAAGAGGCTATCTCGGCAGAGAGTCGTCTGGCTGAAAAAATCTTCCGGGAAGCAAATGGTCGAGTTCTCATCAAATTCTGCCGCGAACTCTCGGGAGTTATTATCAGACGTTACATAGTCGAAAACGACGCCGCGATCGTTAAACGGAAAACTGCTGACAGCCTCGTGAAAACCCTTCATTGCTCTGAACAGCAGGCGGACTGCCTCGTTGACCTTTCCATGGAACTAATCCATGCCAAGATTCACGGGACATACCACCGATCAAACATTGAACTGAGTTATTTGATCGCGACCGCTACAGGTGCTGTTAAAGACATCACAGTTAATTGATTGGCAGCAACACCAAAAAATCGCTAGTCGCAATCCCGCTGAGAAATTTCGTTTTTATGAATGATCAACTAATAATAACCGTCTTTCCCGCGTAGAAAATAAAGAATCCCTAACGACTTAGTTCTGCCGGGATGAAATACACTCAACCAACCTTAAAATGATACCACAAAACGCAACTGCTCTTCATACTGATCCCGGAACCGGAAAACCTGTAGATCACGTGATGATCCGCAGCCAACACAAGAGCAGTACCAATCGCAACCAATCCACGGCGGAATTCGAGCTGACCGACAGAATTTTCCGGGAAGGCAACGGGCGGGGATTGATCCGGTTTTGCAGAGAACTTTCGGTAATTCTGATTCGCCAGTATTCTGTCCATGACGACGCCTCCGAACTGCGGGAAAAACTGTGTGCGAGCCTCGTTTCGACTTTAAAATGTACACAAAAACAGGCCCTGAGTCTGGTGGAGCTTTCCCTGGAGCTGATCCACGCCAAAGTCCATGGCGCCTATCGCAGAAGTAACGTGGAATTGAGCTATCTCATCGCTATGGCAACAGGCGCAGTCGCTGACGTAAGTTCAAATTAATTTTTCGATAATACAGGAGTAAGTAATATAGAAAAGGCACCAATGAAAATTGGTGCCTTTTTTATTAACTTTAAGTCCTTCAAATCGACTGGACCCTGTTAGGTCCTCGATCTAACAGGGTACGACTATTCCGGAAGTTTACATGAGAACGACTTTCCTGCGTGGCTTTGGCAGATCGATTTCGGCCTCCGGAGGGCCGGGAAAATTTCGTTCTTCGAAGTCATCCATAATATCCCTTGTCTGTTTTGAAAGTCCCTCTGCTATGATAGCCAGACAAGGCTCACATATCAGGACAGGGACGTTCCAAAATATCATTTCGCGTCCCAGACAGGAGCCAATCAAAGTATAACCGGGAAGTTCCAGCCTTGGTAAACCGCAACATCTGCAACCATCAATTGTCGTCTTTAAAACCGGTTTCCGAAGAGCCTTTTTCAGATACTTCATCGACTCCTTCGACATCTCTCCTCTCAGGTCTCGACAGCAACTTTCGCAAAGGGCATATTCGTAGATAAGCTCGTCGTCCTGCCAGGCTTTCTCGATAATGTAATCCGAATTCGGCCCTGTTATATCAGATTTACACTCAATACAGACCTCGAACGGTTCTCCGGTTTCAAACGAAAAAAAGTCTTCGGGAACCGGGCGGAGGATTTTCCTGACGAACTCGTCTTTCTTATTTTGAAAATATCTCCACATCGGTCTTTGTGCCTCTTACTGGAATTCATCCAGTTTTTCAGCAGCGGCTTCCATCCGCTTCTTAAAATCCGAAAAGATTTTATTGTTCGCCTCGTTTTGCTCAGGTCGTGTGCCGATCCATGCCCGCAGTTCGGCCTCGACTTTTTTCTTGTCTTCGATAGCGGCCTTAAACGCAGCCGCTTTATCAGGATTCGCTTCAGAATAGGCCTTTATACTAGCTGCACTGAAACGCGCCGTATTTTTAAACTCGGTAACGAAAGATTCAGGAGTTTTGTCCTGACCGGCACCGAGTTGCCCCAGAACAGTTTCACCGTCACTATCAAGAACAACATAGGTGGGATATCCCTGCACCCCGAATTTTTTCTGCAGTTCCCGGTTTCTCGCCAGATAGTCTTGAGGAACTTTGAGAGGATCTCTCGGAAAGTCGAGCGTCACCAGGACTGCGTTGTCCTTCGCGAATGTTTTCCAGGCTTCGCCGGCGAAAACGTTCTTATCCATCAACTTGCACCATCCGCACCAATCCGAGCCGGTAAAGTTCAGGAGTAAAGGTAACTGCTTTTCATTCGCCAGCTTTAAGGCGGCATCGTAATCCATTGTCCACTTGCCGGTTTCCGCACCGGCAAGGGCTACCTCCTCAGCGGTTACGCGGCAGGCAATTGACAAAGTAAATATAAACAGAAAAGACGCGAATTGTTTCATAATTTTGTGGCCGAAAATCTACTTCGAATAATCCTCGAAATCAATTATTGTTCGTTACCGCAAATATTTCTCGATCATCAGTAGCGTGACCCGGCCAACGGTTTCCAGACTTTCCGCACTGATTTTATCGAGGGTATCAGCCGGAGTGTGCCAATAGTTACCATAGTCAAAATCAATCAGATCGATAGTCGGTATCCCAGCCCCGGTGTTCAATGGAATGTGGTCATCGGTAATGAATTGTGAACTAATCCCAAACTTTGAGCGGACTTCCAGATCGTTGGCTGCTTCCAGCAAATACCGTGACATCATTTCCACCTTGTTTTTCACCCTTTCAATGTCCACAACGTGACCAGCCTCGCCCGCTTTCTTTAATGCTTGAATCGACGCATTCGGAATTTGCACAGCGGCACGAATATTTAAATTTTTATCTCCTACCATATCGAGTAGAATCCCCCATTCCGGTCGTTTTCTTTCGGGAACCAACACCATTTGAGAAGCATAGTGTTTGCTGCCGTACAGACCGTCTGTGGTCGTAATATTTGGTCCGAAAGCTTCTTCACCGTCGAAAAAAACCAGCTCGATCTGAC